>JAVFAO010000327.1:0-8105 GCA_034002465.1 Myxococcota bacterium
TACAGCACCATGCGCATCGGCAATTTTTGTCGATTGGGCTCTTGAACTGCTCCCCCCAATTTTTGTAGATTGGGCTCTTGACCTGCTCCCCCCATTTTTTGTCGATTGGGCTCTTGACCTGCTCCCCCCATTTTTTGTCGATTGGGCTCTTGACCTGCTCCCCCCATTTTTTGTCGATTGGGCTCTTGACCTGCTCCCCCAAATCCTTGGGCGACAGGCGAAGCGTCGAGGCGCTGGTGGAAGGCCTTGCAGGCGGCACAGAGCGGGTCGAGGACCAGGGTGGCCGGGTTGGGACCGGGGCTGAGCTCGAGCATTACACCTGGGTCGGCCTCGGGCTTGGAGAGGGTCTCACAGGCCTCGATGTAGGGGCGATAGTCGGGCAAGGCGCTGACGTAGACCAGCACTGGCACGCCCACGCAGAGCCCCATCTCGAGGGCGAGTATGGCGTAGCTGAGGAGGGTGCTGGCGGTGGTGGGCGGGCGTGCTGGGGCGGGCGTTTCGGGCGCTGGCGCTTCGGGCGCTGGCGCTTCAGGCGCTTCATCCGGGAGGGTCTCTTCGCCGCTGAGGGAGATGCTCACTGGCCGTTGGTAGAGCGGCGCTTCCGGGGGAGGAGGGGGAGCAAAGAAACGTTTGCGGTCGGCGCGGGTGGACCACAGGCTGAGGATGCCTGCGACGAGCAGCAGCCCCGAGGCGACGTAGGTTCCTGCGCAGGTCTTGCACAAGGCGTCGAGCTCGGTGAAGGCAATCTTGGCGAAGACAGCGGAGCTCGCCGCGGCGACCACGCCGGTGAGCAGGACGAAGAGCCCCGTGCCAGGCAGGTGGGCCTTGCGCGAGGCGATGCCCCACAGGGCGGTGGCCAGACCGAAGGCGAAGAGCCCCATCGCCAGCAGTGACCAGGGGATGCCGCCCCAGTAGCGGTCGCGGGCGAAGGAGGAGTAGGGCGACATCAGCGCGACTTTGCAGCCCTCTTGCGAGGGATCCAAAGTGCTCGAGACACTCTCTCCGGGCATCAGCGAGCAACTGACGGGGTGGATTTGGCGGTCGAGGTGGGTGAAGAAGTCGAGCGACGAGACCCCGCTGTAGTACAGTCCCAGCGCGCAGGCGAGTGCAGCAAGCGCAAGGAAAGCGTAGGTTTTTTTGCTCATAGAGTGGCCTTTCCCAGAGCGTTCGGTCGGCTGGAACGACGACCGGAGGCGGCGGCGAAGTGTGGGCGCTGCCTCCAAGCGCGCTGTATACTCCTGCTTCAGGTGCGGCGGTAGAGCGCCGAAGAGGAGCGGGCGCCATTCCATTCGTCTGGTGTCGTTTCATTCTTCGTGTCCTTCGTGCTCTTCGTGGTGCATTCGTTCGCTCTCGGGCACCGACCTCTCGACAGCGGCAATTCCTTCGGAATGTCGAGAGGATGCGTGCTCACGCTCGATTGCATTGTTCCTGCCTAGAACAAGTTGAGGGGATAGGCCAAGCGCCCAATCAACAAGAAGTTAAGGAACAGGCCAAGTGTCCGATGGACAAGAAGTAGGGAAGCACAGGCCAAGTGTCCAATGGACAAGAAGTATGTCCAATGGACAAGAAGTAGGGAAGCACAGGCCAAGTGCCCAATGGACAAGAAGCCAAGCGCGCCCAAGCGATGGGTAGGTGCAGACGATGCGTATCAGCGGAGCAGGGCTATGCCCATTGAACCTTGTTTGACTTCAGCTTGTGGGTGGTGTAGCCCAGACGGCCTGATGCGTCGTCCGGTCTGGTGGACTGTAGGTACGTCCGAGGGTTTATGACATACGAGCGCAATCGTCGGTCTTCGGTCGAGCAATTGGAGCTGAGCGAAGGGCAGGGTGAGGGCGATGCTCGAGCGCAGGCTGGTCTCGCTGCTGCTTGGGATGAAGAGGCGCCGTCGGCACCCTTCGAGTTGTGCCACGGCGAGCGCCGTATCGTCTGGGATGGTGAGCACTTGCGCTTGCAGGGCGCGCAGGATTGGGAGCAGGACGGCGCTTGGGATTGGGAAGATGTGGTGGTGAAGCTCTCGCGCTCGTTGCGGCCGAGTGGCTGCGCGCTGCTGCACCGCTTCAGCTTCCCAGGAGAGCGCGCGTTTCTGCACGTCGAGCTGCAACACCGTGTTCGTCGGAACGTGCGGTTGGCGTTCAGTGCCCTGGACCCGGCTGAGGATGGAAGCGGCTTGCCCTGGCTCGAGGCCCGTGGTGTGAGCGCTGATGCGGAGGGCTTAGCGGCGCTGTTGCCCGCGCTTCGTGCATCTGGGGCCTCAATGGCGCGGGCGGAGAACGGCCGAGCGAAGCCGCAGAAGCGCGTCATGTCCATCCAACGCTCCCGACCGACCCTGGTCCTGGGTCTGCTCGGCTTGCTGTGCTGTGGCCTGCTGATGTGGTGGGGGGGCACGGCCTTTGTCGAGTCGCTGCGCTTCGGCGACCCCAAGGTGGACAGCTTCAACCTGGTGTTTGGTGCTTCGGTGGTGGCGGTCCTCCTGACCCTGGCGACTTTTTTGGGCACTCGAATCTGGTTCAGCAGCACCCGAGTCAGCATCTTCGCGTTGGGCTTTCGGCATTTACCCTGGAGCGACTTCGAGGGCATTCAACGCACCCTCGACACTGTCACGTTGAAGTCGAAGGGGGTGGTGGAATCGACAGGGTTCAAGGTTCGCTTCGACTTGTTGTCTGTGCTCCCTCCCCCCCTTCTCTCTCGCCTCCTGCACCTGTTCCTGACGGCTGCCTATGGTCCCCAGGAGGAGCCGGCGCGAAGCAAGCGTGGCGCGAGAGCGCTGGGCAGGATTCGCATTTACCCTTCGGAAGCCGTTGCGTCTGGTCTGCACGCGGTACTGAACACCGAAGAATTGACGGGCAGCGAAGCCTCTGCTCGCCTCGATGCGTTGCTCGAAGAGCAGGGAACAGAGCCGGGGGCCTTTTTGGCCAAGGTCTATGTCGGCTCGCTGCTGTGGTTGCTCATCCCTCTGCTCTTATGGTTGCAAGCGAGCAAGGTGATTGAGGTGTTTTGAGGGGAGACGCCATAGACGGCGCAAAATACTGTCCTGAGTGTATGCAGAGTCCGGGGAGGGCGCACACGCAGGTGCGCCCCTACTCGTCAATATTGCGAATGCCTTTCAATCGCTTAGATGTGATGCGCATCAGGTGGGCAAAGGGCTCCCTTTGGAATCCTTTTGATTTCCTGTTCTTGCTCGCGGGCGTCAGCGCTACTCGGGCATCGCGGTAGAGCTGATGATTTCCGTACACTTGGTGGCCTTGTTGAGCGCGGCTTCGAGCTTGGCCTGGTCCTCTTCCTTCAGACCGTTCTCATAGATGCCCGTGGGCTCACCCGTGGGGCTCTTGTCTTCCGGGGACTTGACCGCACGCATACACTCGAGGCTCTGGTCGCGGGGCAGCTCTGTGCACGCGCAGATGGCATCGGCCCACTTGGTTCTGGCCTCGAGATAGGCCGGGTCGACGCTGCTCTTGCAGCCGCTGACGCCAAGCAGGACAAACAATACGCTACAGAAGCCGAGTACTCGCATACAACCTCCGGGGAGGTCAGGTAATCGCGCATCCAGACCACCCACGTGCGAGGTGGATAGCAGTTCGTCGCCCGCAGGGCAAGGCAAGCGCTCCCGCGAGCTCCTCGCGGCCCCGCTCGAGCACCTCGGATGCGCCCGCGACTGACACTCGCTGGATGCTTGCATTTCTCGCCAAACACTCCGAAGCTGCCCAGCATTCGCCTGCTGGGGCAGGCAGTCTGGGGAGGTCTCATGTCATTGCTGTCTGCGTGCAGGATAGGGTGCCTGAGCGTCTTGCTCCTCACGTGCGCTGGGCTCTCGGAGAGCTGGGCTGCGAGTGTCATCCCACCCATCTCTTCCGACCGCGTCTCGGTGGGTGATGTCAGTCAGAGCCTGAACGGTCTACGTCGCTCCCTCGCCAAGTATTCTAGTCGGGTGGGGGCGCGCTACCACGTGGTGCTGGTGAACAATACCGATCCTGGGCATCGTTCTGGGAGAATGTATGCAGCAAGCACCATCGACTACGCAGATGTGGTATGGGATGCCTGGCTTCGACAAGCAGAGACGGTCCCGGCGGACGCTGGCATCGATCCGCAGCGTAGCGTACTCATCGCGATGTCCATCGACAACCGAGGTATCGCGGTGCATCCCGGCTCGAACTGGTCTGGCCTGGGCTTCGAAACCGAGGTCATCAAGAGGACCATCGATGAATCGTCCTTCGCCGCCAGCGCTGGCAGCGGCGACTACGATCGGGCGTTGATGCAGCTCATCAAAGCCGTCGACGGAGAGCTCTACACCCGTCGCGAGGAGCTCGGGAAGTCAATGCAGAAGCTCGACCTCGCGCTGATGCAGCTTCGCGGGGAGCTCGACGCCTCGGCTTTGGATAGCGCGCCCTGGTTCGAAGAGCTCTTGGAGCTCGAAGGGCAACTCGCAGAGGCCAGAGAGGCCTTCTCCGTTGAGGATTATGCCACGGCGCGCGGGCTTTTCGACGCGCTTCGCGTTCGGCACCACAGCCTGGCGGGTCGACTCGAGCAGGCTATCGACCATCATTTTTGGACCCGGCGCTTCCTTCCTTTTGTGCTCACAATGTTGGTCCTCGTTGGGCTTGGCTTCTGGGGAAGCAGGCGGCGGCGCAGGTACCTCGAGGCGTCGAGGGCGGTGAGAGCAGAGCTTGGTGAATTGCGCAAAAAGCTCGGGCATGCGGCGTCGCGGCTGCTCGAGCTCGAGCTCCATCACCCGCTCTTCTTTGGCGGCGAGGTGCTCTCGCGCTCCTCTGGAAAGACCCGGGCCACCTTGGAACGGCTCGCCGCCCTCGCCGATGGTCTGCTGCTGCGCCTCGCCCGTTTGGAAGCGTTGGAGAAAGAGGCGACCGAGTTGGCGAGCAGTGGTCTGCTGTGGAGTGTGGAAGGGGTGAAGGCGGCGCTGCGCTTGCTCGTTCGAGACGAGCTCGAGGTGAGCGCCAAGACCCCGCCCAAGCGCAGTCTCTTCCTGCCTGAGCGATGGGAAGCGCACACCGAACGGATGACCCTGGCGACGCTCTACGGCGACATGGACAAGGACTGGAGCACGCTCGAAACGCAGCTCGAGGAGCTCGAGCCGAAGCTGCTGCAGACGCCGGTGCTCCTTAGCCAGTGGCTCGATGCCAAGCGAAAGCTCTCCGACAGCATGAAAGCGCTGGAGGCGCTCGGACTGCCATGCAAGCGACCGCAGGAGCTGCTGCCTGCTGCCCTGCTCGAGGGAGCAGAGCAGCGCGCTGCTCTCGAGACCGATCCGCTCGCACACTACGACGCTCTCTGCGAAGGCTTGCCGCGCCTCACCGCGGTGGCACAAGAGGCAGAGCGAGTGCTGCTGGCGGTCCAAGCGATCGACCGTCTCGGTGAACGCTTTGCCCGCAGCGCTGCTCGAGTCCAAGAACTGCGCGGACAGGGCGTGCCGCTGAGCGACGCGTCGTTTCAGCCCGACACCGTGTTGCGGCAAGCGAGAGAGCGGCGCGAGGGCGTCCCCGCCTGGGTCGAACAGTGGGAGCTTCGAGCGCTCGAGAGCGCGGCCGCGACGTTGGAGGAGCTGGCGACGACACTGGACGAGCGGCTCGAGCAGGCGCTCGAGGCCAAACAGAGTCTGGGTGGGCGTCTCGACAAGATGGGCGAGCGTATCGAGGCCTTGGCGGCGCGCTTGCCTGCGACGCAGCGCGCTATCGCGGCCCTGCTCGAGGAGAACACTCCAAGCTCCCTGCACCCCATCGTCGACAACGCCGAGGAGGTCCAAGCGCTGCTTCAGCAAGCGCGGGAACAGCTCGCGAAGGCCAGGACGGAGCTCGAGCGTCTGCTCGTGCTCGATGCGCTGCATCGGTGTGAGCAATGTGAGCGAGTGCTGACTGCCATTGAAGAGCTTTATGCCGAGGTCGAGCAGATGCCGTCAAAGCTCGAGGCGTGGGAGCAGGTGGTGCAGCAGCGCTTGGCGCGCCAGGATGAGGCGGTGGCGTTCGTGCGTGCTTTCGAGGCTCCCGAAGGTGCTCCATTCGCCACGCAGCTTCGTGAGCGATTCGAGGCGCTCTTTGCCCAGGCCGAGGCCTTGCGGGCGCGGGCGCAAGCGCTACCCCACGATTGGCGAGGGCTCCATGCAGAGCTCGATGCGCTCTGGGAGACGCTGCGCGGGGAGCATCAGCAGGCGGAGCAGCAATGTGAAGCGTGGAAACAGTTTGCGGCGGCGTATCCCGGACTCAAAGCGGAGCGCGCTGCGCTACGCACGCTGCTCCAGGGCTCCAAGCTCGATCGCAAGCCCGCGAATCGCGCCTATCGGGATGCTCGCGTGCTGCTCGACGAGCTCAAATCCGAACGCAAGCAGGTCGACGCAGACTGGACCCGCGTCCTCGACAAGGCACAGCGCGCCGCCGCGCTGCTGCAGGAGTCACGTTCACTGGCCGAGCAGGATCTGTCGCAGGGGGAGACGGCGGTCGAGAAGTTGGCCAAGGCGATGGAGCGCTTGGCGTCGACCCGCGGCGGCCTGAAAGACAAGACTGTGCTCGACGCTGAGGAGAGCCTTGCTGCGGCAGAGAAGGCGCTGCGCGCCAAGGACTACGAGAAGGCCATCGAAGTGGCCAGCCTGCTCCTTCGCACGTTGTGGCGCAAGCAGGGAGAGAAGCGTGAGGTCGTAGAGACCTGGGGGGCCTGGTCGCAGGCTCAAGATTCGAGCTGGGGTTCGAGCTCGAGCAGTTCTCGCTCTCGTAGCTCGAGCTCAGGGCGTTCGAGTTGGGGTTCGAGCTCTGGTGGCTCGAGCTGGGGTTCGAGCTCCGGTGGCTCGAGCTGGGGTTCGAGCTCTGGTGGCTCGAGCTGGGGTTCGAGCTCTGGTGGCTCGAGTTGGGGTTCGAGCTCTGGTGGCTCGAGTTGGGGTTCGAGCTCTGGTGGCTCGAGTTGGTAGCTTGCTTGCTTTCTATGCTGCTGCTGCTCGTCTCGCTTGACCGTCTGTTGGCTCTGCTTCACTGTGCCGGATTGCGCTTCGCTGCAGGTTATGGCGGAGCGCGCCTTCCTTGGAGTTGAAGCCATGCGGGCCTTTCGTTGCCTTGCCCTCTTGCTCTTTTCCTTCACCATCAGCGCTTGTGCAACGAGCCAAGCCCAGGAGCATTGTCCGATGAGCACACCAGAGCACGTGCACCACGAGATCGACTACATCGAGCTGTCCGTCACCGATATGGCGGCCGCACAGTCCTTCTACGCTGCTGCCTTTGGTTGGGGCTTCAACGACTACGGGCCCTCGTATGCAGGAATTCGTCGTTCCAGCGGCGGTGAGTCTGGCGGTATGCGACTGGTCGAGAGCGTTTCGAAAGGCGGCGCGCTGGTCATTTTGTTCTCCACTGACCTCGATGCCACCCTGCAGAGCGTGCGCGACGCTGGCGGCACCATTCTGCTCGAGCCCTTCGTCTTTCCTGGAGGACGCCGCTTCCACTTCGAGGATCCTGCGGGCAACGAGCTCGCCGTTTGGGCCGAAAAGTAGGGGCACGGCACGCCGTGCCCAGGGCTGTCTTGGGTGTGTTTCTGGAGAGCATGGAATACGTGGGGCGCTGCACCCCGCCGCCACAGGCGGCGGTGCTGGGGCGCTGGGCGGCTGAGAGGAGGAAGTGTATGAGAGCTCGTAGCGTGCTGCCTTTCATGGTGCTGTTCGGACTCAACCTCGCCTGTGGGCCTGCTCCGCAGCCGCAGACCGCCGTGGACACACGGCTCGAGCGCAGTAACGCCTTGCGCCAAGGGCTGGGCTTGCAGCCCGCGCTGGGCAGCGTTGGCAACGACGGAGTGCTCCGCCTCCACGACGAGGAGCTGCTGAAGCCTTTCCTCCCTCTGCCAGCTTTGGCGGCCGGGGGCGAGTGTAGCGAGGTCTTCGAGGAAGGGCGCTGGCTGTTCTTCGATGCTGCGGTGGACGCAGCGCCGGTTGCTCTGCAGTTGGTCCCAGGGGGTATCTACGTCTGGCAGTATCTGTCGGAGGTTGGCTGTGTCAGCGCCCTAGCGCTGTGGTCGGCAGGTGCTATGGTGTTGGATGGCGAACCGTTGTTGCGACTAGAAGCCAGTTACGAGTGGACTCCGGAGGTTGTGGACTACGAGGAGGAGCTGCCATCGGAGGAGGA
>JAVFAO010000328.1:0-8086 GCA_034002465.1 Myxococcota bacterium
CCAGCAACCTTGGTGCGTCGCTCGTCGTTGCTTCCGGTCGAGATGTCACTGGAGTACTTCTTGTGGTCGTCGATCAGACCTTGGCTCCCCAGGTCCACGCCCAGACCCGCGATGGCGATGGCTGCACCCCCACCCATGATGCCAATGGAGAGCCAATCGATGCTGCTCTCCTCGGGCAATTCGGGCTCGGGATCGACAGGTTGCGGATCGACGGGAGGCGGCTCGGGTTGCGTCACCACCACAGTGTCTTCGGGGTCCACGCAGGATTCCAATTCGACGAGCTGCTTTTGCACGCGAAGGTCGAAGCCTTCGGGTAGCTCATCGATGCGACTCATGGTCTTTTCATAGAATTTTCGAGCCTGTTCGCATTTCTGCAGGTTGTGATAGCAGCGCGCAATGGAGTAGTCGATCTCTGCCAAGTCCTCGATCACCTTGGCTTCGAAGTAGAGGTCGAGCGCTTTGTCGTAGTTGCCTTCGTTGTAGGCGCGCAAGGCCTCGGCAATGAGCTGGTCGCGGCTCTTTTCGCTCTCTTGGGCAAAGCCCTGCAACGCCACTGCAGCGACGAGCAAGAGAGCGCTCAATGATAGGGTCAGCTTCATGATGGCCTCACTAGTCGGGCAGGGGGATGGAAGCACCTTTATCGGGCTTCGACTCCTCGTCAGGCAGAGGAATCGCAGGCTTCTTGTCATCGGGCTCGGTCTTGGGTTTGTCGGTCTTGGGTTTGTCGGTCTTCGGCTTGTCGGTCTTCGGTTTGTCGGTCTTCGGCTTGTCGGTCTTCGGCTTGTCGGTCTTCGGCTTGTCGGTCTCCGGCTTGTCGGTCTTGGGCTCGTCATCCTGCACGGCCACTGCGACAGCCTCCTCGAGACGCAGGGTTACATTGACGGGCTGCGGATTGTCGAGATCGAGCTCGACGACCTCCTCGACGTAACCGGGTCCAGAGAAACTCAAGCGTCTGCTGCCCAGCGATTGGTCAAAAGCCGCTGTGAAGGGAGTGGTACCCAAAATCTGCTCGCCGTCCTTGACCACGGCGCCTGCCGGTTGCGACTGCAGCATCACCTCGACAATCACCTCGGGAGGCCCAAGATCGTCGAAGTTGAAGTCGTCTTCGGGCGCGGGCTTCTCCTCGGGCTGTGCTGCGGGTTGTGTGGTCTTGTCATCGACGGGCTTGGCCTCGACAGCCTTCTCGGTCCCCGCATCGCTTCCAGCCGCCTGCGCGGTGCCACCCTGCTGCGTTGGCTGATTCAAGACCAGGAGAAAGACCAGCGCTCCACCCACGAACAACACAATCAAGGCGACCAACACGATGACCAGTGCATTGCTGCGCGGCCGCGCAGGTGGAGGCAAAGGGACGGGACCGGAGAACGAGCTCGACAGAGAATTGCCAAAGCTACCGCTCAAGCGTCCAGAGACAGGCGTGGCGCCTGCGCTCGACTGCACCGGCGGCACCACCAGCTCACCACGAAGGTTGGCCCCGGCCTTCTGCAGATCCTGCAACATGTCGATGGCGTTGACGTAGCGCAACGCGATTTCCTTGCGCAGCGCCTTTCGCAACACTGGACCAAGGGAGGTCTGCGCGACCCAATCAGGGATCGGAATGTCGTGCAGAGACAGCTGCATCGCAGCGGTCTCGATGGGGGTCCCCCCTTCGACGGCGGTCTTGCCCGTCACCATCTTCAAAATGATCAGCGCCACCGAATACAAGTCAGTGTGCGCCCCCACATTGACACCGCGAATCTGCTCGGGCGCCATGTAGCTCGGGGTGCCAAAGGAGCTCCCGGTCTGGGTCAGCTTTTCGTCCTCGTTTCCATCGAGATTCAAGGCCTTGGCGATACCGAAATCGAGCACCTTGACGAAGTCTTTCTCCCCGACGAGCTGACGCAAGAAGATGTTCGCCGGCTTCAGATCGCGGTGCACGATGCCATGCTCATGCGCCTCGGCGAGGCTCTTCAAAATCTGGGCTGCGATGTGAATCGCGCGCTCCATGGGCAGCTGGCCCTCACGCTTGAGCAGCTTGTCGAGGGTCTCTCCCTCGAGGAACTCCATTGAAATATAGAGACAATTCCCCTCTGTCTCGCCGAAATCGTAGAGCTGGATGGTGTTGGGGTGAACCAGGTTCTTCGCCAGCTGCGCTTCGCGCGTGAAGCGATCGACCACGGTGTCGACACTCGCTGCTTGGGGCAGCAACACCTTCAACGCCACCGGGCGGTTCATCCCAAGCTGCGTGGCCTTGAACACGACGCCGAAGCCGCCTCGTCCCAGCTCGCCTGTCAGCTCGTAACGACCCGCTACGACATCACCTATCTTGGGTACTTGCATGTGAAAGCGCCCCTTTGTCATTGGCGCCAAGACGCGCAGTAGCGACGTCATGCGGAGCCAACCACAGACTACCACTCGCTAGCTGTAACAGAGCCGGAGCAAACCTTCAAGCGCTGCCTGCGCTCATGTCTGCTCGGGTCGCCCCCCCGAGCTGCGCCCTTCTTCGTAGACTGCCTCGCTGCCCTCGGAGTTCCCCAAAATCTGCTGCACGAGCCGTCGATAATCGAAGGAGCCCGCCGAATTCGGCGCATACTCGAAGATGCTCTTCTGCTGCTGTGGCGCTTCCTTGAGCGTCGTGTTGATGCGGATGGGAGAGAGCACCTTCTCGCGAAAGTAGCCTTTCAAGGTCTTCATGGCTTCATCGCTCATCCGATTGCGGCGGTCGTAAAAGGTCGGCAAGATGCCCCAAATCTCGACCTTGCTCCCGTGCGCCTTGCGGATCTGCTCGAAGCTGCGCAGCATCTGCTTGACGCCCAAGAGCGAAAGGTAGTCGCAAGAAACGGGCACCAAGACCCGCTGCGCGTAGAGCAAACCGTTGAGGTTGAGCGAGGACTGCGCTGGCCCGCAGTCCAAAATGACATATCGAAACGCCGACTCGAAAGCACCGAGCCGCTCGCTCAGCAAGCGCCCTTGACCACCCTGCTGGGCGAGCCACAGCTCCAAAGCGACCAGCTTCTGCTCTCCCCCCATCACGTGGAGATGCTTGCGCACCCGCACAGCACACTGACGCGCTGGCCAGCCATCCACTAGGAGCTCATAGAGCCCGTGACTGGTCTTGGCTCCGAGGCTCGAGGCCGCGTGCCCCTGCGCATCGAGATCCAGAAGCAGCGTCTCTTGCCCCGCCTCTGCCAGCCCCGCAGCCAAACTCACCGCCGTCGTCGTCTTGCCGGTGCCGCCCTTCAAATTGAGCACGGCGAGACGCACCGACTCCTGTGTGACGCGAGGCGGCTGCACACTCTGCAGTAGGCGCTGTCGACAAGGCATACTGCAGACCCGAAGCTGCTCGCTGCCCAAGCTTACGAGCTGGAACGCGAAGCGAAGCTCAAAATGGGCCCCACAGACCGCACAACTGGCCTCGGCCATGCTGACTTCTTGTCCATTGAGCACTTGGCCTGCTCCCCCAACTTCTTGTCGATTGAGCACTTGGCCTGTCCCCTCAAGTTCCCAGCCTCTCGTCTCCAAATGGCATTCGTTCGCTCTCGGGCACCGACCTCTCGACAGCGACAATTCCTTCGGAATGTCCAGAGGATGCGTGCCCTTCGCTCACTGTCGATGGCATACGGCAGGACGAGACTCGACGCGCCCCCCGCTCAACCGGGAGTACCCCAGCAGCAAGCTGGCCTCTGCTCTAATGGAGCCAAGCCGCCGTGTCAAGCGCCCCCCTTGACATCGCCCCGGCACTGCGCCTATTTGGGAAACTTGATCCCACAGCCAAAGGCCTTGCTCGAGCTCACCGCAGGCGCCTTGCCCGCCAACAGCGCCGACAACGCGTCGGCCAGGTAGGTCTTGTTCACTTTCTTGGCGTCGTCCGCGTTGTCGTCCAGAGCCCCGTGGTACACCCTCTTGCCCTTGGCATCGAAAAGGAAGAACTCTGGTGTCTTGGTCGCGCCAAACGCCTGAGCCACCTTCCCCTTCTCATCGACCACGTAGGGGTACTTCAAGCCCAACTCTGCTGCTCGCCGCTTCATCTCCTCCAAGCCGTCCTCGGGCACCCGCGCAGGATCATTCGCGTTGATCGCGAGCACCCCCACCCCCTGCTGCAACGCCGCGTGTGCGAGCTCAACAGTACGAGCCTCCCACGCTTTGACATAGGGGCAGTGGTTACAGGTAAAGATCAGAAGCGTGCCCTTCTCCCCAGCAACGCTGTCGATCGAATACGACTTCCCGTCCACCGAAAGCATCTCCACAGACTTCTCGGCGAGACCATCCAAGCTCTCGACCTGAGCAGCCGCGGTCAACGGAATCAACATCAACAACAGAATGATGGCAGTTCTCATCAGAGCCTCCGGTATCAACGAATCTGCCCGCTCTCGCAGGGCGAGGGCCGCGGGACAAAGGTCGGTGTCAGAGCGAAGCCCATCGCTATCGCCCAAGCGCAGCTATAAGGCCTCTTCAGCCGCTGCCAAGACGCTGACCCCACGAAGCCGAAGCCATTCGAGACTTCGCTCGCCACAGGGCCAAACGGCGGTGCAATGCCTCCTGCCACGCGAAAAAAAAAGTGCTATAGCCATGCACGTCCCCTGCACTTCTGCAGGATGTTAGGAGATCGGTCATGGCCAAAGCATCGAACACCGAAGCGCTACTCTCGGCAGGTCAACGCACCATCAGCCTCAACTACGCCCCTCAGGCAGTGGTCATGGACCATGGACTGGGGATGCGGCTCTTCGACACCCAAGACCGCGAATACCTCGACTTCGTCGGTGGTATCGCCGTCTCGAGCCTGGGCCACGCCCACCCCAAGGTGGTCGAGGCGCTGCGCGAGCAGGTCGCAAAGCTGCTGCATGTCTCCAACATCTTCTTCAACGAGCCGCAGATCCTCCTGCAAAGCAAGCTCGTCGAGCTCTGCTTCGCCGATCGGGTCTTCCTCTGTAACTCTGGCGCCGAAGCCAACGAAGCCGCCATCAAGCTCGCCCGACGCTATCAAAAAGTGCGACGCGGGCAGACCCAGCGCGTCGAAATCGTCGCCGCGCAAAACAGCTTCCACGGCCGCACCATGGGAGCCATCGCCGCCACTGGGCAGCCCAAGTACTGGGCCGGCTTCGAACCGCTGCCTCCCGGTTTCGTGCACATTCCTTTCAACGATCTCGCAGCCCTCGACGCCGCGCTTGGCGACCAAACCGCCGCCCTGCTGCTCGAACCAGTACAGGGTGAAAGCGGCGTGCGACCTGCCACCATGGAATACCTCCAAGGCGCTCGAAAGCTCTGCGACGAACGCGGGGTGGTGCTCATCTTCGACGAGGTCCAGTGCGGCCTCGGACGCATCGGAACCCTGTGGGCCCACCAACACTACGGCATCCAACCCGACATCATGACCCTCGCCAAGGGCATCGCCGCTGGCCTCCCCATGGGCGTCATGCTCGCCACCGAGGAGCTCTCACTCGGCTTCGAGAAAGGCAGCCACGCATCCACCTTCGGCGGTAACCCCGTTGCCGCCCGAGCCGCCTTGGTCGTGCTCGAAGCCATCACTGAAGAGGGTTTCCTGGAGCAGGTCATCGACACCGGCAGCTATCTTCGTGAACAGCTCGCCGCCCTCGCTGCGGGCTACCCGCAGCTCGCCCAAGGCGCCCCAGAGGTGCGCGGCTTGGGTCTGATGATCGGCCTCGAGGTGGGCAGTGAGTGGGCCTCCAAGCTCATGCTCGCCGCACGTGAAGAAGGCCTGCTCATCAACCTCGCCGGACCTGCGACGCTGCGTTTCGTGCCGCCGCTCATCGCCCAACGCGCCGACGTGGACGAAGCCATCGAGCGCCTCTCGCGCGCCTTCGCCAAGACACTGTAGCGCCCCCAGCTTTCGCCAATCGAGCCGAAAAAGAGAAGGGATTCCAAAGGGCTAGCCCTTTGGCGGGGTGTGGGGCAGCGCCCCACGAAGACAAATCAAAGGGATGTTCGAGCCGCGCGAAGCGCGCGAGCAATGGCGAAGTGGTCGAACAAGACGGGATGCTATCACCTCCAACGCCGTGGGCTCACTCCTCAATGCGGGACTCAATAGGCCATTGAAAGCGAGCGAAGGGTACTCCAAGCTCGCGAGTCATCGAGCGAGGTCGATACCCGAGAGCGAATGCCATCACGAAGCCTGCGCAGGTAGAGCGCAAGCAAGCGTATGGCTCTCGACCACCCACCCATTCCTTCGGATTGGCACGAGGATGCGTGCCCTTCGCTCACTTTCGCTTGCATTCGTTCGCTCTCGGGCACCGACCTCGCGCCAGCTGCAAATCCTTCGGATTGGCGCGAGGATGCGTGCCCTTCGCTCACTTTCGCTTGCATTCGTTCGCTCTCGGGCACCGACCTCGCGCCAGCTGCAAATCCTTCGGATTGGCGCGAGGATGCGTGCCCTTCGCTCACTTTCGCTTGGCTCGAGCTGTCTTGACGACCGCCCCCTGAGAGCGCGATAAACAACTGTTGATGCACCGCGCTCTGAGGCGCATCGGGGCCACACCCCTGCGTGGCCCAAAGGCCACAGCGTTCGCTCTCTGGCCTCACATTTTGGGGACAGGCCAAGCGCCCAATCGACAAAAAATCAGGCCAAGTGCCCAATCGACAAAAACTTGGGAAACAGGCCAAGCGCCCAATCGACAAAAAAATCAGGCCAAGTGCCCAATCGACAAAAACTTGGGAAACAGGCCAAGTGCCCAATCGACAAAAAACTGAGGTGAGCATGAGCAGCCATCCGCTGGAGGGAGCAAGAGGTCGCGCATCACAGACATTGGCGCAGGAGGAATGCCTGATCTTCGAGCAATCCAAAGCGGGTGCGCGCGGTATGGATCTACCACCCTCAGGGGTAGAGGGCTTCGACCCCAGCTCGGTGCTCCCCGAGACCCTGCGCCGCCAGCAGCCTGCTGAGCTGCCAGAGGTCTGCGAAGCACAGGTGATGCGGCACTTCGTGCGCCTCAGCCAGTGGAACTACTCCATCGACACTGGCATGTATCCTCTTGGATCATGCACCATGAAGTACAATCCCAGAGCCAACGAGAGCGCCGCCGCAATGCCCGAATTCGGTCGCTTGCACCCTTACATGCCCGTCGACTGGTGCCAAGGGGCCTTGGCCCTGATGAGCGCGCTCGAGGACATGCTCTGCGCCATCTCTGGGCTCGACGCCTGTTCGCTGCAGCCCGCAGCAGGCGCCCATGGTGAGCTCACCGGTTTGTGGGTGATGCGCGCGGCGCTGGCAGCGCGTGGGCAAGGCACGCGAAACAAGATCTTGGTCCCTGACAGCGCCCACGGCACCAACCCTGCGTCGAGCTCGCTCGCTGGCTGCACCTCGGTGGAGCTGAAGAGCGGTGATGATGGCTTGCTCGACCCAGAAGCGGTGCGCGCCGCGATGGACGAAGACTGCGTCGGGTTGATGGTGACCAACCCAAATACCTTGGGCTTCTTCGAGAGCCGCATCGCCGAAGTCGCCCAGATCGTCCACGAGCGTGGCGGCCTGGTCTACCTCGATGGCGCCAACATGAACGCCATCCAAGGCAAGGTGCGCCCCGCAGACATGGGCGTCGACGTCATGCATTTCAACCTGCACAAGACCTACTCCACGCCGCACGGCGGAGGAGGACCCGGCTCTGGCCCCATCTGCGTGACGCAGGAGCTCGCGCCGTTTCTGCCTGTACCGCGCATCCTCCGCGATGAGAACGGACGCTACTCGCTCAGCGACGCGCACCCACAAGCCATCGGCAAGGTCAAGGCGTTCTATGGTAATTTCCTCATCTTGGTCAGGGCTTACGCCTATATTCGTGCCCTCGGCGCCGAGGGCGTTCGCCAGAACGCCGAGCTCGCCGTGCTCAACGCCAACTACCTGCGCGCGCACCTCCTGCCCACCTACAAGCTGGCCCGCAGCGGTCATTGCATGCACGAGGTCGTGCTCTGCGATGCTTCGTTCAAGGAGCAAGTCAAGACCCTCGACCTCTGCAAGCGGCTCATGGACTATGGCTTTCACCCGCCCACCATGTACTTCCCGCTCAACGTCTCGGGTGCCATCATGATCGAGCCCACAGAGAGCGAGTCCAAGCTCACCCTCGATCGCTTCGTCAAAGCCATGCTCGAGATCCACGCCGAGGCC
>JAVFAO010000329.1:0-8083 GCA_034002465.1 Myxococcota bacterium
CCATCGGCTGGTGCTCGGCGACCGCGGCCAGAAGCTCTATGGCGCGAAGAACTTCCTCGAGCTCTATGCGGTCTTTTCGACGCCTCGTGTGCTTAGAGTGCTGCACGGTGCGCAAGAGATAGGGATGGTCGACGCCTTCTTCCTGCAGGATGAGGATCGGCGGAGTGCGGCCTTCGTCCTTGGCGGTCGACCTTGGCGGATTCTGCAGGTCAACTGGAAAGGTGGGACGTGCGAGGTGGAGCCCACAGAGCACGGAGCCTATCCGCGTTGGCAGGGTCGCCCCACTCTGCTCTCTCGCGCCCTGTGTCGGGCGATGCACGACCTGCTGGTTGAGGACCAGGTGCGGCCTTGGTGGTCGAAGCGAGCGAGTGCGGCCCTGCAGCAGCTCCGCGACGCGCACGTCTTTCTGCGGGACGAGGCGACGCCGCTGACGCAGGAGTTCGACGGCGGCATCAAGTGGTGGACCTTCGCGGGTGGTCGCGCCAACCGTCTGCTGTCTGCGGCGCTGCAGGCGCGCCTGGGTGAGAAAGTGAGCGCCTGCAACGAGGCGCTCAGGTTCACGGGCGAGGCGGCAAAGAGTGAGGTGGCAGTGCGCCAAGCGATTCTGGAGCTGGCAGAAGGACCGGCCCTCACTTGGGACGATGCTGCTGGGTGGACGGAGCTGAACGGGAATGCGCGGGTGTCGAAGTTTCAGCCATGTCTCCCCGAGTTCGTGGCGCAGAAGCTGGTGGCACGTGAGCTCATGGACGTCGACGACGCGGTCGAGGTGTTGCGGGCGTGGCGGCGCGAAATTGGCGGCGGGGGTGGTTTCGTCTCTTGAGCCTGCGCCAGCACGTGTTCCGTTGTCTTCGATGGAGCAGCGCCCATTTCCCACAACACAACCCACTTACCCAGGAGGAGGCTCGAAGCTCCAGCCCATTTTGCGATCGATCGAGCTGTAGCCAGGCAAGCCTGTGAAGCGCCCCTCGAGAGGTCGCGCAGCCGCCAGCAGCTCGATGCCTTTTTTGGTGATCTTGGTTTGGTGCAATGCCAACCATGAGAGCTGAGACGGCCAATCGCTCTGTGTGAGGAGCCCTGCCCCCTCGTTGCCCAGTGGGTTCTGGTTGAGGATCAGGGTCCGCAGCGACGGCAGCGCAGCGCTGCCATCGACGAGAGGCTGCAAGCCCTCGGGCCCAATCCCGCAGTCTTGCAGCTCGAGACGCTGCAGTGCGCCTAGCTTCGGAGAGCGCAGCAGCGCGGCGAGCCCACGCGCGCCGATGGGGTTGAAGCTGAGCTCGAGATGCTCGAGAGCCCCAAGCCCATCACTCTGCGCCAACGCCTCGACGGCGTCTGCCGTGAGCTCGGCGGCGCGGATGGACAAGCGCTCGATCGCCCCAAAACGCTCGGCCAAAGCGCTGAGGGCATTGGCTTCGAAGCGCCACCCGACCAGGCTCAACCAGCGCAGTTGGGGCACGAAGCGAGCGTGGGCAAAACGCTCTGGGAAGGTCCTCTCATGCTCCCCCTCGTCGTTGCGACCATAGCCATGGCTCGCTCGGAAATACTGAAGCGCTCCAAGCACCTCCGCATCGGCCATCGCGCCAAAGCCTTTCGCACCCAAGAAGCACGAACCCAGGTCCAGGAACTCCAGCCGCTGCAGCAACGCGCCCTTCAGGAGCGCCGTCATCACCGCCGCATCCACCCCAACATGACTCAGCAGGAGCTGCCGGGGTCGCAGGCTCGCAGCTTGCCCCAAGCGACGCCAACCGTCGGAAGCTGACGGCAGACGCAAACCGAGCTCCAGCCGCTGCACTGCCGCAAGCTTCTCAGATTCGGCAAGCACCATGGTCAGCCGCTCGGGCTCGTCCCCCCAACCCAAACTGAGCGTGTGCAGTTGCGGGGCGGTGGGAGAACGCAGCAAGGCCTCCAAAGCAGAAGCGGACAGCGGCGCCGTCAGCTCACGCAACGAAGGCAAGGCGAGGGAGTTCAGTCCAGCGGGGTCGACAAGGGCGCGAATCGCCAAAGACTCGAGTGCTGGAAAGCCCCCAGAACAGGCCTGGAGCGGAAAACTTCCTGCCCCGAAGGTCATCCACCCGTCCACCTGCAGCTCTCTGAGCTGCGCGGCCATAGGGGACTTGGCGAAGTCGCGCAGGGCAAGCAACGCCGCTTCATCGGCACCTGCTTGCAAAGACACCTCCAAACGCCGAATGGAGAGGGAGCTCCGCTGCAGCGCGAGCTGGTTCAATGACTCGAGCGGCATCTGCCGCGGCAAGGCCTCGCGACACAGGTGCCGCACCAGGCGATCACTGGGCAGTGGCTTGCCCTTGGCGGCCCGCGCAAACCAGGACTTCGACGCCACCCGAATCGCATCGGGAACACTCGCCAAACGACGCTCACTCCGAGTGACGGCGGCAAGCAGAGATTCCTCACCGAGTTTCCACTTCTCGAATACACGCAAGAGAGCGGTGAAGGCCTCTTTCGCCTTGTCCAGATTGCCCTCGGCCAACTGCGTCTCGACCGCGCGAAGCTGCTCTTCGACGAGGTCCGGTGCGTCCGGTGGCGACACTGTTGGGAGCTTGGGCGGGTTCACCCTGCTGCGTTGCAGGCGAAGACGACCGTCGAGGTCATCGCTTGCTGCCCACATCTTGAGCTTCACCACATTCACGCTCTGTCTGTCAGTCCGCCAAGGGGAGAGGCTGCTCCAGCCAGCCCCCGGAGAGGGCGAGCTCGAGCCAGCATCAGCGATGCCCACGACCAAGGTGTCAGCACGCTCAGCACGCACGCCCTGCTCGTCATCGTCTTCGTCCTCGCCCCGAAAAGATGAGGGCTGGTGCAGCACGACCAGACAGACGGTGGTGCGCGGGCGACTTGGGGAGGACGGGTGGCTACCGCCATGTCGGAACGCCCAAGCCTCGGTGGAGCGGACTGCCTCAGCGACCGTGGCCAGCACCGCCTCAGGCGACAGCAGACGCACCTTTCGCCGACCATGGGCAGCTTTCAGCAGCGCCGCGATGGCCTCGGCACGCTCTTTGTCCAGCACGAAGCCGAAGGCCTCACAGAGCGCCGCCAGCTCCTTCCACTGTCCCGCCTCCCACAAGCGTTTGGCCAACGCCTCGAAGTGCTCCAAGTTGCCGCTCGCCGTACAGGCGAGCAAAGCAAGGTCGGCATCACCAGCACGATCGGCTTCGGTCCAAAGCTGCTCCGCTGCCTCGAGGTCGCCATCACTGGCGAGCTGTTTCAAGGTTTCGAGATCCATACACTTTCCCCTTTGCTCAAACACGCCGACGCCATTGGAAAAAGAGCAGCCCCAGCAGAATCAGAGACACAACGCTTCCCTGCCCCACGGGAATACGATGGAGCGCGCAGCCGCAGCCTCCCTCATCACCACTGGGCTGGGGCTGGGCGGCCAAGTCGTCATCGAGCTCTGCCGAATCAGGTGGCTCGAATGGCTCGACCACTGGCTCATCGACAGGAGCTTTATCGGCTTTGGCCTCGTCTTCGGGCGCCTCGTCGGGCAGTGGCTCGTCGAGCAGGGCTTCCTCGACGCGCTCGGGCTCTTCTTCGACGACCTGGGTGCTCGGCACCAGCTCGGCAGTCAGCGTCACCGCCTGCGCCGCCTCGGGGTCCGCGTTGGACAGCACCACAGTCAAGCGCTGCGCCGCCATGACCGGCGGCAGCTCGAGCGGCTCACCGTTGTGCAACGCCAAGACCTGTGCCGGCGTGCGCGCGAAGACGTGAGCCCTCAGCGCCTCACTCTCAGTCACGAAGCGAAGCTGCACGGTCTGCCCGTCGGGAATCTTCCAGAACAGCGTGCGTAGCGCCGTGCTCGTGGGTTGCACAGTGACGACGCGCTCGCCTGGTTCCGAGAGTTGGCCCGCAGCCAGCGACGGAACGTCATAACTCTCGAAGCCGTAGCGCCCATCCTCGAGGCTGGGCTCATCGAGCGCCATGGCCACACCCCAGTCCCCGAAAAATGGCGCAAACTCGCCTCCAATTCGCGGCAACAAGCTGGCGATGCCGTCCAAGGGATCGTCGACGATGGCGCGCACGCCCTCGCTACCAAGCCGTTCGTGCAGATAGCTGCCGAAGAGCAAACCCGCGCCGTAGCTCACGGGGGCGTCCGAGACCAAGGATTGCGACGGGTCATCGGCGAAGCTCTGCACGTTTCCGGCATCGTCGTAGCCGCTGTAGACCATGGCGAGCTCGGCGAAGCTCTCCTCGAGCCAAATCTCCTCCGTCGCGTCAGCGCCGAACTGGGCGAGGTGGGAGAATTCGTGGGCGATGACACCGAGCATGTATTCGGAGCCGACGTTGCGGGCGTTGACGTGGACCATGGCGAGCTCGTTCGAACAATAGGTGGAGCTGCTGTTGCGGCAGGCTGGGTTGAAGGGGGCAAGATCCTCGCGGCGAAAGAGGCCGTCGAACTGGTACTGTTGATAGGAAGCGATACGGTAGACGAAGACGCTGAGCACCGGGTCACCCTCTGTATACGCGGGCGGAGCTCCGAAGAGCGCTTCGTTGTTGCCCACGATGCCTTGCTCCGGGTGCGCCGGGGTCTGCGTTTCCAAGGCAGCCACGATCCGGTCCACGTCGGCTTGAGTGACCTCGGAAGCCCAGACGTTGTCGGCGACCCAGACCGCGACGCCTTGTCCAACGGCCCGACAGGTCGAGGGCAGCTCGACGTTTCGCGGCGGCATGACCGACAGGTCGTAGGTCCATAGGCCCTGAGTCTGTCCAATGGTCGGCATGACCCCGTTGCCTTTGAGTGCACCATCGTACGGCTTGACAGGCACGTCGACGAGCTCACGCAGGCGCATCGTCCCACAGCGGTGTGGCTCGTCGGCTCGCAGACTCTGCGGCCAGAGCAAAAAGCTCAACATCACTAAGCAGCACCCGAATTGGCTTCGCATCGTTCTCCGTCCTGTCTCATCGCCCGTCGTGTGATTGCATGCTCTGGCACTCGGGCAAGAGGAGCTTAGCGCGAGAGCAGGCGTTTGTCGCGCACACGCGGAGCGTAGAAGTCGAAGCCAGGAGGCGGAGACTCGCTGCGAAGGCAGGCAGCCCGAAGGGTGCGTGCCAGGGATGGCACTCCACAAGTGAGCGAAGCGAGTCAGGGTCTGTCGAGGGTGCATCCGATGCGCCTGCGCAGCGCTGCGAGGGTCTCGCGAGAGCGAACGGATACAACGAAGGTTGGTCTTGACCCTGGACTGGCCACGGCATGCCGTGGTCCCACAAGTGGATGCGGCACATGCGGAGAGTCGCAAGGGCCTGAACAGCCAAGCACCCCAAACGACTCACCAGCAAGCTCTTTGGGCCGAGCTCCGCCACCGTATTCTCAATCCTACTCAAGACTGTATACCAACACCTGCCTCAGCGAGGAACCTGCGCTGCACGGCTTCGCAATCCTCACGATCATCGTTAGCATGGGCTCGCTCGCCAGCTCCGGCGGCCGACACCAAGGATTGGGGATGCGTCGTTTGTTTCGAAGCTATGGCTTTTCCATGCTGCTGCTCGGCTCGATCATTGGCGGCTTGCTGCTCGGCAGCACGGCACCAGAGTTCGCCTTGAGCATACGGCCCCTCGGCGAGTTCTTTCTGAACCTGATCTTCATGATGATTGTGCCGCTGGTCTTTTTCACCTTGGCCTCGAGCGTGGTCTCGAGTCTCAGCGGTCCCAAGCTGGGCCGCGTCTACGGCTGGACCTTCATCGTATTCTTCGGAACTGGACTCATTGCTTCCATTCTGGCCTTGGGCGTGATGCTTGTCTTCGCACCAAGTCCCGGAGAGGGTCTCGAACTCTCGCTACCCACCATGGAGGAGCCGCCACCCTTACTGGAACAAGTGGTGAAGACCTTCACTGTGCCCGACTTCGTCGACATGCTCTCACGCAAGGCGCTGCTGCCTCTCATTGTATTCTCGATTGCGGTCGGCGCCGCAACCCGCGCCTCCGGAGAGGGGGGCAAGGCCTTCGCCCAGTTCCTGCAGAGCGGTGCGCAGGTCTTCGTGCAGGTCATTCGCTATGTCATGTTCGTGGCACCAGTGGGCTTGTTCGCCTACTTCGCCGCCACGGTAGTGGACACAGGCGAGCACCTGGCCACGGCCTATCTAAGCGTCTTTGTTATCTATTATGTGTTTGCTGCGGGATACTACCTGCTCGCCTTCAGCGGCTATGCCTTCCTCGCGGGGGGCAAGGGGGCACTTGGCAGTTTCTGGTCTCAAATGGCAAAGCCGTCGCTGACGGCGCTGGGCACCTGCTCGAGCATGGCGACGATGCCGGTGAACCTCGAGGCGGCCCCCAAGATGGGTGTGCCTTCGACGCTGAGCGCGGTGGTGATCCCCATGGGGGCAGCGCTGCACAAGGACGGCTCGGTGATCGGCGGCGTGCTCAAGATTCTCTTTGCGCTCAGCCTCTTTGGTCAGGAGTTGAGCGCTCCCACCTTGCTCGCCGTGGTGCTCGTCGCCGTGCTGGTCGGCGTGGTGATGGGCGCCATCCCGAGTGGAGGGATGATAGGCGAGCTCTTGATTCTCTCGGTCTTCGGCTTCCCCCCCGAAGCCTTGCCGCTGCTCGCGATCATCAGCGTCATCATCGATCCTGCAGCCACGGTGCTCAACGCCGCAGGTGACAACGCTGCGGCGATGCTGGTGGCGCGCCTGAGTGAGGGCAAAGACTGGCGTAGCTGAGAGCAAGCGCACACCGGCAGGCCCCGAAACCTCGCAACTAAGTCGTCGTCCATGCCAAGCAAAAACTCTTTGATTTTGTGCCTCTGCGTCTCTGCGCCTCTGCGTGAGACCTTCAAGTCGATCGTCAACCGAAAGCCTCCGTCCCGCTCTGTCCGACCCCTGTCTGTCTCGCGCTCACGCGCGCTCCAGCCCTTCACTGCTGGGCGGGGCAACCCCAGTTAGCTCCAGGGAAAGCGGGGCGAGCCCAGGGCCCTGGCTGAAACCCGAAACCCGAAACCCGAAACCTTCGCTTAGAATCGCTCGAGTCCGCTCTTGGCGAGCGCCCATTCCCAGAGCCGCTGCCGTTCGGCCAAGGTGTCGGCGCGCCGGGTCTTGGCCAAACGATGGACCGGACGCTCGCGCCGATCGAGCCAGAATCTCCCGGTCTGCTGCAGCGGTGTGGTCGGGTCGACGGCCAGCCAGAGCAGTGTGTCCACGCCCTCGGCGGGAGTGCGTAGGAGCGGCTCGAGGGCGCGCCGGAACTTGGGCAAAGAGCGCGCCACGCCTGGGGTATCGGCCCAACCTGGGTGCATGGCGTGCACCGCCACGCCTTCATTTGTAAGGCGCAACGCCATCAGCTCGGCCAAGGTGACCTGGGCGCGCTTGGCGCGGGCATAGGCGGTGACACCGTCGTAGTCCTCTGGTCCCATCTCGAGCTGCTGCACTGACAAAGGCTCGGCGTACATGCCCCCCGAGGACACCCACAGGATCCGAGAGGGTGTTGCAGCACGCAGCGCAGGGAGCAACAAGCTGGTCAGCAGAAAGGGCCCCAGCACCTGGCTCGCCACGGTCTGCTCATTGCCCTGCGGGCTGTAGGCGTGCTGGTGGTCAAGCGCTCCAGCGTTGTGCACCAAGACGTCGATGGTGGCGTGGCGCTCTAGGAGCTCGGTGGCAGCACGTCGCACCGCCTCGAGATCGCCCAGGTCGGCGACGACGAAGTTGATGTCCTCGTTGACTGTTTGAAGCCGTAGCTCGGCGCAACAAGCTTCGGCCTTTTCGGAGTTTCTGGCGATAATCTCCACGCTTGCGCCCATCAGCGCGAACGCCCGAGCAGCCTCCAGGCCAAGGCCAGAGGTGGCGCCGCTGAGCACCACCACTCGGCCGTCGAGCCGCGCCCCCTCCAGACTGTGCCAGGCGTCGAAACGACGCCGCAACGCTGGCCCCACCCGCGTGAAGCTGCCCACCACGCTCAGCTCCAGCGCAGCGTCGAGCATTTCGACCCATGAGGAAGGGGCGACATCTCCGGACACTGCGCGCTCAGGTCGGGGCTGGCTGAGCACCCGCTTGAGCCCATCAGCAGCCCGATCGCCGAGGCGCTCAAAGGCGACGCCCAACAGCGAATCGAAGACGGAGAGAGGCCCATTGAGGGTGAGCACCGCATCGTAGGT
>JAVFAO010000330.1:0-8050 GCA_034002465.1 Myxococcota bacterium
TAGGCTCAGCCACTGCTCGTCCTCGGCGCTGAGGACGCGCGGCGTTTGCAAGGACATCCCCAGCTTCCCTGGTGCGGGGTTGAGGCCGGTGCCATTGGCGAAGCGAAACTTGGGCACGAGGTGGCTGATCTCGCGCACCGGTGTCGTATTCTGAGCACAGGTCCACTTGCTGCCATCGAAGCGCGGGTCCTGGAGGATGGCGAGCAGCCAGAGGCGCTCGTCAGGTGGGCGCACGGTGACCAAGAACAGGGCTCCGCCCGCTTCGAGGGTGCGCAGTGCAGGGGTTTTGGAGAGGTACTGGTCGACGGGCCAGAGCTCTCCGAGCTGCAGCGAGCGACCGTTGACACGCACGGAATCGAAGGCTTTCTTGGAGACCAGGGCGAGGATGCTGCTCATCAGGCTGACTCAAGCGAGGCGAAGATGGAGGTGAAACCGATGCTGGACTTCGGGCGCGACGTGAACGGTAGCTGGGTGACAGGCGCCAGACACGGGCAGGGAAAGATGGTGCGGAGGAAGCAACGGCTTGTCAATGAGCGCGAGGACTGCGTTGGAGACGAGCTGCATCGATTGACAGCTTGGGGCGCATTCCCTAAATGAGCAGCGAGACAGCGCGCACTGGCGTCGGAGCGTGGAGCTCGAGGCGAAGGGTGCACGCAGTGGAGAGAGCATTGCCAGCACTGCCCACACAGGAACTCTTGGACGCCGTCCGGGCTCGCCGACCAGCGCTACTGCGCCATGTTGGGAATACGCCCCTGGTCCCACTACAACGACTCAGCCCAAACCCGAAGGTGCAAATACTCGCGAAGCTCGAGTCGTTCAATCCAGGAGGGTCGATCAAGGACCGAACGGCTCTCTCGATGATTGAATACGGAGAGGCGAGCGGAGAGCTGCGGCCTGGGATGAGCGTGTTGGAGGCGACGAGCGGCAACACGGGCATTGGTCTGGCGATGGTGTGTGCGGTCAAGGGCTATCACTGTGTGCTGGCGATGGCTGAGAGTGTGAGCCTAGAGCGCCGAAAGATCCTGGCGGCGCTGGGTGCCGAGCTGATGTTGACGCCTGGCGAGCTGGGTACGGATGGTGCCATTGAGCTGGCCTATGAGCTTGGGGCGAAGGAGCCGGAGCGCTTCTATTTGACCGACCAGTACAACAATCCGGGCAATCCACTGGCGCATTATTATGGCACAGCGGAGGAGGTCTGGGCCCAGACGGAGGGCAAGCTTAGCCACTTCGTGGCCTCGATGGGTACCACCGGCACGATCATCGGTGTGGCGCGGCGGCTGCGGGAGCTGAACCCCGATATCAAGCTCATCGGCGTCGAACCTCACCTTGGGCACCGCATTCAAGGACTCAAGAACCTCAAGGAGTCGTATACACCTGGGATCTATGACCGCAGCCTCCTCAGCCTCAAGCCCAATGTCGATGATGACGCTGCCTTCGAGATGGCGCGCCGCTTGGCGAAAGAAGAAGGTCTGCTGGTGGGGATGAGCTCTGGTGCGGCGGTCGCGGTGGCCTGCGACCTCGCACGTAGCCTCAGCTCTGGAATGATCGTGGTGGTGCTGCCCGATGGAGGCGAGCGCTACTTGAGTACGACGCTGTTCCAGATGGCCGCCGCGCCGCCGGAGCCAAGCGAGCCAAAGCTACACTTTCTGAATACGCTCACACGGAAAGACGAGCGCTTCGTTCCGCAACAGGCAGACAAGGTCTCGCTCTATACCTGCGGTCCCACGGTACACGCGCTGCCGCATCTGGGCTTGTACCGACGCATCGTCGTCGCCGACCTCGTGCGGCGCACGGTGGAGCTCGCCGGTTGGCCCGTCGAACACGTGATGAACATCACCGACATCGACGACCGCACGATCCAGGCCGCAGAGACTCAGGAGCTGCCCCTGCAGGAGCTCTGTGCCAAGGTACAGGGCGAGTTCATGGAGGATCTGCACACCCTCAGGGTCAAGCCAGCAGAGCACTTTCCCAAGGCATCAGAGTATACCGACGCGATGGCTGAGCTCACGGCTCAGCTTGTCGAAGGCGGCTTTGCCTACGAGAAACACAAGTCGGTCTACTTCGATATTGGCAAGTTTGGAGGCTATGGCAGACTCTCGGGCATCGACGTCCACAAGATTCATCTGGGCGCCACGGTCGACCTCGACAGCTACGCCAAAGATGACCCTCGCGATTTCACTTTGCTCAAGCGCTCGACGCTGGGGGAGATCAAGAAGGGACTCTCCCACCGGACCAAGTGGGGAAACGTGCGACCAGGGTGGCACATCGAGTGCGCAACCATGGCCATGAAGCTGCTTGGCTGCGCCGATATCCATGTCGGTGGTGTGGATCTCATCTTCCCTCACCACGAGAACGAGATCGCCATCTGCGAGGCAGCCTGCGGACATGCCCCCGCCAAGTACTGGATCCACAGCGGCTTGGTGATGGTCGATGGACGCAAGATGTCGCGCTCCGCGGGGACCGCCGTGACCGTGCGTGAGCTGCTCGAGCGCGGCTACGAAGGACGCCACCTGCGCTTCTTCCTGTTGGGCCAGTACTACCGTCAGCCGCTTCATTTCTCCTTTGCTGCCCTGGACGCCACGGTGGTGGCGGTGACTCGGCTCGACGAATGCGTGCGCAAGCTACGCCATCTGCTCTTCCAACAGCTCCCTCAGCAGACGCTGCCGCAGCCTTCTCAGCCCTGTGATGGGCTCTCTGAGCAAGAGCGGCTGGTCTCGAACATGGCCAGCGATTTCGAAGCGCGTTTTCGCGAAGCGCTCTTCGATGACCTGAACGTCGCCGCGGCGAGCGCGGCGGTGTTCAATTTCGTGCGCTGGCTCAACAAGCGGCTCGACGGCGAGCTCAGCGCAGAAGCTGCTCAGCTCGCGCTGCGGGCGCTGGAGCTGGCGGATAGCGTCTTTGCGGTCTTTCCCGCCGAGGACGACGCAGTCGACGACGAGCTTCTGAGCCTGGTCGAGCGACGAGAGCAGGCACGCAACCGAAAGGACTGGGCCGCAGCAGATGCGCTGCGCGAGGAGCTCGAGGCCCGCTCTGTGTTGATCGAAGACACGCCGCAGGGTCCAAGGTGGCGTCGCAAGAGCTGATGCAATCACAGAGCGCTACTGCACATGCAGCAGAGACTCGAGGTAGCTGCGGATATCGCTGGGCCAATGCTCCATCAGTGACCGCATCTTCTCCAGCTCCTGAGCATAGATGGCCCGGCTTGCCTCCTCGAAGTTGGGCAAATTGCCACACAAGGTCCACATCACCTTGGCAGCAGCGTCGCGCGCCGCACTCGACTGCGCGCTGCCCTCATCTCGCTTGCGCGCCTCATCGATGAGGCGCCGCAAGCTCGCCGAGAGCCCCTGTGGCTGCGACTCGAGCCAGGCCCAATGGCGAGGCAGCAAGCTCACCTCACGGCTGACCACCCCCAGCTTTGGGCGGCCCGGGCTAGCCTTCGCTCGCAGGTGAGGGTGCTCGGGCAAGCGCGCGAGCACCTCCTCGACGTTGCCGCGCAGATCGAAGTCGATGGTCTGTCCGCTGCAATCCTGGAAGATGATCAGCGACTGCCGCTGCTCGTCGCTGGTGGATTGCACCACGATGCTGAGCAAGTCCTGCAGCTCGCCCGACGCAATGCGACGGCTCCCTACGAAAGCTGTATACGTTTCCCGGCGTTCTGGATTGGCTTCGTTCATGTCCGACTCTCCACCGTGCGCTGCGACCTGCAGGGCACAGAGGGATATTAGCCGGGTAAATCGACATGTCAATATCAACCGGGTAAATTATAGCAAGACACCTCCACGGCTCTCCACCGTGGTCATCCAGCGGCGAGTATCTTGCGGACGAGCTTTACCACGGTGTCTTGCTCGAAGGGCTTCTCGAGCCGTAGGTTGGGCACTTGATCCAGGAAAGCGGAGGCCTCGGAGGTGAACGCACCACCCGTCATGAAGACCATCCGATTCACCAATTCGGGCGCTTCTTGCAGCAGCCACGCATGCAGCTCCATCCCCGACATCTGTGGCATCATCAGGTCGCAAAGGACCATGTCGAAGGCGGTATCGGCCTCCAACAGCTGCTGTGCCTCCTCGCCGCTGCTTGCACAGACCACCTCGTGCTCCGCCCCCAATATGCGTCTGAGGGTCTTCTGCAGTAATGCTTCGTCTTCCACGACGAGGAGCCTGCCTCGTCGCCCCTCCTCCACCACATCGGGAAGAATCGGAATACGAGGACGAGACGCTGGGCGGTCCCCCTGAATCGGGAAGCGAAGCCAAAAGACCGTCCCCCGTCCCCACTCGCTCTCGAAGCTGATTTCGCCACCAAAGTTGTCGACGATGCTCTTGCAAATCGCCAAACCGAGCCCAGAGCCCTGCCCCGATTCCTTGGTGGTGAAGAAGGGGTCGAAGATGCGCGCCTGGTGTTCTGCCTTGATTCCATGACCAGTATCGCTGATCTCGACGTGCACGAGCTGTCTCTCGACCCAGCTCCGAATGCGGATTTGGTTCTGATGAATCTGACCCTCGACAATCGCGTGGGCGGCGTTGATGAGCAGGTTCAAGATGACCTGGGCTATCTTCCCTTCCGACGCCAAGATCAACGGCACGGCATTGAGCTGGGTGACGAGTCGGGCCCGGTAGCGGATTTCGTTGTAAGCCATGCTGATGGCGTGCTGAACCGCATGGTTGACGTCCAGTGCCTGCAGCTCCGTGTGCTCCACCCTCGAGAACGATCCCAGGCTGTGCGTCAACTCTCGGATTCGGCGCGTGCCCAAGAGCGCATCTTGCAGCATCTCCTGCTGCTCTGCGAAATCGCTGCTCTGGACGCGCTCCGCCTCCGGCCCCATGACCCGCACGAGCGCTTCTTCATCGAGATGGCGCTGCGCATTCTCACAACAGCTCTGCAGCCTTCCAAACAAACGAGGCAGCTCACGCCCCAAGCTCTCGAGATTGTGCAACACGAAAGAGAGGGGATTGTTGATTTCGTGGGCCACACTCGCCGCGAGCATGCCCATGCTCGAGAGCCGGTCGGCTTGAGCGAGGCTCGCCTGGAGCGCTCGCTGCTGGGCCTCGAGACGCTTGTTCTCTGCAATCTCCCAAACCACATCGGCGATATACGCAACGACTCTCCGGTCGTCATCCCCATAGTCGACGACCTTATCGAAGGTCGCGCACACCGCCACCACCCGCTCCCCCCGCACGATGGGAACGAGCAGGGTGCGCTGCTTTCCTGGATAGGCCGACGGCATCGAGCCGACACCAAGTGCCTGATTGTGAAAAAGCGCTCGCTTCTCGGCGATACAGACCCGCCAGATTGGAACCTGCATCACGTGTTGGTGATGCTCCCCCTGCAGATGCTCCGGAAAGGTCTGCAGAGCCGCCCGCGACCACGTCGCCAGACGAGCGCTCTCGGCCTCGATGAAGAGCAACATCGAGGATTTGCTATCGGTTAGCCGCTCGATCTCCTCCAGAGCCACACGCAAGACACTCTCAGTGGGCTCCTGCTCGGCCTTGGCGAGCAGGCTCAGGTGGATGGAGAGCAAGGCCTCACTGCGTTGCCGCTCGGTCACGTCCGTGCAGATGCCCTCGATGGCGATGATTTCACCGCCCGCATAGACGGGGCCTTGGACGAGCTCCAGAGTCTTGCGCTGCCCCGAGTGGACCACGCCCGAAAGCTCGACGAGCTGAGAGCTCCCTTCGGCGAGCACACTTTCATCTGCAGCCTGCAGGAGAAGTCGAGAACAGTTATCCAGGTCGAGCTCACGCCAGTTGCGCCCCACCACATCGTCCGCCCTGAAGCCAAAAATGGACTCGATCCCTGCACTGATGAAGGTGATCACGCCTTCCGGCGTTTGACTGAAGATGCAGTGCCGCTCCCCAAGCCCCTCGACCAGCCGTCGAAACTTCTCTTCACTCTGCCTCAGCGCGCGTTCGTGGCGGCGCCGCTCTTCGATGTTGCGACTGACCCCGAAGACCTCGATCTGCCCTTCTTGGGTGCGCCGCGCCCTCGTGGAAACCTCCACCCAGACGAAGCTCCCATCCTTGCACGGCTGCTGAACCTGTCCAGTAAAGCTGACGGTGTCACCGTCCGTCGTCGCCTGCTCTCCCTCCTGCACCTGCTGCATCACCAAGCCGACACTATTGGGCCCCAGCGATTCCAGCAGGTTCTGCTGCATCGCCTCATCTGGAGTGTATCCACGCAACTTCTGTACAGCCGGACTGATGTAGACGAAGCGATCCTGCTCCACATTGTACACCCAGATCACGTCGGTGATGCTCTCGGCGATCAGCGCGAACTGCTCCTCACGCTCACGCAGCGCGGCGATGGCCCTGCTCTGCTCGGTGATGTCGAGGATGAAGCCCTCCAACGCCACCACCCTTCCATCCTCACCGCGCACCGCGATGCCCTTCTCCCAAACCCACTTGAGCTCACCCGCACGATGTCGAATGCGATACTCCAGCTCGAAGGAATGGCCCTGCTCTACAGCCCCAAAGATCAGCTCCTCGACCCGAGCTCGATCCTCTTCCACGATCAACGTCGCATACGAACACGCTCGGTTCTCGACCAGCTCCTCTGGTTCCCAACCCGTCAAAGCTTCGCAAGCACGACTCACGAACTGCATCCGCCAGTCTGCACTCAGCGCACAGCGATAGGCCATGCCGGGCAGGTTGTCCAAGAGGGTGCTGAGGCGACGGTTGTGTTCTTGAGCCTTGGTGCGCTCGTCCTCGAGCGCCTGCTACAGCCCGGCGATTCGCCCTCGTGCCTCTGCAAGCTCCTGATGGAGCTGACGAAGCTCGGATTCGGAAGGAGACGGGCCCTGCTTGGTGTCCATGTCTGTATCCAGGTGAGTGGTCCAAAGCTCTACGGCTGACTCGGCGATCGCGGCCGCCCTCCGCTCCCTCGCTGGCATCGAAGAGATTAGCAGCAGTACAGCTTCCTGCAAAGCTCTCGGCTCGAAAAGCTCACCTGACTGCGTGCACCAGCGCCTTCGCTGCCTCCCTCAGCCCGTGTTCCGAAGACCACGCGCAATGCCCTGCACCGTGGCGACCAACACCCTCTCCAGGGCTTCATCTTGGCGAGCCCCCGCCCGCCAGCGCGGCAACAGCGCCAACTGCGTGTAGGTCATCGGATCGATGTAGGGGGAGCGCAACGTGATGGTGCGCTTCAGCGCAGGCTCTCGTTCGAGCAGATGCTCCTGCTGCAGGAGAAGACACACGCTGCGACGGGTCCTCTCGAACTCCGCGCGAATCGCCGGAAAGAAACGCTGACCGAGAGCCCCAGCCAACGCGGCGTAATGCTCCGCGATCTCCATGTCGGACTTGGCCAACGCCATCTCGACGTCACTCAAGAGGTTCGCAAAAAACGGCCACCTGCACAGCGAGCGAAGCTCGGCTTCTGCGCCCTCCTGCATCCGCCCCTCGAGCGCGCTGCCCAACCCAAACCAGCCCGGTAGACCATGCCGACTCTGACCCCAGCCAAACACCCAAGGGATCGCCCGAAGATCCTGGATGCCGCGCTGCGCCTTACGAGAAGCAGGGCGCGAGCCAATCCGCAGTCTCTCGATGACGTCAATGGGCGTTGCCTCGCGAAAGTAATCGTAGAACCCCTCGGCAAACACCAACGAACGGTAGACTTCACGGCTGCGCGCTGCAATCTGCGACATCAGCACCGCGCTTTGCTCAGCAACCCTCGCATTGACCGATGCTTCGGCGCTCGCCCTCAGACTCGCCGCGCTCATCCGCTCCAGATGGCGCAGCGCGATCGCGCTCAACGCATAGTTGCGATGGATCATCTCGCCTTGCTCGGTGAGACGCAACTTGCCCAGCATCGAGCCTGGTGCAGAGGCCAGGATCGCACGATGAACCTTGCCGCCCCCCCGCCCAATGGTTCCCCCTCGCCCATGAAAGAATAGCGGCTCGATGCCCTGCTCCTGTAGAGCTCCCACCATCGCCCGCTGAGCGTCGAAAAGCGCCCATCGAGAGGCCGTGATACCGCCGTCTTTACTGCTGTCCGAGTAGCCCAGCATGATCATCTGGCGTTGCCCACGGCGAGCGAGCAGCTCACGCCACCGCGGCAG
>JAVFAO010000331.1:0-2307 GCA_034002465.1 Myxococcota bacterium
CGCTCTGTGATCGCAACACCCTTGGCGAGGCCTACGGCTCAGCAGCCGAGCTCGACGCCATCATCGCCGAGAGCGCAGAGCAAGCGAAGAAGCGAAGGAGCAGCCGCGACCCTGGCCTCGATAGGGAAGGAGCTGCCATCTCCAGAGCTCTCCCCGTTTCTCCAGGCGCAGCGCCCACTCCAGCGCAAGACTCGCCACCGCGCTCGGAGGCGGAGCTGCTTGACGACTTGCTCGACGAAGCCTTCGAGCCCTAAGTCGCCAAGCTCACCGAGCTGCAAAAGAAGACGCTCAGCCTCGGACAGTTGGGCAGAGCGCTGCGAAGCAAGCTTCGAGCTGGCGTTCGAGCCCGAAGTCGAGTCGAAGCTCCTGACTCTCGAAGCGAAGTGACCAAGGGCGAGCTCCCTCGTCTTCGACGAGCTCGAGCTCTGCGAACACCTTGGTGTGCAGCGCTGCGTAGGCCGCCGGGCCGGCAATGAGCCGCGCAGGTGCTTCGAAGAAGCGCTCTCGCATCTCTTCGACGAGGCCTTGGAGACGTGCGGGTGCGTATTCGAAGTCATGCAGGAGGATGCGCTGGGCGATCGCGATGGCGAGCGAGACGAGGTCTTCGTTTCGGGCCTGCAATTCCGTCTTGCGCATCGCTGAGAGCTCGGCGAGGTGGCGCTGGAGGGATGTTTGGAGGGCGTCGCGGCGTTGTTCACGCAGCACTTGTGGCCACCTGCACGGCTCTACCTCGACTTGGGAGGCAGGTGTCAGGCTGTTGGGTGGCAGCGCTGCGTGGACGCGAGCTGGGTTCACTTGGGCGCTTCTTCTGGAGGCGCGGTTTTCCTGAGTTTGGCGTCGACGACGTAGGTGTAGTCGCACAGATGGTGCAAGAGATCCGGCGCTGTGGGATCGAGCTTGACCGGCAGCGGGTACTGGAGAGGATCTGCGAGCACGTTGAGGTCGGGCATGGCGTCGGTGCGCGGCGTGCAGTGCCATTGGAAGTGAGAGAAGGTCGTGAGGTACGGGTCGTGGCCCTCGAGCTCCAAGCGAACGCTCAATTCATCAGTAATATCGATGAATTTGTCTTCACCAGCGAGGTTCTTGCCGACGATGCTCACCTCGAGGGGTTTGTCGGCGATGGTACTGGTGGTGGCTTGCACCTCTGTGCCATCGGCGGTGCGCAGCATGAGGGGCTTGGCAAGGAAGAGGACGCGCGCCCCGGGCGGATCGGATTTGATGATCAGCTTCCCGCGCAGTCGGGTGTTGTAGATGCGCTCATAGTCGAGACGCGTCGCGATTTCTTCGGAGACCTTCCAACTACAGGCATTGGCGAAGGCGGGCCCGAGGGCGGCGATGGCCTCACAGTTCTTGAGGACTGGTGCGCTGATGGGTTCGAGACGAACGGAGGAGTAGGCTTTTTCGAAGTCGCCTGTTCCTGGTTGGGGCAGCCAGTCAGAGGGCCCGATGCTCAAGGTGTAGGGTCGGTGACCTTCTGCGACCAGCGTGTATTGGAGGGTCTGATCTTCTTCGATCTTGATGTTGGAGATACGGGTGGCTTGCCCTGCGCGAAGCTCGGTCCAGGCTCCTGAGCCGGTTTGCGCGAGCAGTGGCTCGCCGTTTTGCATAATCACGGCGTTGGGCGGGATGGAGCTGAGGATGCTGAGGTGGCCAAAGCGATCCATCTCGGCTTCGGCGGCAGCCGCACGGGCCTTGGCCTCGGATTCCGCTCTCTCGATCTCCGACTGTCGCTTGTCCAGAACCTGTTTGGCGTAGAATCCACCGCCGATGAGCGCGCCCAGCACGATGAGCACGACCACGAGGCCGCCAACGGGAAACGAGGAGACGCTCGCTTCGGCATAGTCCTCGCTGCTCTCGTCCTGATCTTCGCGTAGCCCGAAGACTTCCTTGACATCGACGGTGGTGTCGACGACCGCTTTTCCTGCAGTCTTGGGCTTTTTGTCGCTGGCCTTCGCCTTCGCCTTGTCGCCGGCCTTCGCCTTGTCGCCGGCCTTCGCCTTGTCGCCGGCCTTAGCTTTGTCGCCGGCCTTCTCCTTGTCGCTGGCCTTGACCTTCTCCCCCTTCTTGCTGTCTTTGCTGACGGCAGGGATGCTCTTACTGGACTTGGCGTTGGCTGCTTTCTTGGGAGGAGGGGGCGGTTCCTCTTCCTCTTCTTCGTCCTCGTCGTCGTCTTCGCCCTCATCGTCGGCGTCGTCTTCGCCCTCGGCGTCGTCTTCGCCCTCATCGTTGGCGTCGTCTTCGCCCTCGGCGTCGGCGTCGTCTTCGCCCTCGGCGTCGGCGTCGTCTTCGCCCTCGGCGTCGGCGTCG
>JAVFAO010000331.1:2407-8050 GCA_034002465.1 Myxococcota bacterium
GGCGTCGTCTTCGCCCTCGGCGTCGGCGTCGTCTTCGCCCTCGGCGTCGGCGTCGTCTTCGCCCTCGGCGTCGGCGTCGCCCTCGGCGTCGGCGTCGTCTTCGCCCTCATCGTCGGCGTCTTCGTGGGCCTCATCTTGGTCTTCGACGTCTTCGGCCTCGGCGAGGTCTGCAGGCGCTTGCTCTTCGGCTTCGTCCAGCTCGTTGTCGGCAGACGAGCTCTCTTCGCTCTCTTGCGCGGGCTTTTTCTGGACCTCGATTGCTTCGGTCGGGGCGGCTTGCTGCGTGCTCTTCTTCTTCGTCTTCTTGGCCATGGTGGCTCCTCGCTGAGGGACAACGACACCAGTCGACCGAGAATTAGATGATATGCCCCTGGTCGTCAAGCCGCTGTGCCGTGTCCGATGAACTGCAGCCATCTCCCGAACGTCCTTGTATGCATCGGAAAATAAAGAGGAACAGGGATTGCTGGAGCACTGATTCGTGTCAAAGGGCGAATACCGTTCGTGGGGATGGATTCGTGATGCAACCTCCGTTTTTTCCCATCGCCCGTCGATCGACGATCATGCGTCCATGGGCGCACGGATGCCGCCCAATGGAGCCAGGGAGTTGGCGATGGCCAAGGAAGGGCTGCGCGGAAGCACGCTCGCGCTCAATCATTTCTACGAAGTACGCGGGGTTGCGCGCCGGGAGCTGCTGGGCACGGTGTACCTGGCAGAGGCTCAACCCTTTGCGCGTCCCGTCTGGGTCTGGGTGCTCGATCAGCTGCTCGAGATGGGGGCCAGCGACGCACTCGTCGACAGGCTCCGGCAGCGCTTCGACAGCATCGGCGGGCTCTCGGCGGAGAGCACACTGCGGCTCTTGGACTTCGGCCAAGTGGACGAGCAGACGCCGTTTCTGGTTTATGACGCAGTAGACGGCCGCAGCCTCGAGGAACAGCTCCACCTTCATGGCCCCTTCTCGCTGTGGCAGGTTCTGCGCGTCCTCGAGCAGCTCGCCGAATCGGTGAGAGAAGCCCATGCTGCAGGCCTGCACGGGCTTGGATTGGACTTGAGCCGGGTGATCTTGCTCGACCCGGAGCGCTGCAGCATCCGCTGCTACGGGCATGGGCTCTGCCTCAGCCGTGAGGACATCCAGAGTTTGCCCCAAGCGCGTCTCGAGCACGCCTTGATGCGCCCCATTCCCCCTTCAGCGTTCCTCTCGGCGGAGCAGGGGGAGTCCGTCTCAGCTCCGCCTCCCGAGCGCGGTCTCGAAGAGGCCGACATCTACGCTCTGGCCGCCCTGTGCTACCAGCTCCTCACTGGGCAGCACCCCTACTTCCGCGACGAGCGAGAGCTCTCCGATGGCGTGCTGGCGATTCTCAGAGAATCTCCGATCCCAACCACAGAATACGGATGCAGCGAGGCCGTGGAGCGGGTCTTGCGTCCGGCCTTGGGACAAGAGGCCATGCCCTACCACGACGTCGCATCGTTCGTGGCGGCATTCAGGGCTGCCGTCGACGCAGAGAGCCGCGCCCGCGCCGAGCGCGCGCGCCAGCCGCAGTGGGGGAACGCAGCCGATGAGCTGCTGCCCAAGCGATGCAGCAAGGCCTCACGGGCGCCCTGGAGTACGGGGCTCAAAGCCCTCTCGGCCCTGGTGCTTGCGTTGCTGCTGAGCAACGCGTTCACGCTGTACCAAGCGCTGCGCACCCCGGTTTGGGCGCTCTCGCCCATTCCCGAGTACGCACCAGCCGCAGAGAACGGCGAGGGCGTCGATCTCGTCCTGCACACCTATCTCGTCGATGCACAAGGGGAACATCGGGCCACCCCGGTCGACGTCTACCAGGTCTCGCGACACGGAGACACCTTGCTCATTGGCCAAACCCCCATGATTCTTCGACAACAGCAGGAAGAAGCGAGGCTGCGCTTCGTGTTGGCAGGGGATGGCGTGGCGACCCAGCAACTCGATGTGCGCATCGATGATCGCGGAGGTCGCTCGATGATCCTGGGCTATGAGCTCGAGAGAGAATACGCGCGCTCAGCCTCGCTGAGCGCCGCGCGGTGAGGAGGTGCTCGTGTCGTTTTGGTCCAAACAGCGCGAAAAGTGGCAGCACAAGCTCAGCAGCTTGCGAGAGCGCTCTCCCGCCTTCGAGCTCGGCATCGCCGCAATGCTCAGCGTGCTGGTTTTTGCCATCCCCTTCGCCGATCCCCTGCTCTATCCCCTGAGCCTGCTCGTGGAGCTCAGTCATCAATCGATGAGCGCCATCTTCGCCTTGCTCTCGCTGGGCACGGTCTCGGGCATCGCCGTGCATGTCGACACGGGTGGCATGCTGACCTACTCCGGGGGCTCGCGTAGCCTCGTGGCCATGGGTGGTTACCTGGGCAGCGGCCTCTTGGCCTTGGTCTTTCTCTGGTTGTTCCGAAACCCCGAGCGCATCGGTCGCTGGCTCTTCCTCTTTGGTGCCGCCTTGAGTCTGCTCGCCGTGCTCTATGGCGGCGAAGGTCGCACCTGGCCAGCGGTTATCTTGCTGGTGGTGGGCGGCCTGCTTGCCTGGAGAGCCTTCAAGCGGGAGCCGCCCAAAGCTCAGCTCGACAAGCTCAAGCTGGGCTCGAGTATCGCTGTGCTGGCCGCAGTCATCTACCTCGCCGTCAGCGGTGCCATCCTCACGTGGCTCGTTGGCGTGGGCTGCGCCCTGCTCCTGGGCTTCGTCGTGCTGAAGGCCCCCGCCATCTGGAGTCGACTTCTCTTCGCCTTGATTATCATGCAGTTGGCCTTACATCCACTGATGGACCTGAAGGGCATCTTGGGGCTCAGTGTGCTGCGCCCCAAACGCACCGCAGCCGCTGCGATGGTCGAGGCCATTGGTTCCTCCGAAGTGAGTTGGGCCTTGCTCTGGACCCTGATCAACATGGCGCTCTTGGGCCTCGGTATGCTCTACCTCTATCGTCGCGCCAAACGCCTCGCTGCGCAGCCTGTAACGGCACCCAAGAACGTGGAAAACGAAGCCTTTATCGATGTTTGAAGCGGCCACCTCGGCTCCTCGTGAAAGCACCGTCCATGATGGACAATCTGGCACAACACATGCTACTGAGCGCTCCTTTCGAGGGCGCCTGCGCTGCCCTCGGGCACAGTCAGGGAGAACTGCCGTGAACGTCACGACCTTTGGTGAGTTCCGAAACGACCTCAATCCAGCCGATCCAGCCCATGTCGTCATGAGCGCGGGTCCACATCGCCCCAACACGCTCTTTCTACGCGTGCTCAACGCGCCCGTCCAAGACGTCAACAGGGTCAGCAGGGGGTTGCGGGTCTACGACCGCATGCATTTCTTCACTGGGCGTCTGGGACGATTTCCTCTGTTGGGAGGGCCCGTGCTGGGAAACGGCGCCAAGCTGCTCTGAGCACAAGGTCGCCAAGGTCCACGAAAGGTGAGCATGCCACCATCAGAGCTAGATCAGCTTCGCGCCCACATCGACACCATCAACCAAGAGCTGCTCAACGCCCTCAACCGGCGCGCGCAACTGGTGCAGCAGATCCAGCGGCTCAAACGCTCACTTGGACTGGACCCCTACGATCCTGCCCGTGAGCAAGCCATGCTCAGCGCGCTCTGCGCCCAAAACCCGGGGCCCCTCGCCGAACGCGAGCTGCGCCAGGTCTTCTCCACCATCTTCGGCCTCGCCCCTGCCCTCTGCGACACCGACCAGCTCCCCAGCGTCAGTCGCATCCAACACCCCGAAGACCTGTGCATCAAAGTGGGCGAGCTCGAGATCGGGCCACAGCCACTGCTCATCGCTGGGCCCTGCGCCATCGAATCCCCAGAGCAGCTCGAGCTGGTTGCGCAATTTCTCAGCCAGAGCGGAATACGAATGCTGCGCGGTGGCGCTTTCAAACCCAGATCATCACCGTATGCCTTTCAAGGCCATGGGAAACAAGCGCTCGAGTGGCTGAAAGCGAGCGCGCAAAAACATCGCCTCGTGAGCGTCAGCGAGATCACTGATCCACGTCAATTGGAGATGATGGAAGAATACGTCGACGTGCTGCAGGTCGGCGCGCGAAACATGGCCAACTACGAGCTCCTCAAGGAGCTCGCCAAGAGCTCCAAGGTGGTCCTCCTCAAACGTGGTATTGCCGCCAGCTTGGACGAATTCCTGGGTGCTGCAGAGTACCTCGCCAGCACAGGAAAACGGTCCATCATCCTCTGCGAACGCGGCATTCGCAGCTTCTCCAAAGACACCCGCTTCAGCCTCGACATCTCTGCCATCCCACTGCTCCGACAACGCACCTACCTCCCCGTCTTCGTCGACGTCAGCCATGCTGCAGGCCGCACCGATATCCTCGCCCCGCTCGCCCGTGCCGCCCTCGCCGCTGGCGCGCAAGGGCTCATGGTCGAGCTGCATCCGCAGCCAGCCGCAGCGCGCTCTGACGCCTTCCAGCAACTGGATTTCGAACAGTTCAGCACCTTCCTGCAGGATATCGGGCTCCAACGCAAGCGCTGAGCCCGAGCTCGCTGCGCGATGGACAAGAACTTGGGGGAACAGGCCAAGTGCCCAATGGACAAGAAGATGCTTTGTCTCACCGGTCGTGAATCTACCCTCCTCCAATTGGAGCACAGGCTCGGCGTCCAAACCGTTGACGCTGAACGGGTCATGCACGAAGTCCGCATGGAGTTCCTGCCCGAGCCGCTGCGTGCCAGCTCGGCCTTCTACACCCTGCTCGCACGCTTCGGCGCGCGCATCGTCCTCAGCTGCCGGCGCCCCCAGCATCTGCGCGCCGAGCTCGGCGGTGAGCCGCCTGAGTCCGCGATGCTCGAAGAGCAGCAACGACTGGAGCTGCTCAGGCTGGCAGCGCGCCGCGTGCGCTGGGTCGACCTCGAAGACGACGTCGACGATGAGCACCTGAAGGCCATCGGAGAACGTACTTCGGTGCTGCTTTCCTATCATGATTTCGAATACAATCCCATGGCGCAACACCTCAGCCGCCTCGCCCAAATGCGGCGGCGACCTGCCGGTATGGTCAAGATGGCTGTGCGGGTGGACACGCCCCAAGATCTGCTGCAGCTCTTGCAGATTGCAGAGCACGAAAAGCCTGCTGTGCTCATCGGGATGGGGCCCGCCGGAAGCTTGAGCCGCTACCGCTATCGCCACTTCTCCTCCCCTTGGACCTACGTCGCCTTCGACGGCGCCGCCCGCACCGCACCAGGGCAGCTCAGCCTCGATGAAGCCCGCGCCCAGCATCTTCCCCACGCCGCCAAGAGCCCTTGCTATGCCCTCATCGGCGCGGCTCAAGCTGACGGTGCGCCTGCGCCGGCCCTCGTGGCGTCTCCAGGTGAGCGGGTCTATCCCAAGCTGTTCGCACGCTGCGGTCGGCGCGCGTCCTACCTCAGTATTCCCTGCGCGGACTTCGATTCCAGCATGCAGCTCCTGGCGGCCTTGGGGGTCGCGGGGGCCAGCGTCACGATGCCGCATAAAGCCAATGCCTTCAAATGGATAGATGAACAGGGAGGGGTGCTCGATTCATCTGCCCAGGGCGTTGGCGCCGTCAACACACTCTACTTTGATGGAATACAATGGCGCGGAGAGAATAGCGATATCCTCGGCATTCAGAGGCCCCTCGCCCAGGCGCTTGCGAGCATCAGCGCGCAAGGGCCTCACCGGGTCTTGGTCTTGGGCAGC
>JAVFAO010000332.1:0-8024 GCA_034002465.1 Myxococcota bacterium
CTCACGCGCGCCTCAGGCGCAGCGATGGTGGAGATGGGCAACCAGGTGTCGTGAGGCAGAGCCGGCGCTTTCTGGTCATCGAGTATTGGAACCTCCTCCGCGTCGGAGGAGAGCTGCTCTGCCGGGGGTGAGGGCGCTTCCTCCTCGACGACCGAGCGTGGCGAGCAGGCAAAGAGTCCCAGACCCAAAAGACAACCAGCGAGCCTGAGGCTGCGTGGGCAAAGGTGGCGTCGCAGCGCGGGCCCCCGCGTTGGTGGCTGCTGTGAGGAGCTCAGGCTAAAGGGGGGCAGGTTGTTCATGGTTCTGCCTCTGGGATGATCGGTCAATCAGCAAGGGATGGCTGTGCGCCGGGTACACCCACCACGAATACATCGCTGACACCATTGATATCGACCGAGACGAGGTTCGACGCCGCCGAGTCGAAAGCCACCCACCGGCCATCCGCCGAGATGACCGGATTCTCGCTCGACTGATTTGCGGGCTCACCGTCGTCCGCCCGATCCAAACGAAAGGTCAGCCCCTGCTCCCGATCTCGAACGAAGACGGCCAGGCTCTCGCTCTTCGCGGAATCGCCAGTTTGGCTCAGATTGCTGGCCATCGAGGTGAAAGCAATGAAGCGGCCATCATGGGAGATGCTGGGGTCCTTGCACGCGCGCTCGCCTGGCTCAGCCTTTGAGTTCACGCAAGCCGACTCACTTTCCCCTGTCTCGCGATCGTAGACCGTCAGCTTATCGTCATTGAATACGACAAAGCGTCCGTTGCCCGAAAGCTCAGTTTGCAGAGTGGTGTTGCGTGGCATGCTCAGCTTTGCAATCAGTTCGCTCGCACCGCTGCTTCGCTCGCTGAGCATGGCAAAATCGAACTCCTCGCCAATGCCTGGAGCGTTGAGCAGTGTGTACGCAACGACCTGCCCATCGGCGGAGAGGCTGGGATAGAGACTGTAGAGCTCCGAACCAGCAATCTCCGAGGGAAGGCTCATCCACTCGTAACTCAGGCTGATGCGGTCGAAGACGTAGACCTGGGAGCAACAGCGTTGCTCCTCATCGAAGCTCGCCCCAGTACTGAAGGCAACGAAACGGCCGTTCGCCGATATCGTCGGAGCGCTGTCTGCCGCACAGAGAGGGCTGTAGGGTGTGCCCTGGCCGAGCCGCTCTGTGGAACGGGCCACGACGTCATAGACAAAAATGTCGGGACAGGTTCCTTCTTGGCTCAGATTCGTCGCTGCAGACAGAAAGACCATGGTGCTGCCATCCTGCGAAAAGCGAGCAGAGCTAAGCCAACCGTTGGGCATGCTGCCATCGGCCGCTCTGATGGCCCAGACCTCGTCAGTCGCGCGGTCCACCACGAGCTGTGCCTGGGGAGGCGTCGACCTCCCAAAGCCGTCAGCCCATGAGCGGAAGGTCAGCAATCGCCCATTGCCCGATAGTTGTGGAAAGCGACTGTCTCCGTTGACTTGCCTGCCATCGGGGGTGACGCTGAGCAGAGCCATACCGCACACGCCCTCGACGCATGGCGCTCCGTAGCAACTCAGCCCACAGCCACCACAGTGCTCGGCATCAGTCAGATAGTCTCTTCGACAGCCGTTGCAGCAAGTTGGGGGAACAGGCCAAGCGCCCAATGGACAAGAAGTGCCATCGCTGCAGGGCTCGCAGGGAGGAGACGGCGTGCGGGTCGAGCGGTAGTTCGGGCTTTCCGACAGCAGCTCATCGGCGCTTTTCGGTGTTCCAAGCACGACGATATCCAGCAGCTCTTGCTTCCCGAGAGCGCTCGGGTCGCTTGGGTCCGGCAATACTGAGTGGTAGGCGACGAATCGTCCGTCACGAGAGATGTTGGGCTTCATGGCCAGGCCGCCGAAGCGCTCGGGTTCGAGGCTGAGCCGCGGATGACCAGGGCGCTCCAAGATGAGTCCGCGAGGACCTGGCTGATCCGGCAATTGTCGATGGTCGGTCCACACCGTCCAACCCTGTCGCGAGCGATTGCGTTGACTTTGGTCACAGGGGAGCTCCCGACAGTCGGCGAGTCGTGTGCTCTGCGCTGAGGTGCCCCCCAAGTCGTGAACAACACAACGTTCGTTCTGGTCCTCGTAGGACACGAAACAGAGCGAGTGGCCATCGTCGGACCAGAAGAACGGGGGAGAGACCGCGACCGGTGCTTCTTCCGGCTCCGGGCCGCTGAGCAGACGGTAGACGCCAAGTGCTCGATCGAGAAGGAAAATGTCGGCGTCCTCGTTGTCGTCGCCCTCAACGAGATTGTCCGCCAGTGACCCGAAAACGAGCCAGCGGCCGTCGGGAGACAACGTGGGGAAGAAGGACAGGCCGCTGGGGGGCGCCCCGTCAATGCCCACAGGCAAACCTACAGCGGCACAGACGCCATCAACGCAGGGGGCACCAAAGCAGCTCAAGCCGCAAGCTCGGCAGTGCTCAGCGTTGCTATTGATGTCGGTTTCGGCGCCATCGCTCGGGTCGCCGTTACAGTCGTCCCAGCGGGCGTTGGCTGTGCTGTTGACGCTCACGGGGACGATGGCTGGGCAACAGGCTGCTGCCGCCCACGACGCGACAGAGATGCTCAGCAGGACAAGTCGCAGCCGGGAGGCGGAGACTCGCTGCGAAGGCAGCCCGAAGGGTGCGTGCCAGGGATGGCACGCGACAAGTTGTGGGAGCAGGACAAGCGCCCAATCGACAAGAAGTTGGGGGAACAGGCCAAGCGCCCAATGGACAAGAAATCGAGCCCTCTTCAGAACTGGTCGAATGCTCATGTCAACGGTCTCCACGCCTCGCGCTCGCTGCCCTCGCAGGTCCAGGCGCGGAAGGCACCCCTTGGAGGTGTCTGCATGGGGAGGCAGCCGAGTGCAGAGGCTGTGGTCAGGGCTTCGCTTTGGAGAACCAAGCTCGGTTCACCAACTGCTGAGAGTGGGGAAGAGAGCGTTCCCAGGGCATCGTCACCGTTCTTGGGGACTGGAGGCTCGCTACAAACGAGAACAAAGCAACATAAGAACACGAACTTGCTTCGCATCGTCGTTCCTTTGTGCAATCGCTCGCATCCGCGCACCGGCCTGTCGATAGCTGCCATTCCTTCGGAATATCGAGAGGATGCGTGCCCTTCGCTGCCTTTGGATTGGCTCAGCGCGTTGTGCGGAAAGGGTTTGGGGGCTTGAGACCTCCTCTTGGTTGTGAGCGCGCGACGCATCTTCTCCACCGTAGGAGTGAGATTTCCTGTTGTCAATCAGTTTTCTGTGTCAGTTTTCGGAATGGCTTGATGTGGAGACTCCTTGAATACGGCGTCGGCGAGCCAGGTTCAGTTGTGAGGCCCGGGAATTGTATTCCACTCATCATGATGCATCAGAGTGTCCCCGCGCACATGCTTCACCTTCCTCGCCGTGATCTGAACTCGCAGCCATGGATGGCGAAGAGTCGTGTAAACCCGAAGGGTTGCGAGCAGGATGCGAGCAACAAGCTCGGCCCTCTTTCAGGCTCCACAAGATCGGGGAACAGGCCCTATCCATCACACACCCACTCGTCGAGTCACTCGCGCTTGGAACCCAGTCTGTGTCTCGTAGGATCAGAGGCCGGACAAGTCCCAAGCCCACCAGGGAATACCCTCTCACCCGCGACTCCCCATCTCCATGCATGGAGAGGGGGTTGGGGGGTTGGGGGGGGTGGTCTCCTGCTTGTTCTCGAATACAAGGGCCGCCAGCCCCAGTCTTCACTTCACTTATGTCGTCTCTCGAGCATGCTCACCCACGCGTCGAAGCGAGGGCACTGTTCACGCAGCCGGGCGAGTCCCGTGTCGCTGGTGGCGAGCGGCCCGTGCAGTGATTTCCTGAAACCGGGGACGTGCGCCAGCAAGCGCTTGGAGGGCGCTGTGTCCGCGCCGTCGTTGAGGTCCTCAGGGGCGGTGAGGGAGACGGCGGCCTCGAGCGTCATCAGCCCGGCGAGGTCATCCTCGGCATCGAGCAGCGCGCGCAACGAGGGCAGCGCAGCAAGCACCAGGGCTTCGAACTCGTGGCGCTGGAGGTACGGGATGAAGCGGCTGTCATCGACGACGTCGGCCAATGCCTTCTCGAGGGAGGCGCAACGTCGCACCGTGTCCGTGTCGCTCCCGTGCTCTTCCAAACCGGGAAAGTCCTCGGGCAGGCCGTAGAGGTCGAAGAGCGTTGTCACGCGCAGGTCATCGCTGAGATCGCCCTTGAGAATGCGAGCGAGGTCCTTTTCCCAGTGTCGGAAGTGTCCGCCGCCGCGGCCGCGATGGCCGCGCCTCTGAGCGAGTATCTTCCCGACAATGGTCGCCGACGTATAGACACCGCGGCCATCGAGGTGGGGCTTGAGCACCTCCTTGACGAACGCTTCTTCGGTCTGACCTTCGACGACGACGATCAAGCGCATCAGGGACGACCTCCGATGACGCCTTTGTCGAAGACCTCCGACAAGCTGTAGTCCTCCAACCACGAGGCGAGCGAAGCTTCATCGTAGCGGCGGAGGGTGCTGGCACCATCCTCACGTTCGACCACGACCACCTCGGAGGGCTCGAAGTGGTCGAGGAAGGCGGTGGACTGGGTGGCGAAGAGCACCTGCGTATGCCGCGACACCGAGCGGGCAAGCTCGGCGAGCACGCGAATGGCCGAGGGGTGCAAGCCAAGCTCGGGCTCGTCGATGCACATGAACTTCGGGAGTTGGGCGGTCGGTTGGGCGAACGCCGTGATCAGCGCGATGGCGCGCAACGTCCCATCCGAGAGCTGGTGCGCGCCAAAACGCTCGTCGTGATCATCGATCCAGTCCAGACGCACCGCGTTCCCGTTGACCAGGGTCGGTGCGAGCACCTTCACAGCGGGAGCGATCCGGCTGACAAAGTGGTTGATCCGGCGCCAGGCCTTGCCCTCGGCTTCGTCCTCGCTCTGCTCGAGGCGGCGCAGATAGGCCGCCAGGTTGCTGCCGTCCGAGCGGAGGAATGGATCGTCCTCGGCTCGCGCGTGGGTGCGCAGCGCTGAACTCATCGAGGTGTCATGGAAGTGGAAGAAGGTGAGCTGGGAGAGCCAATCGTGCACGGCGCGTGCTGTCGCGTCACTGGCCCGGGCCGAGCGCAGCCCCGACTCCCAGTGCCCTGCACCAAGCGACGTCGTGCGAAGCTCGGCATCCGGTGTCGGCTGGTAGCCTACCGACTCGTCGAGGTACAAGAGCCTGTCGCCCGCCGCGAAGCCCAGCTGGGCCTCGTAGACGTTGCAGCGCTCGCCCTGAACGAAGTCGAGACGTAGGGCAAGCGTCTGGCTGTGCTTCGGCCCGTAATGGAGGAGCGCGGCGGCACCACCTGCCTCCCCCACGAAGCGCTGCAGGGAGCCTGTGAGCATCAGCGGGACCATGCGCAGCGCCCTTAGGATGTTCGACTTTCCCGCCGCGTTCGGGCCGATGAGCACCGTCAAACGCCCGGGCCGAAGGCGCACGTCAGCCAGGGAGGCGAAGCCGGTGATGTGGAGCTCGCGAAGTCCGTCGCTCATGCCTTCTCCCCTACAGGCCCGCGGCTCAAGGGTTGATCCGGAGCAGCTCCACGTCGAAGACCAACATCCCTGCCGGACGACCGGCCCCCGGACGCTCACCATACGCCAACTCGGCAGGGATCCACAGCCGCCGCGTCTCCCCCTCGACCATGAGCTGAACCCCTTCGGTCCAGCCCTTGATCACCGCGCTCAGCGGGAAGCTTATCGGCTCGCCACGCACGACCGAGGAATCGAACATCTTTCCGTCGGTGGTCCAGCCAGTGTAGTGCACCTCGACCGTGTCTGTGGCCGAAGGATGTTTTTGGCCCTTGCCCTCGACGAGCACCTTCCACGCCAAGCCACTGGCGCTGCGCTCGGCATCGACGGGCGGCGCGGCGACGTCGGCAGGAGCCACGATGGTCTTTTGCTCATCGGCTTTGCACGCCACCATGGGCAAGAGCAGGAACAGCGAAAAGGCGAGAACCGAAGTACCGAGATAGCGCATGAGAGCTCCTCCATATCGAGCCACCAAGCGTATCATGGTGAGCTTGGTGCGTGAGATCAAGTCACCTCGGCACGCATCATCGATTCACTCCTCAGCGGCAGCGAGGACTCGTCTTGATACCTGCTCCCTGATCGCTACCTTGAGAAGAGGCCTGTAGCGCCGGTCGCGCTTGACGCGCCAAGCTAACGTTTTCGAGAACACTTACTCACAGGACGAAGCCATGAACGGTCTCACTCCCGAAGCCCTCGACCTCCTCTTCCTCAAAGCCCGCACCCATGTCGCCTGGCGCGCCGAAGCCATCGACGAGCAGGTGTTGCGCAGCATCTACGACAGCGCACGTATGGCCCCCACCGCCATGAACGCACAACCCCTGCGCGTCCACTTCGTGCGCAGCCCCGAGGCCAAGCGCAAGCTGCTCGATTGTCTCTCCTCCGGCAACGTCGACAAAACCCGCGCCGCGCCGGTCACCGCGATACTCGCCGCTGACCTCGAATTCTACAAGCAATTGCCAAAACTTGCGCCCTATATGGAAGGCGCCTTGGAGCGCTTCGCCGCCGACCCAGAGGGCGCCGAGCGCTTCGCGCGCATGAACGCCACCCTCCAGTCCGCCTACTTCATCATCGCCGCCCGCGCCCACGGCCTCGACTGCGGCCCCATGGGTGGCTTCGACGCCCCCAAGCTCGACGCCACCTTCTTCGCCGAGCGCCCCTGGCGCAGCATCATGCTGCTCAACCTCGGACACGGAGACCCTGCGAAAAATCGCCCCCGCGCTGCGCGCCTCGACTTCGACGAGGCCTGCGTCGTTGACGAATGAGCGTCCTGTTATCCTCAAGCGTTGCCCAAGCCAAACCACAACGCGTGTTCGCCTCGTTCGCCTCGCGCGCCGTTGACCCAAGGCAATGAAGGTGATAGCGCCCCGTCAATCTCGACCACTTCGACATTGCTCGCGCTCTGCGAGCGACTCGCGCATCCCTTTGATTTGTCTTCGTGGGGCGCTGCCCCACACCCCGCCAAAGGGCTAGCCCTTTGGAATCCCTTCTCTTTTTTCTTGTCGACTGGCGAACTCTCGCAACGCCAGCCCCTACGCCCTTCCTGTGCTGATCCGCTGCAGCAGGGCCTCGACGCCGTCTGAGCGGCGCATGTCGAGCACGGGAATGCCCGCCTTCGACAACACCCGCAGCGCCTTCTCTCGCTCGCGACGCTCCACCTCCGAAAACAAGCCATGAAGCACGCGCTGCGTCTGCAGCTCCACACTCTTTGACGCTTGCTCCGTTGACGCCTCCTCGAAGTAGCTCGGCGTGTACGGCGCGAGGATCAGGACTCGGTGGTGCTTGCTCTTGGCCAGCTGCATCGCCCGCGCGCAGCGCGCGTAGTCGAGCAGCCCGTTGAGATCACTCACGATCAGAAACAGTGAAGGCTGACGCGCGTTCGTCAAAGCGCACTCGAGGGCGGCGAGCAAACCGTTGTCTTTGCCGCCATAACGCGCCTCGCTGCGATAGGGCAGCTCTATCCCGTGGAGCTGACAATAACGCCGAGCAAAACTCTGCTCCGGCCGCACCACCCCCACCTGCAGCGACGCGAGCAGCTCCTTCGGGCTCTGCTTGAGCTGTTGGTTGAGCCAGCGGTTGAGCAGCACGACGTTGATCCGGTCCTCGATGCCCTCCTCGTGATCCGCGCTGCGCCGCCGCGGGTTCATGTGCCGAAAGTCCAAACGGTGCTGCAACATCAGATAACGCACCAAATGCTCCACCACCTCGTCATCGTCGAAATCGCTGCTCTCTTCGTCGACGAGCTGATGCAGCCCCAGCAAATGCTGACCAACGCGGTGCGATTGACGCCCGCCCTCGGCGGCCGCGACGTGTCCATAGACCCGCTCGTCAAAGCTAATGAGCCCAAAGCGGTCGCTCCCCTTCGAGAGCGAACGTGCCATCGCCATGCACAGCTCGATGGCATGCTCCAGCTTGTCCGGCCGATCACTGGCGCCACGCATGCTCGTCGAGATGTCCAACATCAGATAGGCGCTGACCGCGACCTCGTTCTCGAACTCCCGCA
>JAVFAO010000333.1:0-8018 GCA_034002465.1 Myxococcota bacterium
GCAACGTCATGTTACGCAAGGACGGCGCGGTCAAGCTCATCGACTTTGGCCTCGCCCGTCGCCTTAGTGAGCTCGGCTTCAAGGCCACCCGAATCCGCGGCACCCCCGCCTACATGTCCCCAGAGCAGCTCCAAGGCTCGGCCATCACCCCAGCCTCCGACGTCTACCAGCTCGGGGTCACCCTCTTCGAGCTCTTCAGCGGCCAGCTCCCCTTCAGAGAGGACACGGCGATGTACGCCAGGCTCGTCCAGCCCGCGCCGCGCCTCTCGACGGTGACCAAAGTGCCCGAGGAGCTCGATGAGCTACTGCTCTACTGTCTCGCCATTCAACCCGAGGAGCGCCCGCAGAACGCAGGCGAGCTGCTGCCCATTTTGCAGCGCATCCTCGCCGCACATGGCGCCGTACCGGTCCCTGTCGTCTCCTCCTCACATGCAGCCCTCGCCGCCGTCGGCAGCAGCCAAGCGCTTCGGCACCTCTCTCTGGGGCAAGGGGCGAGGACGCCAATGGGCCTAGGAAACAGAATCTCAGAGCTTGGAAAGCGCCCTGAGCAGAGCTCCAAGCACAACGCCAAGACCCTCTCTCGCGAGCTGGCACCTGCAGCAGCCCTTCGTCCGGAGCCAGAGCCGCCCGCCGCGGTCACCCCCACCCACGACTTCGATGCGCTGATGGACGACGCCATCTCGGCGATGCTCGAGAAGGACTACCCCGAGGCGCTGCGGAGCCTCCGCGCCGCCTCGGCGCTTCGCCCCGACGACGCCAGGGTGCAGGCCAACCTCGCCCGTCTCGAAGAGCTGGGCTTTAGCTGAACGGCCCCACAGAGCCGTACCACCCCAAGCGGATTTCCCCAACGCGGGTCGACCTCGCCACCAAGTAGACGAGCAAGGCCCGAGGCTGGCTATAGAGCCCATTGTCCGAGACGAGCAAGGCCCGAGGCTGGCTATGGAGCCCATTGCCCGAGACCAGCAAGGCCCGAGGCTGGCTATGAAGCCCATTGTACGAGACGAGCAAGGCCCGAGGCTGGCTATGGAGCCCATTGTCCGAGACGAGCAAAGCCCGAGGCTGGCTATGGAGCTCAGCGTCCGAGACGAGCAAGGCCCGAGGCTGGCTATGAAGCCCATTGTCCGAGACCTGCAAGGCCCGAGGCAGCCTATGAAGACCGTTGTCCGAGACGAGCCAGGCCCAAGGCTGGCTATGGAGCCCATCGTCCGAGACGAGCAAGGCCCAAGGCTGGCTATGGAGCCCATTGTCCGAGACGAGCAAGACCCGAGGCTGGCTACGGAGCCCATTGGCCGAGACGAGCAAGGCCCGAGCTAGGCTATGGGGCCCGTTGTCGGAGACGAGCCGCATCCCCGACAGGTAGGGGCGGACCTGCGTGTCCGCCCTCCTTGGATATGCGCAACAAGTCCGGAGGGCACGTCCGAGAACCGATACCGGTCGTCACTTCGGGTCTGGCGGAAACCAACGCCTGAAGGCATCGCGGAGTGCGACGAACGCGGGGTCGTTGCAGCGACTCAATCCCACTGTCTCGGCGAGCCGACGATAGATGCGAGATGAGCGGGGCTCGCGCACCTTGCGCAGGGCCCACTCGGCTGCCTCTTTGGGTCTTGGTGGCTTACTCTGCTCGGCAGTCCACCAGCCTGCATCTTCCAAAGCAGCGCAGAGGCTGCTCCAACTCCTCCACCCTAGACAGCGGGCGGTGTGCTCGGTCCGAGTCCAGAGCCAGACATCCACTTCGGGATTGAGCACCAGTGCCAGTCCGCGCCCACCTGACCAGCCAGCACGGCTGAGGTGAGAGGAGATGTTGCGCTGGATGTCGTCGACCCCAGGACTGCCACTCCATTCGGCGTCAATCATGACCACCATATGCTCGTAGCTACCCTGGAATGGCCGTAGTAGCTCCGCGCCGTGAGCGTAGAGGCCGGGATCGCTGTGCCCTGCCGCGACGAAGACATCGCGCTCGCCCACGTCCACCGGTGCGCAGCCGAGGGACTGATGCCAGCCATCTCTGCCCAACAAGCCATGTAGACAGGCCTCCATGTTTTTGTCGGCGACCAAGAATCCCAGCGCTCTCATCCCAACACTCCGGTTGCGAGCAGATCTCCTAAATGAACGGCCGCCTTCCACTCCCGCAGGCGTGGGTGCTGGTTGCCAGCGACGATGTCGACGGCGCCGCTCTCGGCTTTGCCGAAACACAAGAGCTGTTCGCTGCGAAGCAGGCTCAGCACCACGGGGGAATGAGTGGCCAAGAAAAGCTGCGCGTCATAGACGGACTGGAGGGACTGGATGACGGTTTCGATAGCCTGGGGATGGATGCCGTTTTCTGGTTCCTCGATGAGGATGGTGGCTGGAGAACTCCGGGCATAGGCCAGGATGGTCAGGGCGAGCATTCGCAGTGTGCCGTCCGAAAGCAGCCAGGATGGTGTCGTCAGACCATTGGCGTATTCGACCTCGACGTAGCGCGAACGATCCTCGGGTTTTTCACGTGTGCGGACGGCTCTGAGGTCGCGCAAGCTGCTTTGTAGGTGCCCAATCCAGCTCGACAGCCGCTCGGGCTCAGCGGTCTCCAATGCATGAACTGCCCAGGCCAGGTTGGCGCCATCGGGCAGCAGCTTGGCTGACGACCCAGCGGGCGATGGCAGACGCATAGCCTCGGCATTCAACGACAACACATAGGTCTCTTCCATGAGCAAGCGCTTGAACCATATTGCGAGCGGAAAGCGCTGCTCGTCCTCAGGCAAGTTTGCGAGCGCCGACTTCGATGGACCGAGGCGGAACTGATTGTTCCAGTCTGAGCTCTCCGCCTTGAAATAGTCGTTTCCGCTCTGGGTTTTGGAGACGACTTTTCTCCACCCTCTCGGGGTGGTGCCATGGATGATGCTTGGCGATGACTGGCTGTCCACGGGAAAGCGCTCCCGCTGCCGTTGCTCACCGCCGTTGTCTGCCGGACAGAGCCAGAGCGTCTCGTTCGCAAAGCGCAGCTCGCCGCGGGTCTCAATGGACAACTCATAGCGCAACCGGCGATGGATATCGTCGCGCCTCTTGGAGTCCGGAATATCCGCCACCAAGGCCAGCTCGATCGGCGCACCCTCACGGCGCCAGCTAAGCTCCAGCGGATCGGCCGCTCGCATCGGCACATTGACACGAAGGTTTCCAAAAATCGCAGACTCGAGACCCACCTGCATCACATCGCGCACGAAGGCGAGTGCGTCGAAGAAGGTACTTTTGCCGGACGCATTGGGGCCAACGAGCACTTGGAAGCCCGACAGCGGAACGGCGACCGCTCGAAGCGCCCGGTACCCTCGCACTTCTACGGAGGTGATCATCCTTCTAGCTCCTGAGCTCGACGAAAACGATTGCCGCGCTCGGTCCGTCGCCGCAACCGGTGCCAAGCTACCATGGGCGCCGAGTCTGGCTCAAGCCCGTGCTCCCGATTGGCAGCGTCTCAATGACGACGTGTCAGTGCATTGAGGCACTCACGGCAGCGGCACCCAAACCGTCGCGAAGCCGCACAGGGGCGAACAGTCGGCCCCAGTGGAGCGCACCTTGGCGTCGCTCATTTTGAGTTGGGGCAGGCCTCAGCCACCAGCGCGATGGCTTGGGCTGCGCCCTCGAGTTCGAACTGCAGGGTCACGGGGCGGCGGTTGTGAACCGGCAGCTCGACCGTCCAGCTCTGACCGTCGTGGGCGCGCAAGAGCTCGAGCCAGGCACTGGGTTTGGAGAGGAAAACCGCATGGTAGTCGGTGCTCCTGCCTCCAGTGAGCTTCTCAGCTGGCTCGCTGCCGAAGCGGTGTTGACCCGTGACCTGGTCGTTGCGCCAGGATGCATCGAGCATGTGCTCAGAGCTGACGTAGGCGTCGAGTTCCCCACGCGAGCAGCGTAACGTGAGCATTGCTCTGCTCTCACCTTTGCCGTGCAGCGACGCTGTAACGTTTCGGACATCGGTCATGGGATCCAGGTCTTCACGTTTCGTCCAGCGTCCGGTAATCCATTTCGCCTCGAGCACGCCCAGAGCGGCCTTGGCCTCCGCCACTTGGCTCCTGACGTTCTCGACCGCGGCCTCGTCGTTGCCGACTGTCGCGAGCGATGCCTCGGCTTGGTCGAGAAGCCGGCGGGCTTCCGGATACCGGAACTCCACGCTCAAGTCGCTGGCTTCCTCGATCGACGCAATGGCAGCTTCCAGAACTGTGCGACGCGCTCGTTCGAGCTCACGCGCGTGGGCGGCGGCAGCCCAGCCGGTATCGACACACCAGGTGTCACCCTGCTGACGGAACAGCACGCTGACGAGGGTTGCGCTGTTGTCCTGGTTTCGGGCACGCACAGTGAGCCGTGCAGTGCTGGGCTTGCCGCCGTCATCAGGGTCCTGGGCGGCTGTCTTCGTGTTGCTGGGCGTCTCAGAGGCGTCCTGTGCCTGTGCTTCGGTTGCATCGAAGCGCACGGCCCCCAGGACCAGCTCGCTCAGCTTCTGGCGAACGGCGAGCTCTTTGGAGAGGGCGTCCGGTGAAGCGACGTCGAGGTCCTCCTGGCAAATGAGGTCACGAAGGGAGGCTTCAGTGGCGAGCGGGTCCAGGAAACGAAAGGCCAGCTCCTCGAGCAGGAGCTCGGCGCTCGGCGCTGCGTCCTCCTCTGCATCGGTAGCGACAGGGCTGGGCGCCTGGTGCTGACAGGCGAACACGGCGAGGGTCACGGCGGCGATGAGCGCGTAGCGCGAGGTCTTGCATGCTTGGGTGGAGGTCGTCTTTGCGAGTGCGGTGCCTTGGGTCATGGTCCTGCTCCTTGTGTTGGGGCCCACAGCTTGAGACTAGGGCAATGAGCAGGAGAAGCAATGCTCAGGCTTGACAGAAGCTGTCAGCGAAGAGGTGGTCTGGACAGGATGTGGCCTGGGTCACAGGACATGTAGTCCGGTGTGGCGGCAGAGAACCTTTCGGAACGACGCCACGAAGTCAAACAGGAGCGCAATATCTTGACGATGGCAGGGGACAAGGGGGGGACCATGTGCCAGCAAGTGTCCTCAGGTTTGTGCTCAGCTGCTGCTCGACATCGTCCTCGCTCATCTGCCAGACGGCCCCCAATACTCGAACGACGTTCATGATCCCACAGGGACCGATCGGTCTACCGTCCTCTCGGGCAAATGGGCCGTCGGACTCAGTCAGGACCCGGTCGCGGGGCATCCTCTTGAGTAAAGCCTGTCCCCTCATCGTCTGCATCATCACTGGGCCCACGCTGAACCAACAGCCCAGGTGCACCGCGCGCAACAATTCGCCGTTGCTGCCATTGAACCAGTGCAACACCGCAACGCCTGCATCGGGCTGACGTTCAACCTCATCAAGCACTGCTGTCGCGGCCCCACGCGAGTGAATGCTCATGATTCGTCCGCCGGCTTGGGCCATCAGCCTGAGCAATTCTCGAAGCACCTCCTGCTGCAAACGAAAACTGCCGCGGTGACGAGCAGAGCCATCCAAGCCGATCTCGCCAACGTAGCGGGCCTGTGGAAGTAGCCGCTCGAACTCGCTCACTTCCCGATGCCGCTGTGCAACGAGCTCAGGATGAAGACCAAGGCCGACCTGTATTCTGGGCGCATCCCCAACCACAGCACAGGTCCCTACCCACGCCAGTGGCGTTGTCGTAACTGCCAGAACGTAGCATCGCCGCTGTGCTATCTCAGCAACAAGTCCCTTCGGATCGGGGTACAGGTCTACGTGACAGTGGAAGTCAATCACAGCACTCCTTGACACTTCAGCAGGTCTCGAATCTCCTCCAAACCACGCTCAACGACAGCTACTGCATCCGGTACGTTCGCGATGTAGCGACTGTTGAGCGCATTGTTCTCCCACCTCCTCACGCCAACGGACTTCGCTCGGAGGCAAGCGAGTGCAGCAGCACGCACGTCATCAAATTCGCATTGTTCTCCCAGGTTTGCGTGCACATACGCCGTAGTATCTGGCTGTCCCCAGGCCTTGAATGCCGCACGTCGTACGAGACAGGGAACGCACCGACCACAGTGCTGATAGTTGTACCGTCCGAACCGGCTGCAGCTCGTGGAGGATGAGACGTACTGGCTCAGAAGGACTTGGTTTAAGCATTGCTGCAGCATCTCGCCCTTCGTGTGGTGCTGGTAGGGGTTGAAAATTCGGACGTTCAAGCCAGCCTGATCCCACACATCCTGGATGAGGCGCAGAAAATGGGGGTGCGTGGTACGAGTGCTCAGGCTTCCAATTCGGAGCGGAGTCAACGGCACATTGTAGCTGATGAATCCGTTCTCTGGGACGATCAAAGGGCAGGAATCGGTCTCAGCAGTTTGGCTCGAAGACGCAACAACCGCACCGAATGCCAGAAAGATGATGGATCGAGCCCGTTGCGACCGCTCGGCTGTCCCTCTCACTCGTGTTGCGTGCGAGAGCTGTACGTGGCCACACGCTGGGGCAACCGCCTTCGCGAAAGACCTCTGCCGCCCTGAGTCTCCTGAGGCGACCTGACTGACGAACACGGGGGTGCGGCTGGCGGTAGCGAGATCGATGGCACCTACCAAGCTGTCCAGTCCACCGGAAAGCAAACAGACGCAATCCCCGTGAACCGAGGGACGCTTCACCCGACTGGAGCTCGGGAGCGGCGCGAGACCACCGGGATGAACCGAAATCGACCAAAGGTCACCCGTCAGAAACTCCAGAGCCCTCTCGACGCCTACTATGTGGGGCGCCCAAGCGACTGGGTCGACAAGCGCAACATGGAGTTCGATTTCTCGAGTCCAGCCATCAGGGCTTGTGCGTCGTCGGCATCCAAAGTCAGCAGCGACGGCAGCTAAGGCAAGAATCGCAAAGTCCCATGCCGCCAAAGAGGGCGCGACGCCTTGGCGCCGCACTGCCTCGCGGAAGGTCAGACCGACGACTCCATGAGATGGATCCGCAGGAGGCTGCATCATCGCAAATGCCCGCTCGCCGTACATGAGAGCGGTCGGATCGGGCGCGCAGATGACCTTCATTCGACGTACTCCTCGAAAACCGCGAACGTATCCTCCAGGATACTGCTCGCCAGTGCGGTTGCGGCTGCGCGCGTCAGTGGGGGATCCGACGAGCGCCGCTTGCGGAACGCGGCAGACACAGTCTCCTGAATGTAGTCCCGAATCTCATCAAGCCGCTTCATTGCAGCAGGGAGAGAGGGGGCGTTCCGGATAACTGCTTTCCCAACATCGAGTTGCACGCGATAGTGGATTTCATAAACAAGATGGCGCACGAAGACCCAGAAAACCTCTTCCGAAGTCAACGCTTTGAGATCGAGGTTCGGGTGCGTCTCGAGTAAATCCGACAACGCTGCTGCGATCGCGTGCTGGCTGGACTCGGCGTCTTGTGAACCGTCGATCGGACTTACGAAATCGACAAGTACGTCAATGACTGCGAGCGCGGAGAGCCCCGCGAGTGTGACTGGATCGAACGGCTTCGCATCGGAAGTGGGGGAGCCTGCCAAGGATTGCAGAGCACCGTAAAGACTCCCGGAGCGAACCGCTGCGCCACCCATCCTGCGCGCGGCCATTCGACTTCCGCCAAGCCCTCGACTGATGTACCGCTCAAGTCCTTTCCCGAGGTTGTGGTTTGATCCGTTCTTGCCGAACTCACCGAGAGCTCGGCGGGCTCCGCCGAACCGAGCAGATGGAGCGGTGGCCACCGGAGCAGCCGAGCCATCATCGTCTTGCGTTGACACATCGGAAGGGTCGGGGACCCAAGGGGGTACCAAAGGCACCCCGCCACTGGGGCCGGTACTCGAGGCTGAGGTTCCCATCACGCCTCCTTCGTTAGAATAGAGATGGCGTTCCTCACTGGTTTGGGTGTTCCGTCGGCCCCCTTCCATCTCGTCAAGAGGTCAGCTGCCCACGGCTTGTCCCCAAGCAATGGCACGATTGGCGCGGTCAGCCGAGCGACATCGACTTCCTTCAAGAACCGGACGAAGATCTTGGACACCTCAGGAACCGCGTCGATGAGCGTCAGGAAGGCGAAGAGGACCTGGGGCTTGCCCCACTCCTGTTCTTG
>JAVFAO010000334.1:0-7955 GCA_034002465.1 Myxococcota bacterium
CGACGTACGTGAGTGTGCGTGCGCCTTGCTCGGCCTCGGACAAGGTCTGTTCGTCCAAGCCTGTTCGCTGCGACAACTCCCAGATTTGCAGACCCTGTTGGAAGCGGATCTGCCGAATTCGGTCTCCCAGATTCATGGACAGTCATCCTTGATAAAGAAATGGGGGAAAAGCAGAGCAGCGCCCATCGGGCATCGAAGCTGTCATCCCTTTTCATGATGGCCCGAAGCCTCGGCAAACGCAAGGCTTTGTCGCGTTCGCCATGCGAGAACGCGTGACAAGGCCAAACACTCTTGTCTGCAATTCGCTCTGGCTCGCGGCTGAGTAGGCAGCGTACAGCCGAGACAGGCACCACGTTTCGCGTTACAAGATCGATCGCTCGCGTCACCGATAGCGATATCGAACGTTGCGAGCACCTCGCCGCGTCGATGGACGGCGTCGCGCATGGAGCATCGCTCGATGAGCCAGGAACTCGAAAAGTTTTCCTCCGATGGGGTTTACTTGCCCGTTGAAGAGCCCGAATTCGTCGAGGAGTTCTTCACTGAGCATTTTGCCGAGCTGCAGCGCGAGGCGGAGCGCCTCTGTCTGCGGCACGGCATGGAGGACTTCGCCGACGATGCGCTGTGCATCTCTGTGGAGAAGTTCATGTCCTCGCTCATCGAGGATCGGGGGCCCCGAAGCGGCATTGCTTTCGCGATGACCATCGTCAAGAACACGGTCATCGATGAGAGTCGACGGCGTCGGCGGCAGGCGGTACTTGGGGGAGGAATGACAGGGGACCTGGACGCCGAGGAGCATCCGGGAGCCTGGCTGCCTGAGCCCCGTTCGAGCTCGAATCCTGAGGCAGAGGTGCTCGCTTCTCTGGAGCTGCACGCGCTGCGCCTGGGTTTTGAGGAGCTGCCGCGCGCACTGCGAGCGACGCACAAGAATGTCGAGCGCGATCTCGAGATTGTGCGCCTGCGCTATCTTGACGGGGTTTCATGGGAGGAGATTGGCGAACACATGCCGATCGAGAAGACGCACCGCCAGAGCGCGGCCCGCGGGCGCGAGCTCCTGCGCGGCTGGGTGCATGCCTTGTGTGAGACCCAGCCGGAACCGGATGCAGCGAACCGCAAGTACTGGCAACGTGGCTTTGAGCAGGGCATGGCGTACCGTCAACACCAGACCTGGCCCCCACGCGCTCTCTGATCCCGGGTGACGAGGCCGCATGTTCAGGCGTTGGGCCAGGGACATCGCGCTTCGGTCGGCATGAATCCATCGTCTCTCGATGTCCAACACGTCCTCTGAAGAACTTGGGGAAGAGGCCAAGCGTCCAATCGACAAGAAGTGGCGAGAACAGGCCAAGCGCCCAATCGACCAGAAGTGGCGAGAACAGGCCAAGCGCCCAATCGACAAGAACTTGGAAAAACAGGCCAAGCGCAACAAGAGGTTGGGGAAACAGGCCAAGCGCCCAATCAACAAAAAGTTCCTGCACGCGCAAAGGAGAAGCCCATGAAAGCAGTCGCAAGCGCCGCCCCGTCGGCAGTGTCCGAGCAGGATGCGGCAGGTAGCCCGGCCGACCCCGCCCTTCGTTTGGCCAGGCTCATCGAGCATATTCAATCGCGCCCTCAGCGCATTGCCCAAGCCGCCGAGCGGCTCGTGATCGAAGTCGACGGCATTCCCATCGCCGTCGCCGAGCTCAGCCGAGACACTGCCCGCGTCGCGCTGCCAGCCGACGCCGTGAGCGTGTCGCTGCGCGATGAACAGGGCAACCTGCGCGCCCATGTCTTGTTGCGCGAACAGCAGGTCGAGAACGCCCTCTTCGACCAAGGACGCGTCTTGCTCAGCATCGAGAATGACGGCCTGCTCATCCGCTTGGCCTGAGCCGCGCTGAAAAACAGGCTTCACCGCCTCGCACTTGTAGACTGCCAATCAGGGGGGCACAAGCTAACGTGTGAGCGCCCCTACATCAATGGCGGTGATCGAGGACGAGACCGACATCAAGACATGCGCGTGGGTATCGTCGCTCCAGGCCAAATCCAGGGGTCCCTCCATCAACTCCTCGCTCTCCCCGATATCAAGCGGGCCAAGCAGCCACTCGCCGCAACCAGGCTCATAGACCCAGAGCGCATCGTTGTTGAAATCCAGCACGTAGAGCAAGCCAAAGGGTCCAGCAAAGGGAGCCACCAACGCGTTGGCCGAGCCAGCATCGAAAACCCGTAGCGGTGACTGCGCGTCGTGGAGGACCTGATTCGTGCTCAAGTCGAGCACGAAGAGCGTGGGCGCAGTGCCGCTGCCCAAAAAGAGCAAGTCACCAATGAGCGCCGGACGCCCTGGGTTGCCGATGAGCCCATTCATCCCCAAAGGAAAGCTGCGCTCAGGGCCAGCGGCGGTCAGCAGCGTATCGAGCGAGAAGCGGTCGACGCCACCCTCGGTCAGTGGGCTCAACAGATAGGTCTCTAGGTCGAAGTCGGTCGCACCGCTCGAGATGACGAGCACGTCCTCACCATAGCGCTGCAGAAATTGCGGGTTGGAGTAGCTCGTCTCGATGCGCCTGAGAAACTTGGGCTCTGCTTCACGTGAAAAGACCAAGAGACTCCCGAAACGCTCGCTGGGTGCGGGATAGCTGAACTCCGTAGCGGCCACGAGAATGTATTCTTCCGTCACCAAGACATCTTGAGGTGCCCGGATCGAATCGTCGCTGACGAGCGCAGCCTCCCCTCCGGATTTCATACCAACGGCGAGGGTGTTGCCAAGATTATTGCTGACAAAGACGTATTCTCCAGAGATCGCGAGATCGTAGGGGCTCTGGTCCTTGCCAAGCGTAATGAACGACGCCTGCGACGCTGAGGGGTTGCCGAGCTCATAGCGCTGCACCGCGTTGTCACCGGAGTTGACCACGTAGGCGTAGCCCCCGTCCACCGCGATGGCATTGGGGAAGGTACCGAGTGCAAGCAGCGCAGTGCTCACGGCAGCTTGCGGATTGGCCACGGCTTCACGCTGGCAGAGCACGACTTCGCTTTGCTCAGTCTCGTGCTGCTCGCCCTCACAGTCGTCGGAGTCAAAGCTATCGAGCTCTGCATCCTGGTCTTCAGGATGATTGACTGGGTCATCACCGTCGTCACAGCCCATCGGGCTCCAGCCAAGAACAACGGCGAAAAGCAAAGTAGAAACGCTTCGTCCCATTCGCATTCTCACTCCTCAATTGCTTCGAACTCCGAAACACTGGAATCCGCTGAATCCGCCATCTTGAAAGCGAGGCTCGCAAAGAAGGCTCGCGATGGCAGAGGGTACTGCAAGGCATCGATGGCATCTCTGACATCGAGGATGTTCGAGGCGCTCACGGAGACGCTCCATGCCGAGAACAGAGCAACTGACGCGGACGCGTCCAGGAAGACTGCAGAAGCAGCCATTCGCTTTCCGAAAACATCAAGACTACGCTCGGATACGTATCGCGCTTCGAGCTCGAGATGCAGTGGATCGTATTCAAAACCAATCAGCGCACTCATCAAATGCTTGGGGCGTCCCGGCAGTGGGTAATGCGGCGGCGCGCTTCTCTCCGCCAAAGTGTAGGTGTAGGCAAGCGTCGCGCTCAGCGCCTCGAACGGCTGCGTCCACAACTCCAGCTCGACGCCGCGACTCAACGCCCCGCGCAGGTTGGTCGCCTGGTAGAAGAGGGCGTTGTTGGGGACGAACTGGATGAGGTTCTCGAAGTCGATGAGGAAGAGCCCCAAATCACCACGCAGAGCCGGGTGCGGGCGAAGCATCAAGCGCGCGCTCGTGCGAAACGCCTCTTCGTTCTCCAGCTCAGGGTTACCCCGAATGAACTCGCTGCGCAGATAGAGCTCATCAAAAGCAGGACGTCGAAAGCTCGTCCCGAGGTCGAGCTGCAGTGACGCCGTCGGCCAGGGCGAAAGCAAGAGCTCAGCACGGGGAATCCAAGCGATCTCGCCGTCATCGTCGAGCTCCATGCGCAGGCCCGCCTGCAGAATCAGGGCGTCGTTGGCAAAGGGCGAGAGCTCTTGGGTGGCGGCGACGGCGAAACCATGGCGTTCGAAGCCATCGCTGGGCTGACTCTCCAGGGTGCGCTCGAGCCACTCGTGTCGGCTTGCCAGGAGGAGCTTGGTCTCTGCGCTGCCGTAGAGCAGCGAGAGCTCGAAGTGAGGACGCAAGCTGTGTTCCTGGGCCTCGGAGTGGTAGCTTGCGCCGCCGAGCAGGGCCTTGGGGTTGTCGTACACTGAACCCGCGTAGCGATAAGCCAGGCTGAGCTGGGGATCGAGATAGGCCTCATCAAACAGCCCGATGGCCTCCTTCGCGCCCGACTTGAGCACGGATAGAAACTGCGTCTCCTCGCTCCGAGCGAGCGAGAAACGCTGTGGGAACTCACTGGGACCAGGGGCTCCACGCTCTGTCCAGGAGAAGAGCGTGGTGCTCGAGAGCGCCACCGCCTCGGCGAGCGTCAGCTGCCCCGAGGCGAAGGCGCCGACTTGGAAGGCATCGTTGTTCTGGCGGGTCTGCGCGTCACCGTGAAGGTCGACGAAGTCGAAATCTCCCTCGACGGCGCTGAGGCCAACGCCAGCCCGGATGGCCGCGCTATCCGTGCTCAGGGTGCCAGCCAGGTTTCCATGCCAGTGTCCGAAGCTGCCGCCACCGAGTGTTGCAGAGACTGAGTCGGGTTGCTCGCCCTGGGCTGCGGAACGCAGCGCGATGACGCCGCCTTGTGAGCCACTTCCCACGACGAGGCTCCCTGCACCTCTGCTGATGATGGCGTCCTGCAGCGCGTAGATGGGGATCAGCGAGAGGTCGAAGGCGGCATTGGCGAGGCTATTGAGGGGGACCCCATCGAGGGTGACGACGACCTGTTCGGCCGCCGCCCCTCGCAGTTGTGCGCGGGCAGGTTGAAGCACGCTGCCTGCGCGCTTGACGTAGAGTCCCGGGACTCGGGAGAGCAGCTCCGAAAGGCTGCGACCAAAGGAGGCGGCTTGGTCCAGCTCGATGGTGCTGGTGTTGGCCGCTGGTTCTGCTGGCTCGGTGGGGGCGTCGACCTCGACGGGCTCGAGCCATGCCTCATCGGCCCACACCTCGGCAGCCCAAGGGAGGCATAGACAGGCCAAGCGCCCAATCGACAAAAAAATGTGCCACCACTGGCACCCAGCGCGATCCCACACGAGCACGACCCCTTTCCGCGAGAGGCGTGTCCGAAGGGCTAGAGCCGGTCTCCTGGCTTACAGCTCTCGTGTTCTCGAGGAGCGCGCAGATGCGACGCATCCAAGAGAACACAGCGGACCTCGACCCCTTCCCCGCCCTATGGACGAGTGGTATCTTGTCGAAATCCTTACTGCTTACAGTGGCGGGACCGCACCGGACTCACACCGGATTTCCCACGGGGGCAAGGCCCCCGGCTGAAACAGCGCGCTCCGGCCCGACGCACGACGAGCGCTGGACTAGCGCATCGACTCGCACAAGTCAAGACGCTTCCGTGGAGCTTGCGGGTTGTCGTTGTCGCTTGGACGATTCGTTGGTGGGGCGCTGCCCCACACCCCGCCAAAGCCCGCGTGATGCGCATCACCTGCAAGTTCATGAATCATAGTAGTAATTGCAGTACGAGTTGGACATGCCCAGAACGAGCTTTCTGTTGGCGATGGTCTTGGAGTCTCACGCAAAGACGCAGAGGCGCAAAGAAGTCGCAGCCAGGAGGCGGAGACTCGCTGCGAAGTCAGCCCGAAGAGTGCGTGCCAGGGATGGCACGCAACAAGAGGTCAGTGCTGAGGGCAGACGCCATGGACAGCGCAACGATTATCCTTTGATTGTATGCAGAATCCGGGGCTAGCCCGTTCGAATCCCTTTGTTGATTGGGCGTTTGGCCTGTTTCCCCAGCTTCTTTTGGCTGCATAGATGGACAGGTTTTGCGTGCCATCCCTGGCACGCACGCCGCTGAGCTTGCGTCGGCAAGCTCAGACTGGCTAAGCTGAGCCTGCCTGGAATGCGCAATCCAGCGTCGGGCCATCGAGGTCAGCATGCGAGTCTTCAGCTTTGTTTGCTTCTGTTCCCTTGCTCTCGTCGTGCCGTCCTGCAGCGATGAGTCTACGAGCTCCCCATGCGCTCGCTGCCCTTCGGGTACTCACTGCGAGAGCGGACGCTGCGTCACTGACGACGCAGAGCTGACAGAGATCGAAGACGAAGCCGACGATGCCGACGTGGAGGCCGACCAGCTCGAGCATGAAGTCGACGTCGAGCTCGTCGACGAGGAGACAGCTCCAGATTCTGTCGATGGTGAAGAGAGCGAGCTCATCGAGGAGCTCGATGAAGCGGACGAGCAGGAGCTTCCAGACCCGACAGGGCGACGCTGTAACACGCAAGTCCCCTGCCCAGATGGCTTCGTCTGTGAAGAGGGGGTGTGCGCCATCGATTGCCATGGAAACGCCCGTTGCACCTCCGTGTGCTGCGCCGAAGGCGAGCTTTGTTACCTTGGCCAGTGCACGACACCGGGTGAGGCATGTGGCGCAGTTGCGCCAACAACCTGCGGCGCGTTAGGGAGTTGCCCACCGGAGCAACAATGCGACCCAAGCCTCGAGCGCTGCATGCCCATCCCTCAAAGCACCACATGTGAATACAGACCAAGCGCCGATTTTGCCCCCCAGGAACTCTGGCATTGGGAGGGATTCTCCGAAAACCCTGCCTTTGGTCACGCCATCGCCACGCCCGCCGTCGCCGATCTCAACGGCGACGGTGTGAGCGACATCGTGGTCCCGGTCACGGCGCACGTCCCGGGCACACCCACTGTTGGGGGCATCCTCTGCGCGCTCTCTGGACCTGGAGACTGTGACGGTGGGCCTGCCGAGCTGTGGTGCACGCCTCCGACGGGGCCTCTGGTCAACTGGGTCGCATCGCCTGCCATCGCCGATCTCGACGGCGATGGCGCGCTCACCATCATCGCTGGAGCTGCCCGCGGAAATCCCATGGTCTACGGCATTGTCGGCTACACTGCCGAAGGCGAGCTCATCCCAGACTTTGGCACACACGAGGGCAACCCCGTCGATGTCATGGTCTTCGTGGGGGCTCCTGCTGTCGCCGACCTCGACGGCGACGGCAGCGCCGAGGTCTTCGTCGGCTTCACCGTCTTCGACAGCGAGGGCCACCTGCTCTGGAGCAAAGCCGGAGCCACGGGCAACGGCAGTTATGGTCCGCTCACCGTTGCGGTGGACCTCGATGGGGTCCCAGGGCTCGAGCTCGTCGGCGGCAACATGGCGTACCATGCCAGCGGCAGCGAGGCTTGGGGGCCAACGGCAGATGCAAGGGGCTTCGCCGACGGCTGGCCCGCCATCGCCGACTTCGATCTCGATGGACACGCAGAGGTCGCGGTCATCTCACAAGGCATCCTGCGCATCTTCGATCGTCACGGCATGCTCTTCAGCAGCAACCATGGACAGGTCGAGGGTCACGGCGGCCCACCCACCATCGCCGACTTCGACGGCGATGGCAGACCCGATATCGCCATCGCCAGCAGAAATGCCCTCACGGTCTTTCGAGTTGGAGATGACCTCGAACACACCATCTCCCCCCTGTGGTCCACCTCGAGCCGAGATTTCTCGTCGAATTTCACGGGGGTCAGTGTGTTTGACTTTGATGGCAATGGGCTCAGCGAGGTGATCTATGGTGACGAGTGCTACGTCCGCGTCTACGAGGGGCCCGGCGATGGGCTCGGTGGCACTCGAACCCTCTTCGAGGTTCCCAACACATCCTGCACCGGGACGGAATACCCCGTGGTGGCCGACGTCACTGGCGACGGGCGGGCCGAATTCATCGTGGTGGCCAACAACGCAGAGAACATGGCGACGGCTTGCTCTCCCTACGTCACCCAATGCCGAACTGCGTACCCAGGCTACACACCTCGCCATGGCGTCACCGTATACCGAGATGCCAAAGACAACTGGGTTTCGACCCTCCCCATCTGGAACCAACACAGCTACCATGTGAC
>JAVFAO010000335.1:0-7948 GCA_034002465.1 Myxococcota bacterium
CGCTGCCGTTCATCGAGGCTCGCGTCCGTGGCAATGCGGTGGGCTTCTGCAGAGAGTCTAGACATACCTTTCCTCAGTTCCACTCATCGGGGATGCACAGACCAGTCCGGCAAACGTCGCCCTGCGCGCTGCACCGAAGGCCGGGCAGACAGTAGCAGAGCAGCGTCAGGAAGCAAGTCGAGCCCGGCTTCTAGCCGGCTCGCGTCCATTTCCCACAGTTGCTCCCTGGCCAGGCCAGGTGACGAGGAGGCTTCCAGCCGGCTCGCCCCGTTTCCCACAGTTGCTCCCTACCCAGCCGGGGTCAAGCCGGCGCGTCAACCCCGAAGAGCGCGTCGAGCTCGACCAGCAGGTCTTCTCGGCACAGGGCAGCGTGACATAGCTCGAGCCCGCAGCTCTCCGCCAGCCGTGCTTGCAGCAGTCTCCGAAGCTCCTCCAAGTCCTGCGGTCGTGTACAATAGGCGCGCACCCACCGCAGCTGCTGCAGCGTAAAGGCCTGTTGAAGACCATGCGCTTGCAGGTTCTCCTCGTTCACCAGCGCCCCAAGGTTGCTCAGCGACTGCTCGAGTTGAGCGGCGAGCTGCCCTGGGTGCAGCGTCTCCTCGCCGACCACGCTCGCGGTACCCGAAGCAATGAGCCAGGCCTGTGCACCGCGCACGTAGCTCACGCCGCGCACGAAGACCGGAGGCAGGCGTCCCCAGCGCGCAGAGTAGCGCTGCGCAGGGCGCTGCTTGGGGTTCTCCAGAAAGTGCGCCGAGCCATTGGTGGCAAGGAACTCGATGCGAAGGCGGGGCTCTGCGTTGGCCACCGCGGTCGCGGCGGGAACTGGCCATGGAGGTGGCCCGAAATGGGCTTGGAAGGCTTGATAGCGGCCCGCGTTGAAGGCCTGATAGCCCAAGCCGCCACCGGCGCACGGCGCGAGGATGTGGGGAACGTAGTTCCAGACCCTCAGCAGCTTCAACCCGCGCTCCTCAACGAAGCGAAAGAGCGTGTCGTAGAGCGAAGAGGTCGTCGCAGCGAGTGTCTCCAAGCTGCACGGCTGTTCAATCCACGCCGCCAGCTCCTCGAGTCGAGCGCCCACTGCCTGGGGCTCTCGGCACAGGCTCCAGACCAGGCCGCTCTGCTCACACCCCGTACTCTGCTCGCCCTCTGCGGACCACATCTGCAGAAGCTGCAAAGCAGCATCGGCACGTTCACGTCGCATTCCGCCTCCATGGCGGCCAGCAGGGCCACCGAATGCAGTCTACTTACTGAGGGTGTTTTGGAAACTGTTCTGGGCGTGGTGTTGAGACCTGAACTGAGCCGAATCCACAAGACCTTTCACCAATCGATACGAGAAAGAGAAGGGATTCCAAAGGGCTAGCCCTTTGGCGGGGTGTGGGGCAGCGCCCCACGAAGACTACTCATAGGGATGCTCGCGTCGCTCGAAGAGCGCGAGCAATGTCGAAGCGGTCGAGAATGAGGGCGCGCCACGTCCTGCATTGCCTTGGAGCCCCACCGTTGTGCAGGGCAAAGTCTGTAGGAAATGCCTGCTTGTGAAGCACTCTTCGAAGCTGCCTCAAAGCTCGCGTTGGCTTCGGGAAAGCGGCACAATCTCTGATCAGGTCGTCCCCATCGTTGTCGATGTGCGGCCAACGCTCATTGTCGCGAAAGGAATGCTGCATGTCCGAGCGCAGGCCCAGCTACGAAGAATCTGGGGAAACAGGTCAAGCCCCCAATCAACAAGACCTCGAGCAGCGGTGCCGAGCCGCGGAGGCCAAGCTCGCGGAGGCTCGTTTGGAACAGCTGTCCATGCACGCGCTCTGCGTTGGAGACGAGCGCCATCAGACTGAGGTGAGTGAAACGGAGCATTGGGAGTTTTGGCTGAGCCCCGAAGGCGACTTTCTCTATCAGTCGCCAGCCTGTGAAAGGCTCACGGGCTTTCTTCGAAGCGACTTCGAAACCGACCGCGAGCTTTTTGGCTCGAGACTGCTTGCCGAGGACCGGCTCCGTTGGCTCGAGCACAGGGCTTGTCGGCTCGGAGAGCATGACCGGGCCCCTAACGTCACGCGACACGTGCTCGAGCTTCGCTTCCAGCACCGCGACGGCTCGTTGCGCTGGCTTGAGCACAGCTGTTGGCCGTGCCTGGATTCCAACGGACGCTGTCTGGGCATTCGTGGAGGCAACCGAGACATTAGCGCTCGCAAGAATCTCGAAGAAGCGCTGCGCGACAGTGAAGAACGCTATCGTGCATGGTTCGAACGGAGCCACTCGGTGAAGCTGTTGATTGATCCGAGCACAGGCAACATTGTCGACGCCAACTCCGCGGCGAGCCGTTTCTACGGGTATTCCAACTCCGAACTACTCAGCATGAAGATCAGCGACATCAACACGATGTCTCTCGAGGCCATTCAGCAGGAGATGGCCAAAGCGTTCGCCGAGGAGCGCAACGTCTTCTCCTTCGAACACCGACTGGCAAGCGGTGAGAAGCGTTTCGTTGATGTGTATTCGAGCCCATTCGTGTATGCTGGACGTCCCCTGCTCCATTCGATTGTCTTCGATGTCACCGAGCGCCGCCGGGTCGAGCAGGCACTCAAGGCAAGCGAACAAGAGCTGCGAACCCTCGTCGAGGCGTTGAGGGCTGCTGAACAACGATACGAGACGCTGTTTCGAGAAATGTTGAACGGCTTCGCCCTCTACGAAATTCTCTTCGACGCTGAGGGTCGCCCCAATGACTATCGTATTCTCGCTGTCAACCCGGCCTTCGAGCGCCTGGAAGGGGTCCTGCAGCCTGAGCTCGTGGGCCACACGGTGCGCGAGCTCTTCCCGTCCTTCAAATCCGTGTGGACCGAGACCTTCGCTCAGGTCGTGCTGTCGGGTGAGCCAGCGTCTTTCGAGACCATGGCAGCGGGTAGCGACAAGCACCTCGAGGTCACGGTCTTTCTTCCACGACCAGGCCAGTTGGCCTGCATCGCGACTGACATCAGCGAGCGAAAACGAGCAGCCCAAGAGCGCGAACAGCTCCAGCAACAGCTCTCCGAAGCCTCCAGGCTCGAGTCGGTTGGCACACTCGCCGGAGGTGTCGCCCATGACTTCAACAACCTGCTCTGCGGCATCTCGTGCTGCCTATCGATGTTGATAGAGGAGCTTGGAGAGGGTTTTGTCTTCGCCAACGAGCTTGCCGAGATGAAAGGCCTCACTCAGCGGGGCTCCGAGCTCACCCGCCAGTTGCTTGGCTTTGCGCGCCGAGGGAACTATCAGATCATGCCGCTCGACCTCAGCGAGCTGCTCGTCGAGACAGCCCGATTGTTTGCGCGCACCCGCAAGGATCTAGAGCTCGTCATCAACACCTCACCCTGCATCGTGCTCGGCGATAAAGCGCAGCTCGAGCACGTCATCCTCAACCTGCTCGTCAACGCGAGCCAGGCCATGCCGCACTCAGGCACCTTGACGCTCACGAGCGCCACCCGGGAGCTCAACGCGCAGGCCGTGGAAGCCTTCGACGTCCCACCTGGAAGCTATGGATGTGTCTGCGTCGCCGACACTGGCGTGGGCATGTCTCCGCAGACGCGGGAGCGCATCTTCGAGCCCTTCTTCACGACCAAGGCGCCCGGCGCGGGCACGGGACTCGGACTGGCGTCGGCCTTTGGCATCCTGAAGAGCCACAGCGGTTTCATCACCGTGCAAAGTGAGGAGGGGAAGGGCTCGTGCTTCAGCATTTTCCTGCCCACCACCAAGTCTGAGATCGTGCCCACGTCGACCCTCCCCGTGACGAAAGCGCTGCACTCCGAGCGGATCCTCGTCGTTGACGATGAAGCGCCAATTCTTCTCTTCTGCGCGCGAATCCTGAAGAAGATGGGGCATCAGGTGCTCACGGCCCGCTCCGGGTCTGAGGCACTCGAACTGCTCCGTGCTCATTCGGTCGCATTGGTCATCCTCGACATCATCATGCCAGGGATGAGCTGCGAGGAGACGGTCGCCGCCATTCGCGAACTCTGCCCCTCACCGAAGATTCTGCTCAGCAGCGGCTACAGCATCGACGGTCAGGCCACGGCCCTGCTCGCCCAGGGCTGTGATGGATTTCTCGCCAAGCCCTTCGACCTCGCCCAGCTCTCTGCCAAGCTCGCCGAGCTGCTCTGAGCAGAGGAGAAGCACGAGCAGAGTCCAGCCAAGCTGCTGAGCGCCCCTCAGCCATGCGAAAATCTGCGACGGACTGGCCCATTGCAGAGCTTCGTCTACATTGTTAGCCTGGACCATCGGTGATGGCAACGAAGGCCAAGTCCGGGGGACAGTGCTCAGACGGCGAAGGAACAGCGAAGTCCAGGCTCCCGAAGGATACGCAGCACATGCCGATTCCGCCGACTCTCAGTCGACGAGAAGCTCGCCCGGGAGCCAGGCGAAGCTCAGACCGTGGGCAGCGAGTTCAACGCTCGCCCCCCTGCTCGACGCTCCACCGGCAGCACTCGGGTACGCAAGCTATCTTCATTCCATAGAAATTGCTGCTGGTGATGGGCGCTCTGCCCGAGTGCTAGCCGGATCGGAGGGAGGAAGCCAATGAGCCAGCATGAGACCGAACCCAGCGAAGCGTCCTCACTTGCTTGCGAAGGCCGCATCGACGTTCGCGGCGGTCGCGGTGCGAGCACGCTGCGTTGGAATGAACGCGGCATCGAGGTGCAAACCCAGGTCGAACAAGGCCTTGAAGCTCCGATGGCTGGCGAGCCGCGTCGCATGGCATGGTCCGAACTGAGCGTGCAGCTCTCGCGCGAGTTGCGAGCCCTACGATTCCTTGGCACCTGGAGAGCACCGACGACCTGGTTGCACGTCGAGTTGCGCAGCTCGACTTGGGACGTGGTGTTTAGCGCACCCGTACACCAAGCCTTTCCAGAACTCGATAAGCTCGCGCTGATGGCTGTCGTCAATGACGGCGAGGTGGAGGCCGAGGCGCTGTGGCGTTTCGTGGAAACGCTGCGAAGACAGGAGGTGACCTTCGTCCGAACTGCGCCCCCTCGCAACACGCCGCCGGCAAAGCGCCGCGAACGCGTCCTCGAACTCGAAGACAGCTCTGCGCGTGCGGTCTTGGCGCTCGCACGCTCCCGGCGCCTACGTAGAGTCACCACGCTGCGCGTCAGGGGTGTGGAAGCCGAAGCCCTCGCTCCCCTGCTGTCCTCGCCTCATCTGCACGAGCTTCGAGAGCTCAGCCTGCATGGTCGAGAATCTGGGCTCGCCATACTCGACGCCCTCTCTGGCTCGGTGGCATCACAACAGCTCGAGAGACTCGTGATTGCTGGCTTCGACCTTCGCCAGGGCCGTCTGCCTGCCTTCCCTCGGCTGCGCTCTCTCAGCCTGTCGAGGGCCAGGCTGGACGGCGAGGCGGCAACGGCGCTGCTGGAACACGCCGCGCTCGAAACGCTCGTAACGCTCAGAATGGGGGGCAACGAGGACCTCCTTTGCCGACCCGAGACCTCGCCGGAACAAGAATCCAGCGGCGCCTTTCTGCCCCGCATCGTGCCTCGGCTGAGCGCCTTGCGCCGCTTGGGACTGAGTGCTTGTCAAGCCCGGTTCCGCACTGACCGCTCGGCCCAGCAGAAGATCGTGCCCGAGGACCTCGCCGCCCTGTCGGAATTGAGGCAGCTCGAGGTGCTCGACCTGAGCGAGTGCGAGCTGCGAGATCTCCACCTGATTGCGCTTGCGGAGCGCCCCATTCCGACGCTGCGAAGCATGGATCTGTTGTCCAACGGGTTCTCCGCTCATGGCATTGAGCGTCTGCTCGATGCCTACTATGCCCAGCTCGTCGATCTGGCTTTGCGTCCAGACGACGAAGCGTGCATGGGTCTGCTCGCGCAACGACCGCATCCCCTGCTGCGCGCCTTACGGTTTTCGGTTCGGAGCAGCGACGAAAGCAGGATTCCCACGATGTTCGAGGCCCTCGCCGCTGCCCGCCACCCTAGCCTCGAGATCCTCGATCTGCGCTACTCCGATCGTCTCGGTGCGCAAGCGCTGTCGAAAATCTTCGAGCGGATCGAGCATTTTCCAGCGCTGCGCCTCATCGACGTGGGTGAGCTGAAGCCAACGGAGCTGGACGGCTTGCTTCGTAAGGTGGGTTATCGCCACTGGCCAGTGTCGAAAGACGAACACTGGCTGGTGCGTGAGAGCGGGGCCCATGAGGTCGACGAAGCAACCCGCCGCAGCATGGCCACGCATGAGCTCAGTCAAAGCGGTCTGGCCCCGGTCGAGGCCTTCGAGAGGGTGTTGGCGATGGCGCGGCCCCAGGCGTATTGCCTGCGGTCGCCGTTTCGCCGAGCCTTTGTGCAGCATGCCCTGCGGATACTATCGCTGCTACCAGGGTGCTCGGCTGGGCGTTGGTGGTAGCGGTCCCGGTGCTCTCGCTGATCGTCGACCCGTACCCTTCCCCTGGCCGTACAGAGCTGAGCGAAATCGAACGCCTACGCTCCAAGCAGGTTGCCCGACTGGCCACGGATTCTCGCCTGTATTGGGAAGACGCACCCCTCGCCGCACGCCTGGTCACCGACCAGACCCACCACCTGCGTTTCTCGCTCTACGGCCTCGGCTTGCTACTCGCTGGAATGACCCTGTTCATCGCGCAACGCCACGAATGGCACCACAGCCACCGACGACAGGCGATGCTCTCGATCCTGTTCTTCGTCTTGGGTTTGGCCATCGCTTCGGTCAGACACACGGTCGATCTGCGAACCGCGACGATGACCCTCGAGCACTCGATCACGTGTTTCTTCGGGCTACCGCTGCTCCGAAGCTCGAGTTCAGTCGAAGCTTGGCGCGAGGTCAAAGTCGTCGAGGACAGCGACCTAAGTGACGATGCTGATGACTCCACGTTGGGCTACGAAGTCCATATCGTCTTCGAGGACGACGAAAGTACCGAACTCAGCTATGCGTTCCGCGAGAAAGACGCCGAAGCCTTGGCGACTATCATTCGAGAGTTGCTCGCCGCTTCCGAGCTCGGCGACTCAGCCTTTCCTTTGGAATCGAGTGAGGATGCGTTCCCTCCACTGCCGTCGTTGAAGGAACTTCCCAGTGGCGAGCAGCCGCAAAGCGAAACCCTCCTGGACCGCCGCAGCCGCGCTGAAACGGAGCAGCGATGTCCATTCCGACGACCGAGCTAGCCAGCGCGTGAGGCGCGGCGGGCCGCGGACTGAAGCTGAGCTCCCCATCGATGAGCTCGGCGCGCAGATGGCTTAGGCCACGTAAAATGTCGTCGTAGCTTGCGGGGCGTCGCTGTGCTCTATCCAGGCGTTTGCCTCTTGTGGTTGGCGGACTCGAGCAGCACACGTTACGGCTCCTTCGAACGGAGGGAACTCGAGTCCAGGGCGCTCGAGCCGCTCGAGACGCGGGCTACGCTCGGCTGGGGAACGTGTACGGGCCGATGGCGAGCCAGAGTACGGCGGCTACGAGGGCGACCGTAGCGGAGCCCACGAACGACGGCGCCTTCGAAAGCGAGGCATACGCTGTGACGGCCGGTGCCACAGCCCAGGTCGAGAACTTGGGGGAACAGGCCAAGCGCCCAATGGACAAGAACACGACGCCCCCGCACCTCACCCAAGGTACTGTGCGCGGCGGACTCTCAGCGGCCAAGGTGGGCGAGCTTGAGCGGAAGCTCGGTTGGGCAACATATGCGACCCCGACCCACGTTAGGGCCAGGCTCGGTCGACGATCGGCCGACCGGCTCGCCGACTGAATCCTCCAGAAATCCCTTGCAAGTCTCTGGTTTTGGTCTAGGTTCGCGGCGCCGGTGGGGCGGCCGCAAGCTTTGCCCCGCCGCACCACCACCACCCCGTCTGTCATGCTCGTTTGGAGCCACCCCCTTCTCACATCTCCCCGGCGCCCCACCACCACCCGCCTGCCATGCTTGTTTGGAACCACCCCTACTCTCATCTCCCGGTCGCACAATCCACCAACGCGGTCCTCAAGGCGTTGATCCAGGAGGATAGCTTCCTTC
>JAVFAO010000336.1:0-7900 GCA_034002465.1 Myxococcota bacterium
TCTCCGGCGTGTCACCGTAGCCGTCGGGACCATCCCAGGCTTCGATGAGCTTCACACAGGGGTAGAGCTGCTGGATCCAGCCGGCCCTGATTTGCAGGGGCACGTCGATGAGGTCGGTGTCGTAGAGCATGACGAAGAGCTCGTCCACCTCGGCGAGCGCGGTCTCCACGAGCAACTGGTGGCCGCGGTGGAATGGGGCAAATTTTCCGAGGGTCAGGCCGCGTCGCATCGCGCTTGCTCCATGCCGGCTCGTCGAGCGCCTTGGTGCCATCGCCAGGCCCCAAAAACAGCGTTGAGTAGGAAGATCGCCCACATCAGCACCATCAGGTCACCCGCCTCTCCGCCGGCGAGGGAGCGCAGCAGCCACATCGCGATGCTGAGGATGTTGAGCAGGATGTACAGCAGCCACTGCTCTTTGTAGCGCAGCATCATGAGGAAGGTGGCGACGATGGAGAGGACGTTGGTGCTCGCGTCGACCCAGGGTGTATTCTGCTCTGGGTTCAGGCTCAGGAGCCACGCGAGCCCGCCGGTGGCCGCGACGCAGAGCGCAGCGACGAACAGCCGCTGCTTGGCGCTGAGCGCCCGCATCTGCACCGTCTTGTCTGCGTCGCTGTGCCGCCGCCACATGAAATAGCCCAGAATTCCAGTGGGTACGAAGAAGAAGAGGTTCAGGTAGAGCTCACCAAAGAGGCCATTGTGATACGCAAGCAGCGCGTAGGAGAGGCTGTTGTAAAGGCCAATGAGGTAGCCCTCGCGCCGCCCGATGGCGATGAGACCGACGCAGAGGATGCCGGACAGCGAGACGCTCAACTCGAAGGCGCTGCTCGCCAGCACGGCGCTGGCGCTCGTCCCGAGCAGAAGAAGAAAGGCCATCCAGAGAAGGCCGAGTTTCTTGTCGATTGGGCGCTTGGCCTGTTCCCCCAAATTGTTGTCGATTGGGCGCTTGGCCTGTTCCCCCAAGTTCTTGTCGGGATTGCTATCGCACGTCGAGCTCACAGGCCCTGCCCCTGCTGTCGCCGCAACCACTCGTAGCCGAGCACGGCGACCGAGCAGGCGAGGTTGAGCGAGTCGACCCCCGCTGCCATGGGGATCATGAGCTTCGCGTCGAGACGACCGAGCTTCGCCGCCGACAAGCCGCCCACCTCATGACCAAAGAAGAGCGCCACGTTTTCACCCAGAGGCAAGCTCCAGAGCGGGTCACCGCCTCGTGAAGAGCTGCCAACGCAGCGTAGGCCCCGTTCCCGACAGAAGGCCAAGGCCGACTCGAAGTCGTCACAAGCGTGTCGCTGCACCGAGTTCCCCACCGCCGCCATCGCCTGGCGATAGGGATCGCGCTGCAGCGAGGTCCCAATCACCAGGAGCTCTGCGCCGAGCGCCGCCGCAACCCGGCACACCGCACCAATGTTGCGCGGCTTCTGAGGATGATCCAAGACGATCAACAGCGACGAAGTGAGCCCTTCCACACGCCTCCTCATGGACACCCTCGAAGCAGGACCTCCACGAATGCCGATAACCCGAAAAGAGCAGCTTTTCCAGCCCAAAGAAGCATGCTAGAGCTTGGAGGGTGACGCTTCTTTGGCCCCAAGGGCCCCACATCAACAAGCGCTGATTCGCCACCTCGCAGGGCAAGCGCCTCGAGCCAACGGCAAGACCTCATCACAAGCGCCACTGTCACCAGGGAGACTCACTCATGATCAAGCTGGTTCCTCTTCTCGAGAAGCAGATCCTCGGCATCGCCAAGACTCGCCCCACCGTCATCCTGCCCGAAGGCAAGGACCGACGGATGATCGCCGCCGCATCCCGGCTCTCCGCGCTAGCCAATGTGGTGCTCGTCAACGCCCGCGACGCGGTGGTCGAGCAGATCGAGCGGGAGCAAATCGAGCTCAGAGGTTCCTTGCGACGCTTTCTGTCCAGCGTGCGCTGCGTGATGCCCGATGAGATGCCCGAGGTCTGCGCCGAGCTGGCGCGGCGCTACCACGAGATGAGCCAAGGAAAGCGTTGGGCCATGAGCTTCGATGAAGCGCGGGACCTGGTTCGCCAGCCCATCCACTTCGCCTGCATGGCCGTCAGGTGCGGCTACGCCGACGCCGTACTCGGTGGCGTCGCCCACTCCTCACGCGACTTCTTCAAGCCCGCCCTGCGGGTGCTGCGCACCGACAACGCTGCCTTCGAGGTTGGCCTCTTCTCGCTCCCCGATGAGCACCCAGAAGGGCTCTACAAGCAGAACCTCATCGCCTTCGCTGACGTCGCCATCAACCCCCAACCCGACGCCAAGACCCTCGCCCAGATCGCCGTCGGCGCCTGCAAGATCGTGCGCGATCTGGTTCCGGAAGAGGTGCTGCCCAAGATCAACGGCGCCATCGTCAGCTACTCCACCCGCGGCTCTGGCGAAGGCGAGTCGGTCCTGCGCGTGCGCGGTGCAGGCGAGCTCATCCCAGGGATGTTGGAAGAGGCGGTGCGTCAGAACCCCGCCTACGCCAGCATTTGCATCGAGCCAGAGCTACAGATTTCCTGTGCCATCTCCATCGCCGCCGCCCAGAGCAAGCTCAAGGAAGCCGCTGCCGACCCCGACTCCGCCGTGGGCCGCGCCAACGTGCTCATCGTGCCCAACCTCGACACGGGCAACCTGCTCTACCACCTCTACGCCACACGATTCCCCAACGCCGACAAGCTGCTCATGGTGGGCGGCGTCAACTCGCAGGTGCTCGACTATTCGCGCGGCGCCACCGTCGACGACATCGTGCTCGGCGGCCTCGGCACCGTGCTGCGCCTCAAGAAGCGCGCAGACTGGAGCCAGACCCCGAAGTCCGACTTCTTCCCGCGCTACCGCGTCCTGGTCGTCAATCCAGGCTCCACCTCCACCAAGCTCAAGGCCTTCGAAGGCACCCAGGTGCTCTTCGAGCGCGAGGTCGAGCACCCCACCGCCGAGCTCGCCGCCTGTCCCAAGATCTTCGACCAGCTCGAGCTGCGCCTCGGTGTGGTGCGCAAGGCCATCGCCGAGGAGGGCTTCGAGCTCGCCAGCGCCCACGCGCTGGTTGGCCGGGGCGGTCTGATTCGTCCCGTCGTTTCAGGCACTTACCGCGTCAACGAGAAGATGCTCGCCGATCTGCTCGCCGCACAACGCGGGGAGCACGCCTCAAACCTCGGCGCGGCCATCGTGCATGCCTTGGCCCAGGAGCATGGGCAGCCCGCCTATATCGTTGATCCCGTGGTGGTCGACGAGCTCGACCCGCTCTCCCGCATCATCGGTGTCGAGGGCTACGAGCGCACGGCCATCTGGCACGCCCTGAGCCAGAAGGCGGTAGCAAAAACCTACGCCGAAGCCCAGATGGCCGACTATAGCGAGCTCAACCTGATCGTCGCCCACATGGGTGGCGGGGTCACCGTGGGCGCGCACCAGAAGGGGCGCTGCGTCTTCGTCAACGATGGTCTGCACGAAGGCCCCATGACCCCTGAGCGGGCGGGCAGCGTGCCCACCAGCGTGGTCATGGACCTGTGCTTCGGCAAACAGCTCGACAAGGCAGGTGTCAAGAAAGCGCTGATTGGCAAGGGCGGACTGGTGGCGCTGCTGGGCACCTCGAGCTTGCGCGAGGTCGAGGCGCGGATCCTCGCCGGTGACGAGAAGGTGAGCACCGTCTTCGAAGCGATGGCCCGCAGCATCGCAGGGCAAATCGCCAGCACCACGGTGCACTTCAACGGAGAGCAGGTGGATCGAGTGATCCTGACTGGCGGAATGGCGCGCTGCACCTTGCTCACCGACAGGATTCAGGCGCTGTGCGGGCCCCTGAAGCTGGCCTTCACCCTGTATCCGGGCGAAATGGAAGCGGAAGCGCTTCGCGATGGGGCGGTGCGGGTGCTGCGTGGTCAGGAGCCCGTGCTCGAGTACTGAAGGCGGACTGCAGCAAGTATCTGAAATCTCGCCGCATTCCGGTTGCATCCTCGTGCCAGCTACACTTCCTTCGGATAGCGCACGTCGAGCACAGCCTTCTTCGCCTTCGCGGCGGTCCACCTGTCGGCCTCTCGAAGAACGAAGACCGGGCCAAACCGCGTTTCGATACGCTGCGTGCGGAGCTCGAGCTCGTCTGCGTCGTGACCCAGCTCGTCGATGATGTAGGAGAAGAGCTCCTCCCAAGAACGCTCCGCAATGTCATCAATCGCGACGAGCCCTGTCTTGCGCAGGTCCGAAGCCGCAGCTCTGAGGTTTACGCCTGGGACGATATGGATTCTCATCTACCTCTGCCTGGCTTGGCCGCCTGAGTGCGGCTCGGAGATTCCCTTGGTGTGGTCTTCGTGGGGCTCTGCCCCACCCCCCGCCAAAGGGCTAGCCCTTTGGAATCCCTTGCATTCGTTCGCTCTCGCGAGCCCCTCGCAGCGCTGCGCAGGCGCATCGGACGCGCCCGCGACAGACGCTGACTCGTGCCTCGCTTCGCTCACGTGTTTGCATTTTTGCGTAAATTCGTCACTTGAAGCAAGCCGGGCCCACCCAGCCAAAGTGCTTGCCCGCCTGCACATAGCGCCAGCGGCTGCTGGATACGACGCGGCTGGAGGCTTTGCCGATGCTGCCGCCTTCGCTGAGCGTCATGAAGGCTTCGCCTGGTCCCATGCGCAGGCTGCACTGCTTGCCCGAGCAGCCCTTGGCCCAGCCATAGCTCTTGCCCACGGTCATGGTTTCCCAGTCCTCTTCACTGCTGGCGAGGACGCTGATCTGCTCACCTGGATCGAGGGCGCGAATGAGCTTGAAGCGGCTCGCCGGCCCTTCGCGCAAGACGCAGGAACGCTTGAGTTTTTCGCTCTTCGGCTGAGGGGGATTGGCGAGCGCGTTGAACTCGTTGAACGGCACGTCTCGCTTGGCGGGGGTGTTCTTGGCGCTGTTCTTGGGCTCGGGTACGGAGTCCTCGAACTCATCGCCAGTGGGTTCTGGGACGTTGTCGGCGCTCAAGCGCACGAGCTGGTAGCTCGGCTCGGCGGGTGCCGCAGCAGCGGCGCTCGCCGCGGCTTGCGCGTCGTTCATGGGCTGCACCAAGGCCACGCTCTCTTCGCTGCTGCTCTCGTCCTCGCCTGAGCTGAAGAGGGCGATGAGGAGGAAGAGCGCGAACAAGCCGCCCATGGCCATGAAGACCAAAGTCTTCTGCGAAAGCTTGCGCTTGCGCGTGTTGGCAAAGCGTCGACGCACGGCGCCATAGACATCACTGAAGCGATCGCGGGCGCGCGCAACGTAGACCCCAACGTCGAGCTTGCGCTGGCTTTTGGGCTTACGCGAGCGACGCGAAGCGACGATTTCCGGAGGCACGGGGACGGGTCCGGAGGGATCATCGTCCTGGCCAAACGAGAAGCCGTCTTCGTCGCTGGCGGAGACGTGCACATCACCGAGCTCGAAGCCATGCTGTGAGATGAGCTCGGGGCTATCGCCGAAGCTGTGCTGCTCGGGGCTACGCAGGCGCGAGAGCATGTTCTGCAGCTCTGAGGAGGCATCGGCGCTGGACGGCTCTTGCTCCACGACCTCGGACTGGCGCAGCACCTGCACCTCGTCATCCTGAGCCATGGCAGCCCGAGGGTTCTTCTCAGTGTTTCCGGGGCGCCGTTCTCCGCCCACGCGGGGCACGGGCAGATTGCTGTCGAGCTCGATGGGGCGGTCGGCGCTGCGCCGCTTCATGACCGGTGTGGGTTGTGTTGGCCGCCCATGAATTTCGATGTCGTCGATGGCTTCTACACGCTGTTCGGCGAGCTGAGCGCCGCATTCGGTGCAGAATTGAACGTCTTCGCGGACCGTCCGATGGCAATTCGGGCATTTCATGGGGAACCCTCCTTGGTTTCCTCGTGAGAACCGGCGCAACGCGACGCGGTTCAATCTGGAATGCCGGTGAGCTCGTGTTCACCGGGCGCGCTGCACGTCAGGTGCAGTGCAGCGATGTTCCAGATTCTGCCAGCAAAACAAACGGCGGCAAAAAAGCGACCCAGTGGTGCACGCAGGCTTGCGCGGAGAGCAGCGGAGAGGGCTGCGAGAAGCGCTACGAGCCGCCCAGCAAACGAAAAAGGCCCCGGTGTTTCCGGGGCCTTTCGACGATTCGAGAGCGGGAGACGGGACTCGAACCCGCGACGTCAACCTTGGCAAGGTTGCACTCTACCACTGAGTTACTCCCGCAGATTTTCAACGAGGTGCTCGCTGCAGGCGAGCGCTTCAGCCGGACAGGCGGCCGAAGCGGGAGACGGGACTCGAACCCGCGACGTCAACCTTGGCAAGGTTGCACTCTACCACTGAGTTACTCCCGCACGTCGTCAGCACGCCGACGACAGTGGGTGTGTTTACCGGCTTTGCCGACCCATGTCAAGCGCTTCTCTACGCGATGAGTGACATTGCAGGGCAAATTTGCGCACTCACCCATCAAAGGGATTCCAAAGGGGAACCCTTTGGCGGGGTGTGGGGCAGAGCCCCACGAAACGAATCGCCGAGCCGCGCGAAGCGCGCGAGGCCCAAACGAATCGCCGAGCCGCGCGAAGCGCGCGAGGCCCAAACAAATCGCCAAGCCGCGCGAAGCGCGCGAGGCCCAAACAAATCGCCAAGCCGCGCGAAGCGCGCGAGGCCCAAACAAATCGCCGAGCCGCGCGAAGCGCGCGAGGCCCAAACAAATCGCCAAGCCGCGCGAAGCGCGCGAGGCCCAAACAAATCGCCAAGCCGCGCGAAGCGCGCGAGGCCCAAACAAATCGCCAAGCCGCGCGAAGCGCGCGAGGCCCAAACAAATCGCCAAGCCGCGCGAGGCCCAAACAAATCGCCAAGCCGCGCGAAGCGCGCGAGGCCCCGTTCAGGAGGGCTTCGATGCAGACTCGATGGCCTTGAGGAAGCCCCAGAAATACTGGACCGCAGAGTAGACACTGAAGATGATGCTCAGCACCAGCATCCACCAGCCCACGCGGTGGAAGTTGATGGCCACCTCTACGAAGCCAAAGTCGATATCGTAGCTGTAGTGCGCCAGCAGGCCAATCAAACCGATGAGCTGAAAGGCGGTCTTCCACTTGCCCCCTTGCCCTGCGGCGATGACCATCCCCTCGGCGCTCGCGATCTGCCGCAATCCCTGCACTGCCAACTCACGCGACAAGAGCACGATGGGGATCCAGGGCTCTACCCAGCCCTGAGAGGCGAGCTGCACCAGAGCCGCCATCACCATCAGCTTGTCCGCCAATGGATCCAAGAACTTACCCGTCAGGCTCACCAGCCCCAGCTTGCGCGCCAAGTATCCGTCGAAGTAGTCCGTGGCGCTCGCCAAGCCAAAGACCACCGATGCGATGAACGCCGACACCGGAGCCTGCCGGTCGAGCAGCCACACCACCAGCGGGATCACCGCGATACGGGCCCAGGTGAGCGCGTTGGGAAGATTGAAAAGATCGCGCCTGATGGTCGACTTGCTCACGGTTGGCTTCCGCCTTCGTTGCTCGCCAGTTCAAGATAGTGTTGATACCAGGAATACACGGCCTGAACGTAGGCCCGCGTCTCCTCGAAGGGAATTCCATCAACCTTGTCGACGTTGCCTGGCCCCGCGTTATAGCTCGAGAGCACCAGGTTGATGTCACCGTCGTAGCGATTGGTCATCAATCGAAGATACTTGCTGCCACCAAAGATGTTCTGCCGTGGATCGAAGGCGTCCTCCACCCCCATCTCCTCTGCGGTCCCTGGCATCAGCTGCATCAAGCCCATCGCCCCCACACGACTTACCGCGTTGGGGTTGAAGTTGCTCTCCACCTTGATCACCGCCTTGATGAACTCGAAGGGCAGCTCGTTGGTCTGCGCCGCCTCCCGAATCAAACCATCGTAGGCGTCGCTGCTCGACGACTTGCGCGGCTTGCTCGTCTTCGTGGCCGTGTTCGACACCTTCGATGCCGGCTTGGACTCCCCGATCACCTCCAC
>JAVFAO010000337.1:0-7885 GCA_034002465.1 Myxococcota bacterium
GCTACGTCAACGCCGACACCGACGGCAGCCGCAACGGGCTCAGCGCCGACTCGCTTGGGAGCGTGCGGGTGGAGGAGCCAGCGAGTCCCTGAGGCACGAAAAGAAAATGGGATACCAAAGGGCTCGCCCTTTGGCGGGGTGTGGGGCAGCGCCCCACATTCGAGGAACGAGGCTCGCGAGCCTCGCGAAGCGCGCGAGCGTGCAAGACGCCGACACTGTATTCGCGCGCTCTCACAAAACCTCACCCCCCAACCCGCTCTCCATCAATGGAGATGGGGAGTCACGGATGAGATAGCATTCCTTGATGGACTTGTTGCGCGCCATCCATGGCGCGCACCCTTCGGGCTTGCTTCGCAGCGAGTCTTCGCCTCCTGGCTACGACTTGTTGCGCGCCATCCATGGCGCGCACCCTTCGGGCTTGCTTCGCAGCGAGTCTTCGCCTTCTGGCTACGACTTCTTGTTGATTGGGCGCTTGGCCTGTTTCCCCAAGTTGTTGCGCGCCATCCGTGGTGCGCACCCTTGGGGCTTGCTTCGCAGCGAGTCTTCGCCATCCTGGCTTCGTGCTCTTGTGGTTCATGAGCTGAAAGGTGATGCGCAATATTGACCTGTAGGGGCGAGCGGCCGCTCGCCCTCCTCGCTGCATACACTCGAAGCGCAAGCGCCATTTTTCAGCGCCGGTTGCTTTCCAGGCGCTGCTTCACCGCGACACAGCGCTCTTTTCCCGGACAGTCCGTACGTCGGCACGGCTCGACGTGAATCGTGACATTGGCGCCGGGGATGGTGTGGGCGATGGTGTCTTCGAGCTGATCGGCGAGCTCGTGGGCAGCCTGGACGGTGAGGTGTTTGCAGACGGTGAGGTGAAAGTCCATCAGTTTCTGCGAACCGGCGCGGCGCGTACGCAGGTTGTGGATGTCGAGGAGTTCGCCGCGGTGTTCGTTTACGAGACGGAGCACCTCGTTGCGCAGCTCTTCGGGCAGCTCGGCATCGAGGAGGTCGCGCAGGGCATGGCGGGCGAGACTGAAGGCCTGTTTGAGGATGTAGAGGGCGACGAAGAGCGACATGACCGGATCGAGCCAGGGCGCGTCGACAAAGGCTAGAATGAGCAAGGCGAGGAGCAGCGCGCCGTTGGTGTAGATATCCATGGAGAAGTGCAGCGCATCGGCTTGCAAGGCCGAGGAATCGGTGGCTTTGCCGACGCGACGCAGATAGCGGCTGATCCAGAAGGAGCCTGCCATGGAGATGAGGAGGACGATGATGCCGGTGCCCAGTTGCTGAACCTGAAAGGTTCCAGCGTGCAATCGTCGAATCGCCTCGTAGCCGATCCAGAGCCCCGAGAGGCTTATCACCAGCGCCTGAAACAGGGTCGCCAGGGTCTCGAACTTGCCGTGTCCGTAGGGGTGGTCTGCATCGGCGGGCTGTTCGGCCTTGCGGATAGCCAGGAAATTGAGCCCTGACATGAAGATATCGAGGAGGGAGTCGACCGCAGAGGCGATGACCGCGAGCGAGCCGGTCATAAGACCCACGACGGCTTTCATCAGCGCCAGTGAGACAGCGGTGATGACCGAGTAGCGGGCGGCTCGGACCTTGGCGATGGTGCTCTCAGTCTGGTCCATGAATAGGCCGGCATCCTTGGCAGACAAGCGAATTCGCGCCTCGTCATCTTCGATGGCGTCAGGAGCCGCCGCCGCCTCTCTTCTGTCACTTTGGCGGCCGGGCGGCAAGCGTCCTCCAAGCGTGGTTGCTCACCCCTGCATCGAAGCCGAGAATGAGTCGCTCGCCCATGGACGGAGGCTTGGCGCTCTGCACGCGGGGAGCGGTGTTTCGCAGCGGCGTAGACGGAGCTTCGAACGGCACCGATTGTCGCAGGAGGGCTCCATGGTCCGCAGCCTATGTAGGGGCTGGGGCTGACTCGGTCGCCCTGGGCGCGCCGCACAGACCTTGCACCCAGCCCTCGAGCTCGACGCCACTCAAGCTGGGTACCTGCAAACGGTGCAGGCTTCCGTTCTCGCTCTTGTAGAGCAACTCACCGAGTATGGCGTTTGAGCCGCAGCCCGACATGCTCGTCGTCGAGCTGCTCGAGCCTGTCGAGCGATACCGGCGGTCGGCACACATCAACGTCATCGAGAGCTCATGCTTGCGAGACCGGGTGCGCTCGGATGGGGCCTCGTCACACGGTCCTCTGGTGCTCGAGATGCTCGAGCTCAGGTGACCTGACCGCTTGATGGTGCGGACGGAGCGGACCCAGCGGAGGCCAAGCTTGCCTTTTGCGGATCGCATCAGTACTCTCGGCGAGTTGCTTCTTCTGCCTATTCGCAGAGACGGCCCGTTGGGCTCGTGAAGCTTCAGTCAGCGTCACGCGGTGCATTCCAGTCCTTCTACACGTCGAGGTTTCGATGAAGCTACGTGAGGCGCTGTTAGCGTCAATCGGCTCGCCCAATGCCGAAGGCACGGGTGCGAGTCTCCGTAGTGACGCGGGCGAGCTGCGTTGGCACGTCGGCGGTGTCGAGCTCCTGGACGTGCGCGGAAGCGAGCGCGCCGACTGGTGTGACGTGGCGATTCATCTCTCCCGCGCCCACCGTCGTCGTTGGCTGGGCGAGGTGCGGGGGATGGGGTTGGAGCTGCGTTTTGGCAGCCGCCGCGCGCGTTGTTGGATCGCTCTGCGCGACGCGCCACCCTGGCTCGACTCGCTCGCTCGCTTCGACCTGGTCGAGGTTCCAACCGTTGCGTGGGGCCTCGCACAACCGATGCTCGCTGCGGCACTCGCGGGCGAGGCGCGACTCGAGCTGGCACAGCAGCCCGAGGGCTCTTTGGGACCGGTGCGAACGCTGCGATCCGCTCGTTTGCTGGTCATCGCAGTGGGGCTGCTCCTCTGGGGCGGCGGCTGTGTGGTGTTGTTTCACAGCGACCTTCGGCGCGAAACCAGCTGGCTCGTGCTTTGTTGGGCGCTCATTGGTGCGCCGCTCAGCTTCGCTGGAGGCGCGCGAATCTTGTGGCAGCGCGACGGCGGCAGACGGACATGGCGCCAAACGGCGAGCGTCGCGAGCTACGTGGTCTTGTTCCTCAGTCTATTGACGCTCGTCATGCACTTTTCCAATGTCATGCTCAAGGGCTACCCCTCTCTTGAACGTGAGCAGCTCGCCTGGTTGTTCGCCGCGATCTGGACGGGGCATCTGTTGACTGAGCAGGCCACACGAGGCTTCTGGCGCGTCGAACTCAGCCTGCAAGGCGTCTGCGTCTGGCGCTTACCAGGCTGGTCGCGCTTCGTTGCATGGAGTGACCGAGAAGGCACCCTGTCGATCCTCGCCGAGCCAGGAGGCGGCGCTCTGCTCTCACCCCGCGCTCGCAAGCTTCTTTCCCAGTGCACGCGGACACCGAAGGAGGTGCCCGCAATCCTCGAGAGCTCGCTTGCCCATCAGCCAGCGCGGGGACCGAGCGGATTGTCTCATAGGTTGTTTCGAAATTCGCCGACAGCGACCGAAAGTAGTCGCAGCGCCTTGCGTCAGGCTATCCTGCGCTGCATGACCGAGCTGCGCTCTGCCTCGAAGTCGTGGGAGTTTCGTGTGGGCATCGCTTTCTTCGCCGCTGCCTTGCTCTGCGCTGGGCTGAGTTTCGACGAAGAACAAGGTCTGCGTACGCTCGCCCTTGCGGTGTTGTTGTTCGCGCACGCTTGCATGTTCGCGGTGAGGGGTTGGGCGGCTCGCAACCATCCACCTCGAGCAATCCCAACTCGAAATGCAACCGAGTACCCTCCTATCAAGCCATGGCGGTAATGCCCTTCGCCCCAGAACAAATGAATTCGTTCGGCGTTCGAGCCAAGGACGAGGATATCCATCTGAGGTGTGTTCGCTCGCTATCGCGCTCCGCGGCTCATCCCTTTCGAAATGCGCATGGGCGCGGGGCAGCGTTCATTTGAGCTTCCAGGGAGGAGACCTGCTCAGCGTGAGGCCCCCGGCAGGAAGCGCAGGAGCTTTGCGCGGCCCTACGCAGCGGCGCTCTCCCTGCACCATTGCTCTTGGTCGAGCGGGTCTTCGTGGAAGCACCCCAACGAGCGCTGCACTGAAGCTGCCGTTCAGCGACGCTCCGCCTCCAGGCTTCGCGTTCCAAAGGGCTAGCTCTCTGGCGGGGTGTGGCACAGCGCACAACGACCTAGTCTACACGTCGAGCGGATACGAACGAGTTGCCCCGGCTCGGGCAGCGTTGGGCTGAGACCTTGCATTTCGCGCTCTGTCGACGCTTTCGCTCACCCTGCATCGAAGCCGAGTATGAGTCGCTCGTCCATGGTCGGCGGCTTGGCGGTGGACAAGCGCTTCCCTGTGGACGTCAACAGGTGGCAACCATAGGCGAGCAAGGTCTGGTCGAGTCGCAAGGCGAGCGGCACCCGACCGCCACGGGACTCGATGTTCAGCGCCCGAGCCAGCTCACGCGCCGTGAATCCAGACCTAGACTTTCCGAAAAGCAGACTAGCTCTTCTTCGCCTTCTTCTTGAGGCTCTCGGGGAGGATGTCGCCCAGGGTGGCCCGGGGATCGGCCTCGGGCTCCTGCGCGAGGGCTTCCTCGGGCTCGGGCTCGGGCGGCGCGGCCATGTGGTCAGCGCGAATGGTCAGGCCGATGCGGCGCTTGGCGCGGTCGAAGCTGAGCACCATGGCCTCCAGCTTCTGCCCCACCTCTAGCTTGTCACCCACGCGCTCGACGCGCTCTTCCGAAAGCTCAGAGATGTGGATCAGGCCGTCGACCTTGTCGGTGATCTTGACGAAGGCACCAAAGTCGGCAATGCGCGCGACCTCCACCTCCAGCACAGTCCCCACCTTCGCGGTGCGAGCCGCCGTCTCCCATGGGTCTTCCTCGAGCTGCTTGAGGCCCAGTGAAGCGCGGCCGGCTTCGACGTCGAGCTCGAGCAGCCGCACCTGAAGCTCACTGCCAATCTCGAAGCGCTCGGCGAGCTTGCTCACCCGCTCGCTCCAGGAGATATCGTTGGCGTGGAGCAGGCCGTCGAGGCCCGGGGCGAGCTCACAGAATACACCGAAATCGGCGATGCGGGCCACCTTGACGGTGAGCACATCCCCAGCTTTGACGCGCTCGGCCAGCTCGTTCCAGGGGTTGGTCTGGAGCTGCTTGATGCTGAGGCGAAGCCGTCGCTCCTCGGTGTCGACGCCCAAGATCTTGACCTGAACGCTCTCGCCTTTCTTGACCACCTGCTTGGGGTGGTTGATGCGCTCGGTCCAGGACATCTCGGTGTTGTGCACCAAGCCCTCGACGCCCGCCTCGAGCTCGACGAAGGCGCCAAACGCGGCGAGGCTGACGACGGTCCCGGTGGCGACGCTGCCGAGCTCGAAGCGGGCAGCCAGCTCCTTCCACGGATCGTCGAGGAGCTGCTTGCGGCCAAGGGCAAGCTTCTTGTTCTTCTCGTCGAAGTCGAGGACCTTGACCGAGACCACGTCACCTGGCTTGAGCAGGTCTTGCGGGGTTTCGCGGCCCCAGCTCAGGTTGCTGCGATGCAGCAGGCCCTCGACGCCACCGATATCGACGAAGGCGCCGTAGGGCATCACGCGCCGCACCGTACCTTCATAGACCTCACCGACGGTGATGGACTTGAGCGCCTCGGCTTGCAGCTCTTCCTTGCGCTCCTCGAGCAGGGCGCGGCGGCTGAGGATGAGGGCGCCATCGCGCTCATCGAACTTGATGACCCGCACCTGCAGGGTTTGGTTGACGAAGCTCTGCAGCTCATCGACGCGGTGCAGGTCGACCTGGCTGCGGGGGATGAAGCCGCGCACGCCGAGGTCGGCGACCAGGCCACCGTCGTTGGCGGCGATGATGGGCACCTCGATGACCGCCTGTTGGGCGGCGAGGGCACGCAGCTCGTCCCAGCGACGCAGCGCCTCGGCCTTACGGATCGACGCGGCCCAGAAGCCCTTCACGGGACGCTCCACGAGCAGCTCGACGCGGGCGCCAGGCTTGGGCTTCTCGACGCCAAACTCGTAGCTTGGGACGAGGGCCTTCTGGTTCTCGTCGATGGCGAAGATCGCCCCACCCTTGGCCATCTCGACGAAGGTGCCTTGCAGGACAGCGTTGTGGAGCTTGTCGAGCGGGCTCAGCTCATCATCCTCTTCTTCGGCGGGCGCTGGGTTTTTGGCGTCAACGGGGCTGGTGTTGGTCTCGGGTTGCTTGTCGCTCATGGTGTTTCGATCCGGTGTGAGGCCGAAACACGGCCTCTGACGATGACGAGGGGTCCGCAATCGACCCCGACGCCTCTCACATATACAGAATTTGAGCGCGCGACAAGAGCGCGGTACGCAGCGACCCGAGGGCGGGCACGGCATGCCGTGCCCCTACGACGGACGGCGGAGGGCGGGCACGCTCAATCCGTCCCGTACGAGTGGTACGGGGACGACCCGAGGGCGGGCACGGCATGCCGTGCCCCTACGACGGGCGATCCGAAGGCTCAAGCCTTCCCGTACGAACGGTAGGGGCGACATTCATGGCGCCCGTCCTGACCCGAGGGCGGACACACCTGTGCCCCTACGACGGACGGCGGAGGGCGGGCACGCTCAACCCGTCCCGTACGAGTGGTACGGGGCGACATTCATGGCGCCCGTCCTGACCCGAGGGCGGGCACGGCATGCCGTGCCCCTACGACGGGCGATCCGAAGGCTCAAGCCTTCCCGTACGAACTGTAGGGGCGACATTCATGGCGCCCGTCCTGACCCGAGGGCGGCGCCCCGAAAGCGGACACGGCATGCCGTGCCGCTGCGAGGACATTGCAACAGGATTTTTGGAAACAGCGGGTACGGGATTCGAACCCGTGCTACCGGCGTGAGAGGCCGGCGTCCTAACCACTAGACGAACCCGCCAAAAATGGAGAGCGCACCCGAGCCGCCACCAGGACAGCTCATACAGCGGGTACGGGATTCGAACCCGTGCTACCGGCGTGAGAGGCCGGCGTCCTAACCACTAGACGAACCCGCCAGGGTCTCGCATCGCGCATTTTCGCCCGATGCGAGCGCGTTGTTTATCCGAGACTTCAGAACGCGTCAAGCGATTTTTTGATTGGGCGCCGCTTTCGAAGAGACCCTGTGAGCAGTCGCTCACCCAGCCCAGACATGGAGGGCACAGGCCAAGCGCCCAATCAACAAAAAGCCCAATCAACAAAAGCTTGGGGAACAGGCCAAGCGCCCAATCAACAAAAAGCCCAATCAACAGAAGCTTGGGGAACAGGCCAAGCGCCCAATCAACAAGAAGACTTGGTGTGCTTGTCGATGAGCCCACCTAGCCCAGGCAGGGCCTGCTTGACATGCTCCTCGCCGCTGGGACGAAGCTTGGTGTAGGTCTTCTTGAGCAGCCCGTGCTTGGATTTTTCGGCGCGCCGATCGGTGACGCTGAGCAGCGCCTGCACCGCTTGGTCCTCATTGGCCTGCAGCGTCTCGGCGAAGGGATTCTCCGACTCGGCGTCGCGAAAGGGCTTGTGCAACGGCTCGATGGACTCCATGAACTCGTCGAGCAAGACCTCGAGCACGTTGTGGATCATGCGCCCACCCTCGAGCCGCCTGACCACCGAGTAGCCGCCCTTGAGCAGCATCCCGGTCATGCCCTTCTTGCGGGACACCTCATCATCGATGAGCTTGGCGGCGTCGTCGATCGCGGTCTTGCGACGCTCAGGATCCTTGAGAACCTCTGACATGGCGATGATCTTGGCCATCTTCTCTCCCCTCGTTTGCCCGCAAAGGACAACGGCTTTGGCGGCAGCTCTCGATGAGCCGCTTGGTCGACACTGTTCGAACAGCCCGGTCGCAGTGCATGCCGAGCTGAGCGCGCGTTGACACCCCCCGCGCGACAAGTGGCGCAAGATAACCGCATCAACCGCGCTTGGCTAGAGCGATTCACGATGCCC
>JAVFAO010000338.1:0-7872 GCA_034002465.1 Myxococcota bacterium
CTCACTCTTCTTGGCTCGCGAGGCGCCTGACTTCGTCGTTTCGGTCTTTTTGGCGGAGCTCTTGGAGCGAGAGACTGTGACCTTGGAAGCGTCGCGCTTGCTCTCGCGTCCAACGCTGACGGGCTGAGAGCTGCTGCCGCGCTTGCTGCTCACCGCGCTTCGATCTGTGCGGGTTGAGCTGGTGTCACTCAGTGCATCGGACTTGGAGGGGCGAGACACGGTCTGGGCCGCGGTAGCGTCGCTAGCCTGCGCGGCTTTTGCGCCCCGCCGACCAGCGCTCTCAGAAAGCTGAATACGAACCGGCTCATCCGACGAGGTCGCTCCAGAATCCCCCTCAGAGGGCGTGGGTGCTGCGACCGTCCCACCACTTGGTGCGGGTGCGGCTACCGTGCCACCACCTGCAGCAGGCGCGTGCACCGTCCCGGTGGCGGGCGCATGAACGCTTCCCCCCGAAGCCGTACGACCATGCCGATCGCCGCTCTTGGAGATGACCCGAACACGATGGGTGTCGTGCCCCCGATAGCTGTGATGGTAGTGATGATGCGTCACATCCACATATGTCGTCGAATACACGTCATGGGGCCCATAGACGTGGTAATGGGGCCCTTGGATGGGGCACCAGGCATCAGCATAGGGGTAGGGATGCACCCCGTCGTAGTAGTAGAGCGAGTCATTGTCGACATAGCCATAGTACGTTGGATCACCAACGAAAACGTAGTGCTGGTCGTGCACGATGTACTGCTCGTCATCGAGGAGATAGTGATGGCTGTGCGAGCCACTCGCCGAGCACCAACCACCATCCGGTGTCGGATGGCCGCCCCAGTACACGTACTCCGGTGCTGCTTCTCGATAACTGTGATGGTAACAAGCATTCAACGACACTGCGCTGAGCATCAAGACGAGATAGATGGTGATCCTCATGCTGGCCTCCAGACACACGACCCGAGCCAAGGGCTTGCAGCAATCGAGCCAGCATCCCGCCCACCAACGGCGTGGTGAACTCAGAGCTCCCCCTCGCCGAAGTGACGCAAAAAGTTCACAGAACGCGCTCAGCTCCCGCTGCAGTCACAGTGCGCACTCGGTGTAAATTCTTGTCCTTTGGGCGCTTGGCCTATTCCCCCAACGTGTGGAAAGAGGTCATTGGTCCTTCGGGAAGCTCAGCATTCAAAGAGCCCGGCCCGAAGGAGCGCCTGGGCAATCGGCGAGAGTGGACACTGCTGCCCTTGGGTCTCACAAGGGTGCACGCCAGGTGTCGCCGGAAGGACGGTCTGCTCTCGTTGAAACGAACTTCTTGGAAGACGAGCGCTAAGGACCGTGAGCAAGGACTTCGAAGACACGGGGCGCGCTTCGTCAGCGGCGAGGGCATCGCCGACCAGTTCACGTAACGCCACGAAAGAACTTGGTGTTTCAAACTCGTTGAAGAGGGCAAGGGCATCTTCTGCAAAGGGCTGTTTGCACCTTGGCTCCAGCTCCAAGGCGAGACTCACGGCGATCGTTGCCAGGTCGGCGGTTCGCTCGAGCAGGTCTGGCAGCCGAATCACATGTTTGGCCAAGCGACGAAGCAGCGGCACAGGGAACGAGAAGATTTCGGCGAGCTGATCTGGCGGATAGGGGGTACAGAACACGAAGCGCAATTGCCGCTCCCAGCCATCGTCCAAGGCCTGCATGAGGCGCGCCTGCCCCTGTTCGCCAAGGGCCTCGAGAGACTCGATGCAGAGCGTGCCACCTATGGCATATTGCAGACTCTGCTCGAGCTCGGCCTCGACTTGCGCCGCCCCCAGAAGCTCGAAGAGGTTCCCGGCTCGGTGGCTCAAGGCATGGAGCAGGGTTGCACAAGTCCGGACCTCACTTCCGGCTGGAGCGAGGAGGTAGACCGGCTCCTGCTGTGGAGCGAGCAACGCGAGCTGCTCGATGCAAAAGCCCAACGCAGTCGAGCTGCCTGAGAGGGTGAGCGCGCGTGCCTCCCGAGCAGTGCGGCGATAGAGGTCTCTGTGCGACCCCAAGAGCTGGGTCATCGAGACGAGTGGAAGCAGCGTCCCTAGCGCTTGTGCGAGCTGGTCGAGAAGCCAGACGTCGAGTTCATCGAAGCTGTAGCGGACACCGTTTTCGCTCACTGCCGAGAGATAGCCCCAGAGTTGCTGCCCCATTCGAATGGGGGCGCACAGGGTCCCCACGAAGGGAGAGCCATGCATGCTGGCGTCAAAAGTCTGGTGCACGTCGACGCTCTGAAACTCGCTCACGTTGAGCAGCTCCACCGCCACCGCCTTGCCACGCTTCAGACACTCTTCCAGCGTCTCGGCCCGCAGATTACTCTCCCCACCAAGGGGAAAGAGCACCACGTTTTGCTCGTTTTCACGTCGGATGAGCTGAAGCTCGGGTCGCTTGAACAGGCGCGATGCGCCGCTCACCAGGGCCTCGAGCCAGCGCCCCCCATGTCGCATCAACGAGGGCTCCATGAGACGCAAGAGGAGTTGGTGGAGAGCGAGCAGACGCCCAGCATCCAAAACAGGCGTCACCCCGTCAGGCAGCGCGAGAATGCGCAGCACCGAGCCACTACCCTGCTCCGTGGGCTCGTCGATGCTGATCAGGGGATACTCGGCATCGGGACTCACCTCCAAGCGAAACGAAAGGCGCCCTCCAAATTCTACGACCTGGCCATGCATCAGAGACTGTGGTTCGAAAGGCGTCAAGCGCTGCCCGCTCACCTCAGTACCGTTGCGACTATCCAGATCCACGACGAGCAAGACGCCATCGCGCACGAAGAGACGGGCATGACTCGATGAGATCAAGCGATCGGTGGTGCTCAGATCGTTCTGCTTGCCGCGCCCAATGCAGAGAGAATCGAAGATCTTGTTGGAGACATGATAGGCGGTACACGCTTTGACCCGCACGAGTTTGAACATTCCCGAACACCCTTCGTAGCGTCGCCCTCGAGACTTCGTCTCAGGATGTCATCCAACGCGGACGAGTGCCCCCGAAGACCAGTTGGACAGCGACCTCAGCCACCGAGGATAGTGGCATAGCCGGCATGCAGCCACAAGTGTGCGCTGGTTCTCTCGAAAACAGCTCCTGTTCAAAATGAAATCAGCGACAACCGAGCGGCCTTGGCTAGGTCGGCAAGGAGGTGAGCCACCGGATCGGATGAAAGTCAGGAGGCGGAGACTCGCCGCGAAGGTAGCCCCAGAAGCCAGCATTCGAGCCTGTCAGGGAATTCCGACGCTGACCAAGAGCTCGCTCTCCCCACGGGTGAGCCGAATGCTGAGGATATCCCCAGAGCGCGAACCGCTTAGAACGCGCTGCAGTGCTTCCACCGTCAGCACCGTTTCACCTTGAACCTGGCTGATCACGTCCCCCAACTGCATCCCTGCCAGAGCAGCCTCCCCACCGGGGTCGAGCTCCAGCACCATCAGGCCCTGCTGCACACTGGCTCCCAACTGAAACGCAAGCTCAGCCGTCAGCTCCAGCACCTTCATCCCCAAGGTCGTCTCTTCGATCTGAGGACTGGGTACAGGCTCATCTGTCGTATCCAGCTCCTGCAGCGTCAATTCGAAGGACATCGGCTCACCTTCACGGAGCAGCTTGACGCTCACCACTCGCCCAACTCCGCCCATCGAGGCCTTCCAGCGCAAGGAGCGCTCATTGACCTCCTCGGAATCAAAGTGAGTGATCACGTCACCTGCCTCCAAGCCAGCCAGATCCGCTGGGCCGTGCCGAAGCACCGAGGCCACGACGGCCCCGTGATTGGCAGCTAAGCCCAAGCGTTTTCCCAGCTCCTTGGGTACCGACTGCACCATCACGCCAATCCAACTCCGCACCACCTTGCCCTCGGCAAGCATCGGCAACAACGCCTTCGCTACATTGATTGGGACGGCGAAGCTGATGCCTTGCCCAAAGGGATTGATCGCGGTGTTGATTGCTATCACATCTCCTTGAAGGTTGAACAACGGCCCCCCAGAGTTACCTGGGTTGATCGACGCATCGGTTTGTAGAAAGTCAGCGTAACTCTCTGGGTTTTCACGCCCTTTCGCAGAAATCACACCGACCGTGACGGTGTGGTCCAAGCCCAACGGGCTGCCGATCGCCATCACCCACTCGCCCACCTCGACAGCATCTGAGTCGGCGAGCCGAACATACACGCTCGAGCTTCGCTCGACCTTCAACAACGCTAGGTCTGTCGGCGGATCGGTGGCCACCAAGGTCGCCTCGTGGTCCTCGCCGTCGTCAGTGCTGACCACGATCACGTCGCAGCCGTCGACGACATGGGCGTTGGTCAGAAGGAAGCCCTGTTCGTTGATGAAGAAGCCCGAACCACCTCGCTGACCTCTTCCGCTGAGTAAGCTCTCTCCGCTCTCGAAGGCCAAGATGTTGACCACCGCTGGCGACACCCGCCGAGAAAGCTCGACGAAGGTGTCCGAGCGAAGAACTTGGTCGGGAGCATCCAGCTCAGCGGCCTCAGTCCACAGTGGCTGCTCGGCCGAACAGAGCGCACTCCAAAAGCAGCAGAACGCGACGCAGAGCCACTGCAAGCGCGTCATGCTGCCGCTCCGTCGCTCACGTTCATGGGTTGCGAGGCCCGAAAACGTGCACAACCCAGCGCAGCCATCGGTGCGACGCCGCGCAGATCTTGCTCACGACAGTTGCGGACGAACGCGCTCATGAAGCACCCTCTTCGCTCGCGACAGCCTCTCGAGCGAGCTCTGCGTGAAGATTGTCGCGAAGGGTCTCGCAGTGCTGCACAAACTCTGTGAGTTTTTGTCCATTGGGCACTTGGCCTGTTCCCCCAAGTTCTTGTCCATTGGGCACTTGGCCTGTTCCCCCAAGTTCTTGTCCATTGGGCACTTGGCCTGTTCCCCCAAGTTCTTGTCCAGTAGGCACTTGGCCTGTTCCCCCAAGTTCACTTTCCCAGGCATCCAAGCAAAGGCTGAGTTGAGCCGAATGTGTATGCAGAATATCCACGCTCGTCGCGATAAAGTCTCGAAGCAAGCGGTGTACCGAAGGCTGCTCCGACACCAACTGGAGCAGCGCCAGAAGCGAACTACGCAACAAGCCGTGTCGATGCACGAAGGCAAAAAGCTCGATGGCAGCATGATCGTCGCTCAGGGCCTCGGCCACCCACTTCTCCGCAAGCTCGAGCGTGCCAGTATTCTGCGGAAACGCACCTGCGCGCAAACGCTCGCCCAAGCTCGCAAACGCCTGCGACATCTGCTGCGGCTGCAGGCGCGTGCGCGAGGGCCTCTCACGCGCTTCCGGTTGTACCTGCGCAGCCAAGCGCGCATCCAGGTGCAAATCTAGGGCCTGCACGGCGTCGAGAGCCTCTCCAGGGAGATACTCGTATGCATTTTGAACACACACAGCGCGCTCTTTCGCGGATGCAGGCGGAGACACCCAAAGGCTCGCCAGCACACTTTCCCAGTCACGGGGATTGAGCTTTGAGCGCGCCTCCATCAGCAGCTGGCGGCGACGCCTGAACAGACGCTCCGAGTCTCTGGGCATACGATCAGGGATCGCTTCGATGTGAGACGAGAACACGCTCGTCGGCTCTTGGCCCAAACGCAGCTTCGCGGCCACAAGCTCCACCAGCAACCACAGCCGCAGCCCCTTCGGATCGGGCCTGCTCACCGCCAGGGCTTGCTCGCACAGCGCAAAAAGAGCGGAGGCATCCCCTGCGTTCACTTGCACAGCGTGCACTTGGTGGGCCAAGGCCTTGGTCCACTGCTCTGGCGTCGCGCTCGCCCGCAGTCCCTCGAGCAGGACCAAGGAGAGCTTGAGCGCCGCTTCGGAAGCGATCAATCGCAGATTGCCCAAAGCGCGAAGGAGCGAGGGCAAGCGTTCGGAGCCTTCGACGAGCGGCCGCAGCGCCTCCGTATCTCCACTGAGGATTGCAGTGTAGACGTGCGCGGCATGCGGCGAGCCGAGCTCCTCCAGCGTTGCTTGCGGACGTCGGCTCAGCCGACGAGCCAAGTGCTCGAGAGTCTTTGAGGTTTCATCATGCGCAGCGGGAATCGATGGATTCATGTTGTCCTAAGAGGTGAGCACGCTTCGAAGCAGCCTTCGTGTTGGCTCCTGGAAGAGCGAGAAACGAACGCACGCACACGAGCCGTCACACCTCGAAAACAGGCAAGGGAGGTGCGACTCGAGCGTGGGTCAATCGAGGAGAGCGCAACGAAGACCACTCACTTGGTGGGATCGACTTCAGCGCGCAGTGTCAGCTCGAGCTCGAGCAGGGCAGAGCCACCGGGGATGGTCTGCCCTTGCATGACCACCAACGGACCGATGAGGAAAGAGAATTCCAGAGATGTGAGATAGGGCTGTGCCTCATCCATGGCAGCGGCATCGATGGGGACGGCCTTCTTACCGACGAAGGCACCATCAATGGGGGGGATGGTAGCAATCTTCACCGAATTCGACACGGTCGCTCCGGACAGAGGCCCAACGTAGAGGTCGAGAGAGGGCAGCGCCGAGGAGAGGGTGTTGCTCTTTGCGTCCACCGACAAAGCAGTCAGCTCCAAGCGTTGCAGCTTGTCGCGGTTGCTCTTCAGGTCGGGACTGGCCGAGGCAAGGTCCACAGGAATCGCAGGTATCGAAAACGGCAACGTGATGTCCTGCGGGGCCCTCTCGCCGGCTCCTTCAGAGGGCAGATCGATCTGCGGCAAGGGGATCTTTTGCGTATGTTCGATGGGCAGTTTGAATGAGAAGTTGTCCTCGATACCAAAGAGTGCGCAAGCACCGAGCGTGAGCAGCGCGGCAGACGCAATCACGAGCCGCAGGATTGAAGCGTGCAGGGAGGGGCTTGGCATGTGATCGACTCCTGTATCAGTGGGCGAACCTTCTCCCACGTCAGACACGATAACAGACTCGCTCGGGCAGTATCAAGCAGCACGCATCGCCACAGCAGCACCAAAGCTGCTTTCATGCTCAACGCGCGGACGACGGGCTCATCTTGCATTCGCTCGCTCTCGGGTATCGACCTCGCGCCAGCGACAATTCCTTCTGAAGGGCGCGAGGATGCTCACTTTCGATTGCCTGAGGAAGGCGCTCTCGCCGCAGCTTTAGAGCGCAGCGAACGGACACGCTCAAACAGTGGTGGGTTCGCCATTGCGTTCGCTTTCATGCATGGCCAAAAAGAGGGCTGCCTCACGCGCGCGCATTTGCTGCTCCTCCTGCGGCTCGGCGTGGTCCATGCCCAGCAGATGCAAGATGCCGTGAATCATCAGGAAGGTGAGCTCCTCCAGGAGCGTCCACTGTAACTCGGGACGCTGCAGCTCTTCAGCCACGCGTTGTCGGTGGTCTTGGCTTTCCACCATTCGCTGTGCACACTCGACGGAGATCACGACATCCCCCAGCGGGTCGTGGGCGAAGAACGGTCCCTCGCCCTCGCGCATCGCAAAGGCGAGCACATCGGTCGCCTCATCGACGCCGCGGTAATCGCGGTTGAGCTCACGAATCTGCGCATCATCAACGAGGCTTAGGCAGACCTCAGCATTGGCGAGTTCGAGACGGTCGAAGAGAGCATAGAGTCGCTGCTCTAGCGTCTCGAGCGGAAGCGGGCTCTCGAGCTCGCAGAGCAGCACCTGTGCACGTTCTGGCTCTACGTTCATGGCATTCCCTTTCTACAGTGCAGGTCCAGCGCAACAGATGGATTTCCCTCGACACCAAAGGAACTCATCCAAGCACGCTTCGAAGTTCTTGTCGATTGGGCGCTTCGCCTGTTCCCCCAAGTCAAGAAAACCAGCCGTCTAGCGTTGTTTGAGCGGAGTGGGCGATTCTGAGGCCGCTTCCTCGGCGGACGCGGCAATTTCTATGGGCAGCGGTGCTGAAGGCTCCTCGACCACCTTCCCCACCTCGACCTTGCGGTGTTCTCCACTGTTGGAG
>JAVFAO010000339.1:0-7831 GCA_034002465.1 Myxococcota bacterium
CAGCGTGCTCATCTCCCTCGGCGACACCCGGGTGCTGTGCAACTGCACCGTCGAGAACAGCTTGCCTTCGTGGATGAAAGGGCAACAGCAGGGTTGGCTGACCGCAGAATACTCACTCCTGCCCGCTTCCACCCACACGCGAAGTCGTCGGGAACGCTCCTCGGTGGGCGGCAGAACCCAAGAGATTCAGCGCCTTATCGGCCGCTCGCTACGCGCCTGCCTCGACAGAGAGGCGCTTGGAGAGCGCACCATGCTCATCGACTGCGACGTCCTGCAGGCCGATGGAGGTACGCGCACCGCCTCCATCACCGGCGCCTTCGTCGCCACCGCCTTGGCCGCCTCGCGATTGGTGCAACGCGGTGAGCTGAGCCGCTTTCCTTTGCTGCGCCCCATCGCCGCGCTGAGCTGTGGAATCGTCGCCGGCGAGCTGCTGCTCGACCTGGATTACGCCGAGGACAGCCGCGCCGAGCTCGACATGAACCTGGTCGCCTGCGCGCCTGATGAGTTCATCGAGGTGCAAGCCACCGCCGAGTCGGGCGTGCTTCCAAGAAAACAGCTCGACGCTCTGCTCGACCTCGCCTCGCGACAGTTCTCCGCCCTCTTCGCCGCCCAGCGCGAAGCACTCGCTGGCGTTGGTCACCCTCTCCCCTTCGCCTGAAACTCGGAGTCGATGACGTGACGCAGCATCCTTCCAAGGCCTTCGAGCCCTTGTACCGCATCGTCTTGGCGACCCACAACCAGAACAAGGTCCGCGAGCTGCGCCAGCTCTTCGAGGCGCTTCCCGTCGAGCTGCTCACCCAACCCGAGCTGCCCGAGCCCATCGAAGACGGTGACAGCTTCGTCGCCAACGCCCTCATCAAAGCCCTGGCCTTCGCACGCGCCTGCGACATGCCCAGCCTCGCCGATGACTCAGGGCTCGAGGTCGACGCCCTAGGCGGCGCCCCTGGCGTGCATTCTGCCCGCTTCGCCAGCGGTCCCGATGGCAAGGGAGACAGCAAAGCCAACAACGAGAAGCTGCTTCGCCTGATGTCTCGCGAGCGAAATCGAAGCGCCCGGTTCCGCTGCGCTTTGGTGCTCGCCCTGCCCAAAGACGACCCTATCGAAGCCGCGTTTTCGAGACTCCCTGGAGCTCCCCAAGCGCTTCACGTCGATGATCCAGCCTTCAGCGCCTACGTCTTCGAGGGGCGCGCAGAAGGGCGCATCCTTCGCACTCCCGTCGGCCAAGCTGGCTTTGGCTACGACCCACTGTTCTTGAGTGATGACCTTGGCCTCAGCTTTGCCCAGGTCGAAGGCGCAAAGAAAAACGCCGTCAGCCATCGAGGACGAGCGCTCGCCGCCTTTTTTGCAGCCCTCGAACGTGCTACCGTCTTGGCTCGACCGTAGCCAGCGCCGAGTCCGGGTACTTCGCTGCCCAGGTGGCGTTTGGCCGCAACACGGCGGGGCAATTCGCCCTGCCCGAGGAGTACCACATGGAGATCTCTGCCCGACGCGGTCAGCCCTTCGAGCTCGACGCCTACCCGCCGAGCACCCGAGCGCTGCTCCAGGAGAAGCTCTCGACAGCACAGGAGATTGCGGCGCAGTTTCCGCGCCGCTGCTCACTCTTCACCACCTTCGCCGCCTCTGCCGCGCGCGGCCTCATGCGCGCCCTCGGCAACCGCGAGGACTGGGAGCAGGTCGACCTGTACTGCGCGCTCACGGTTGAACCCTATCGTTTCTTGCGCCACCCCAACGTCCACATTCGCAGCGCCTACTTCTCGCCTGTCGACCGCTTCCTCGTCGGCAAGATGCACAAGAGCATTTCACATGTTCCCAGGCAGTTCGTGCAGTTCTGCGACTATCTGACCGAGCCCGGTCGTATTCAGATTATCGCCCACACTTGCACGCCACCTGACGCCGACGGCTATGTCAACTTGGGCATCAACGTCGAGACCATGTACGAAGCGCTCAACGTCCTGGGCGACCGCGGCGAAACCCAGATCGTACTGGAGATCAACCCGCAGATGCCCTGGGTCATGGGCGATGAAGCTTACGATTTCAACCGCTTGCACCTCTCTCGTGTGCACAAGGTTTACGTCAACGACGAAGCCCTCCCGCAGCTCCCCAAGCTCGAGCCCAGCGACGCCGAGAAACGCATCGCTGGCCACGTCGTCAAGCTCATCGAAGACGGAGACACGGTTCAGTTCGGCATTGGTGGCGTGCCCAACTATGTCGCGACCCATCTCGGAGACCGACGCGAGCTCAAGATTCACTCCGAGATGCTCACCGACGCGATGGTCGACCTGGTGGAGTCAGGCGTGGTCGACTGCCGCGGCAAGCCCTACTACGACGGCTACGTCGTGGGTACTTTCGCCGCGGGCAGCAACAAGCTCTACGACTGGCTGCATCGCAACGAAGGGGTGCGCCTGCTACCGGTGCGCGCGGTCAACGATCCGGCGCTTATTGGCCAAATTCCTCGGCTCAAGAGCGTCAACTCGGCCCTCGCCGTCGATTTCCATGGGCAGTTCTGCTCTGACGCCATCGGCTACAAGCAGGTCAGCGGCATCGGCGGTCAGCTCGAGTTCGTCATCGGTGCACAGCGCTCGCCTGGGGGCCGCAGCATCATGTGTTTGAAGTCGACCCGCAAAGTCGGCTCCAAACGGGTCTCCAACATCGCAGCGGCGCTGCCGCTGGGCACGCCCATCGCGGTGCCGCGGCAGTTCGCCGATGTGGTGGTCACCGAATGGGGTGTGGCAGAGCTACGCCACGCCTGCGCCTTCGAACGCACCCGACGGCTGATCAGTATCGCCCACCCAGACTTCCGCGACGCCCTCGTCAAACAAGCCAAGCAGACCGGGACCTGGGGTGGCGACTCAGGGTTTGCGACCAAAGCCCACGTCGCTTTCTACGACCACCTCTCCGACGTGGTGCGGCTGCAGAAGGCCTGGAAAGCAGGGAAATTGCTGCAGACCTTGAAGGCAAGCGAGGCTGCGTCGAGCGGCGAACATCCGCTCTTCGCCAAAGCTCTGGAAGGGGCTTCACGCGCGAGCGAGCTCTTGACGCAGCTGCGCGGTGGAGAATCGCCCAAGTAGGGGCGCGATTCATCGCACCCGAACCATCAGCGACGATTCGCCCAAGTAGGGGCGCGATTCATCGCACCCGAACCATCAGCGACGATTCGCCCAAGTAGGGGCGCGATTCATCGCGCCCGCACGAAACCGCCCCCGCACGAAAGCGCCCCCGCACGAAAGCGCGCCCGCACGAAAGCGCGCGCCCGCACCCCACCGGAATCTAGCCCGCTCGCTTCCAGCGCCACACCAGCAATCCGGCCAGGACCGTGACCAGCGAGAGCCCCCAGGGGAGCTCACGCGCCCGGCCGGTGCTACGGCAGCCACAGTCGAAGAAGCCATCGTCGTCCCGCTCTCGGTCCGGTCTCTGGAAGTCGCCACTCGAATCGGGCCAGGTCATATCGGGCCAGTTGATGTCAGGATCGGGGTTGGGGTCCGGCCAATTCCAATCCACGTCATCCTCGATGACTTCGACGGGCGGGTCGAAATCTTCCTGGTCGATGGGGTCATCGATGACATCGGGGTCCGGGTTGTCGTCAAGGATTTCAATCACATCGGGCTCGAACTCGGGATCGATGCTGAGCAGGGTCAAACGCACGGCGTCGAAGGCCAGGACAACCCGCTCCGAATACGGCTCTCCCGTGTTGTCGTCGAGGCGTAGGGACTGCTCCTCACCGAGCGCGAAATCGAATTCACCCATCAACACCCAACCTTGTACCAGGCTCTGATCGAGCTCGAGGCGCGACTCTTGGCCAGCGTGCCGCAGTCGATACTGGGCCATCTTGGATTCGGCTGAAGGTGGAATGTAGAGCTCGAGGGCGTAGCGGCCGGGCACCTCGAAGTCGAAGGACCAGACTCCATAGTTGATGGGACTCGACTCGCTCGTTGCATAGGTATAAGACGAAGAACCTTCCCAACCCTCGAGCGCCTCGAACCAGAGGGTCCCCTCGCCGTTGCGGATGAAGCAGACCTCTGCATCATCGACGATGCCCCCGTTTTGCGGGATGGGCGCGCAGTAGGGGCAATCGTTGGGGCAGTTCTGTGGGGTCTCGAGGCCATTGCACTCGCCATCGCCACAGTACGGCTCGTCGAGCAGCCAAGACAGCAGGGCTTGTCTGTCACCATTGAAGCGGTTCAGGTCGACCTTGCCGGTGATTCCGGGTACGGTCCCCTGGGATGTATACTGAAAGAACTTCCACGATTGCCAGTTGGCGGGCAGGTTCGGGCACTCGGGACCATACTGGGCGATCCACAAGGGGTAGTTGGAGAAGTCGTTGCTCTTGACCAGAGCCTCCCAGATAAACTTGCCCGTGTAGATGATGGGCTTACGTCCAGTGGCATCCTGAACGTATTCGAGCCAGATCTGAAGCCGCGCTGCGACCTCCTCTGGAGGCATCCCATCGGCAGTCTCCACGTCGATCACCGGCGGCAGATCGAGTGGCGAGAGCAAATCGAGCTTTTGCAGCAGCAGCTCTGCTTGGGCGATGGGATCCACACTGGGGCGGAAGAACTGATAGGCCCCTCGAAGGACGCCTGCATCGGCAGCTGCCATCCAATTGGCGTCAAAGCGATTGTCGACCACCGACACGCCATCGCTGACGCGGATGAAGGCGAACTGATAGCCAGCATCCCTGACTTGCTGCCAGTCGATGTCGCCCTGCCAATAGGAGACATCGATGCCTTCGACGTTCTCTGGGCCATCGGGGCAAACAACCTCGGCGTGCAACCCACTCGACCAGGACATCAACACGAGCAAGGAACCCAGAATGCAGTGCCAGCGCATCGTACCCTCCCTCTGAACACGCCCCTCAGCACGATAGGCGAGGCTTCGATGCAAAGCAACGATCCTGGTACAGATCGCGCGCTTGCTAGGGGAACGAGAGCATGAACGGGGAGCTTTGTTCTCGGTCGCCTGTGCTTTCAGCCCTCGAGCTGCGCCTGTGCTCGGAGCCAATCCTCGGGCAGTGGTGCCTCGATGCAAAGGGCTTGTCCATGCACGGGGTGGACGAAAGCCAGGCGCTGAGCGTGCAGCGCGGTGCGCGCGATGAGGGGGCTGGCTTCGCCCGGTCGTTTGCGACCCTCCACGATGCCTTCGCGCCCGTAGAGAGGATCGCTGAGAATAGGAAACCCAAGCTCTCGACAGTGCGCGCGCAATTGATGGCTACGCCCAGTGTGTGGACGAAGGCGCAAGAGCGCGTGCGCCTGGTAACGCCTCAGCACCCAGGCGCTGCTCGAAGCCTTCTTTCCTCGCGGATCGACCCGCATCAGGTGACGCCTATCTGGCAGCAAGGGCGCATCGATGCGTCGCTCCTGCCAGTCAGGCACGCCCTCGACGATGGCGAGGTAGTCTTTCTCGACCTGCCGCGTCTCGAAGAGCCGGCACAGACGCCGCAGGACCTCGGCGTTCTTCGCGAAGACCACCAGCCCGCTGGTGTCGCGATCGAGACGATGGGCGTTGAACCAATCGGGGTGCTGGGCGTGCACCAGCTCACACAAGTTGGCCTTGCCCTTGTCCCAGCGGTCCGGCGCGATGAGCAGTCCAGACGGTTTGGCATAGGCGATCAACGCCTCGTCTTCGAAGAGCACCTCGAGCATTCCTCTCTCCCATCCTGCGCTTGCGACAGTCGCACAGCATCGCTATCTGAAGGGACCTTTCAACGCATTCGTTCGCTCTTGGGCACCGACCTCTCGACAGCAGCAAATCCTACGGATTGTCGAGAGGATGCGTGCCCTTCGCTCACTCTCGATTGCATCACGAGAACAACCTGAGGGAAACAGGCCAAGCGCCCAATTGACAAGAAGCCCTACTGACACTCAGGCAACAACGCGCTAGACTATCACGAAGCTGCGGCTGCCGCGCCATGATGGCTGTGGCAAGCTCTCCAGCGGGCATGCACCGATCCAAGGAGGACCCCATGCTTCGATGCATTCGTTCGCTCTCGCGAGACCCTCGCAGCGCTGCGCAGGCGCATCGGATGCGCCCGCGACAGACGCCGACTCGTGCCTCGCTTCGCTCACTTCTTGTCGATTGGGCGCTTGGCCTGTTTTCCCAACTTGTTTACCTTCGCGTCCTGCGTCGCCGCGTGGGCGCTCGTTTGCTGCTCAGTGCATCACTGGCAGCGACGCTCTGCGTCGCGTGCATCACCCGCTCCAGCGTCGCTGAAGACCCGCCACCTCCCGTCGACGCTCCAAGCACAGACGTCGCCTCTGTCCTCGCGCCGTTCTTCTCGAATGGACCCCTGAGCGCAGCCCGCCAAGACTTCGACCGCGGGCGTTGGCAGCAGGCCGCCGATGCCTTCTCGGCCCTCGATGACGACGCTCGAAAGTCCCTCTCCACTGAAGAGCTGCAGGCCTTCCAACTCATGCATGGCTTTGCCCTGCTGCGCGCTGGCCACTCGGACAGCGCCAAAACCATCCTAGCAGCCCTCGCCTCCGAAAACACGCTCTATACTGATTATGCCAACGCCCTCGCCGCCCGCGCCGCGTTGGAACTGGGCGATTTCGCCGAAGCCATGCGCCTCGCCGCAGCCGTCTCCAACGACGCCGCCATCTCCTCCTGGGCACGATGCACCTTCAGCATCGCCGATCTGCGCGTCGCCCTCAGCCCACCTCAGAAGACGGTCATCCCCAACGCCATCGACCGGCTCCTCTTGCTGCTCCCAGAGCTCGACCGCGAGCACTCTCGGATGGCACGGCTCGCCATCGCCCAAGCGCAAGAAACGCTCGAACAAAAGCTCGAAGCGGCCACGCTCTACCAGAAGCTCATCGACGAAGCGCCCAACAGCAGCGAAGGCAAGAGCGCCAGCACAGCCATCGAGCTGCTGCTGCCCCAGCTCGATGAGAAAGACCGCGCCCGCTTCGCCCCTCCTCCGGCAAGCCCCTTCGATGATGCCATGGCGCACTACAACGCCCACCGCTCCGAGAAAGCCATCGAAGCCTTCCTCGCTCTCCGAAAGAAGCTCGACAAGAAGACCACCGTCGAGGACTGGTGCCGCGCCAGCTTCCACATCGCCAAGAGCCACACCAAGCTGCGAGAACACAGCAAAGCCAAGGGGTACTACCAAGAAACCATCGATAACTGCGCCGACAACGAATGGCAGCTCAAGGCCCTCTACAACGGTGGCCTGGCCTACTGGAACGCCAACGAAAAGAAAGACGCCATCGCAGTCTTCGAGCGACTGATCAAGGACTATCCCTCGAGCAATCTTGCTGATGACGCCTACTTCTTCATCGCCAGAATACAGCTCGAAGAAGAAAAGACACAGGCTGCACATGACAGCCTCGAAGCCCAGCTCGCCGCTTATCCTGCGGGCGACATGGCCAAAGACGCGCGCTGGCTGCTCTTCTCCCATCTCTATGCCGCGGGGCAGTTCGATGAGGCCATCGCCTACGTCGACACCCACGCCGAAAGCACCGACGAAGACGACGTCTCCAGCCGCGGACGACTCGCCTACTTTCGCGCGCGCGCCCTCGAGCAGAGCAAGCGCCTCGACCAAGCTCAGAGCGCCTATGCAGGCATCGTCGAAGCCCATCCCGGCGATTACTTCGCCGCCCTCGCCTTTGCGCGGCTCTCCGCCATCGGAGCAGACAAGGCCAGCGAGCTGAGCACGCGCCTCCGCCCTGCACCTGCCGACCTGAGCCAGAGGCTCGCCCAGCTACAGGCCCCCACGCGCCTCGCCAATGCATCCTATCAGCGCGCCATCGCCTTCTCGCGCATGGGGCGCTACGAGTGGGTCGAGGCTGAAGCCAAGCGAGCAGGCGACGAGCTCGGCGAGCAGGACAGCATC
>JAVFAO010000340.1:0-7737 GCA_034002465.1 Myxococcota bacterium
TTGGGCGAGGATGTGGAACCCGAGTGGAGCGAGTGTGCGGACCTGCTCGAGCGTCATGGCATGGGCGCGCAGCTCGCCGGCGAGACCGCGGTGAACGTGGGGCGTGCGCTGTACCTGTTGGAGCGGCAGCAGGTGCAGATGATCGTGCACGTCAACCCGATCTTCTGTTGTCCTGGCGTGCTCTCTGCGTCGCTCTTCAGGACCATCCGCGAGCATTACCAGGTGCCCATCGTGGATCTCTTCTACGATGGCAGCAGCGAGCCCAACCGGGCGCTGGTGCCGCACCTGAGCTATCTCGGGTGATGCGCATAGCCCTGTAGGGGCGCACCTGCGTGTGCGCCTTCCATGGATTCTGCATACACCCGAGGGTACATGCGCAATGCTAACCTCGTATTCGGAGCTGCGATTGAGACCTCACCCCCCAACCCCCTCTCCATGAATGGAGATGGGGAGCCGCGGGTGAGGAGGTATTCCTCGAGGTGGCTGAGGGCTGTCCAGGCGATGGCGATGGCTGGGCGCTGACCACGAAAAGGCCCTCTTTGCGACTTGGCGTCTTTGCGTGAGCTTTCCAATCCAACGTCAAGCGGTGTGCGGGGTGGAGGTGCTGGCGGTCTTTCCTCGAGGTGGCTGAGGGCTGTCCAGGCGCTGGCGCTGGCTGGGCGCTGACCACGAGAAGGCCCTCTTTGCGACTTGGCGTCTTTGCGTGAGCTATCCAATCCAACGTCAAGCGGTGTGTGGGGTGGCGGTATTCCTCGAGGTGGCTGAGGGCTGTCCAGGCGCTGGCGCTGGCTGGGCGCTGACCACGAGAAGGTCCTCTTTGCGACTTGGCGTCTTTGGCGGTTAACCTTTGTCCTCCATCTCTGCGCTCCCCCTGTTCACCTCCGACGAGTTTGGAGAACAGGCCAAGCGCCCAATCGACAAGAACCTCCATCTCGGGTTCCCCCGCAATGCGGGGAGGATCTGGAGTGAGCGCCCCAGCGAACGACAGCTAGGGGTCAACCCGAGCACCCCCAAACACCCTCTGCGCTCTCGGCGTCCTTGGCGGTTCAGTCCGTTCTCAGCTCGAGCGGGCCGTGACGCTGACCACCGCTCTCTGCTCGCGTCGAAAGGCTCCTGCGAACTCCTCGACCTTGACGAGTCCCTTCTCGACCGCCTCCTTGACGAGCTGGCGCCTGGGGCTGCCGACCTCGAGCAGGTGGGCGCCGAGCCATTCTCGTAGCTGGTCACCGCAGCTCTTCAGTTTCTTGTGGTCGACCGCGAGAAGGTGGAGGTAGCGAGGTCCGAGGCGCTGCTGCAGGATGCTGGTGTCGTAGCGGATCCTGGTGGTGAGACTGCGGCGGACGACGTAGTTCTGCTCCCCTACCGTGAGCTCCAGACTGTCGAGCCCGAGCTGTTTCATATGCGCGCCGAGGGCCTTGGAGAGCTGTTTGCGCTCCTCCTCGAGCTGCTGGGCTTGCTCGCGCAGTGCGACATAGCGTGTGAGCGTCGTCTGCAGCTCTTGTGCATTCATGGAGGGCTCCTGTTCGGTGTCGTGCTTAGGTTTTTCAAGCGCAGAGGTCGCAGAGCAGCGCAGAGGAGAGAAGAACACAGCGTTCGATGGCGACGAGAGCATTCTTGTCGTCGCGCAGCGAAGGTGACACGACGCAGCGGAGCTGGTCAAGAGCGGAATGGAGCAAAGGGTTTTCAACCGCAGAGGTCGCAGAGAAGCGCAGAGAAGTGAGCGAAGCGAGGCACGAGCCAGCGTCTGTCGCGGGCGCATCCGATGCGCCTGCGCAGCGCTGCGAAGGTCTCGCGAGAGCGAACGAATGCAAACAAGCACAGAGGAGCGCAGGTGTGGGGCAGGCTTTCCAGCCTGCCCTTCCCGAGCCAGGTTCCCCATCCAGGGCATCACAGGTGAGAGGCTGGATGGAGGTGGCACCCGGATGGAGGTGGCACCCGGGAATGCCGAGAGCGGGTTCCCCCGCAATGCGGGGAAGAGCTGGAGTGAGCGCCCCAGCGAACGACAGCTAGGGGTCAACCCGAGCACCCTCTCTGCGTTCTTGGCGGCCTTGGCGGTTCCCTCTCCGTCTGCTCTGCGGTTCCCCGCTGTGAAGCCATCGCGTCACTCCATTGAGCAACGCGCTCAAATTCAGCGTTGCTCTCGTACTGATATCGTGATGATGAGGATCTGCGGCCGATTCCGGTTCGGCGTTTGGTCGCCGACAAAAATGGAATGCGTGGTACCAGCGGCGAGCGCCGCGCGAATGTCCTGCGCGGTCAATTCAACGGTTCCGATCGGATCGTGGTTCAGAACATCTTCATCGACGAGTGTGACCCTGAGCCGAAGGGAGGTCTTCAAGGAAAGATTGATGTAGGCATTGCCGCTGGTCCATACCGGTTGGAAATTGTCCTCGATTGCGTCGAGCGTGAGCTCGTTGCCTGGGTCATACCAACCGTCGATGTTGACATTTGCCGTTCCCTTGACATCGGGTTTGCTGAGCGCACCGATGGTTGAGCTGGAGACGGCTTGGAGCACCCTCGACACGATCTCCGCTGGGTCACCGGTCGTTGCCTGTGCGAGCGCCGACCAGGCCTCCTCCGGCACCTCGCCGCTGTCCCACCCTGTTCCATCACTTTTTCCTGGACCGACCACCGCCCCCACGAGGTCGAGCGCGATGGTCCTTACGCACGAGCAGGAATCGAGGCTGTCGCAGCTCGCTTGGCCGACACACTCCAGGCAGCCAGGACGATAGAACTGAGTTGCTTCGAGCTCGAGGCAGTCAGCTTGGCAACTGTTCGAGGCCTCTCCGCAGGCCTGTAGTGTCTGACAATAGGTGTCGCAGACGGCCAGCACCTGCGCGTCAATGACCTCCTCGTTTCGGGGCGTGTCCTCCCCGCAGCCAAAGTGGAAACAACAGCTGAGAACCAGGAGCCAGGAACCGTGTCTCATTGTGACCTCCAGAGCTGCTTCGTTGCACAGCTTGTAGTGTCGTCCAACGCTATCGCGCACGCCTGGTGGCTGTCAACGGCGCACGTCGAGGGAATGGAGGACGCCACGGCGGAGTGCTTTGGTGTTTCCGGACTGTGATGGCCTCGGCCCCCGATCTGCCTCCACTTGCCTGCGGAAGCGCCATCGTCCCAGTTTCTACGGGAGAGGCCCTTGGGGTCTGAGCGTGCGAAGCGTCGCCCAGCGGTCGGGGTCATCACATCTTGGATTTCTCGGGGCAAGGCTAAGCTCACGGCGTTGCGAAACCTGGAGCCTACCATGGCATTCGTTCGCTCTCGGGCACCGACCTCTCGACAGCTACAATTCCCGCGGAATGTCGAGAGGATGCGTGCCGCTCAGCCTCACTCACCCTTGCGCTCGGCGCGCACGAAGAGCGGGAACGCCGCGTCCAGCGCTTCCTGGCCGATGACGAGCTCGAGCGGGTTGCCATAGAGACACGACACTGGCGGGTTGCACGAGCCGCGCGCCAAAGCTTGGTTCTGCGCACTCGCCGAAAAGTGGTCGAGCACTTGCTGGAGCGGGCGGAGGTCACTGAGCCACAAGTGTGGAGCCAACTCGAGGCCTTGGTCGAGAGAGCAGTGGCCCAAGGCTGCATCGACGATGCGGACGCCGAGCTTCTCGCTCGCCTTCCACGGTTTCGCCAGCGCTTCTGCGAGCTGGTGTTGGAAAGGCGAATCGAGGCTGCCGAAAAATCCTTGCAAAACAAAAAGGTCCGTCTCGCATGAAGTTAGGCGACAAGCGATGGACCAGCAATCCCAGGGCTTCTTGTTGATTGGGCACTTGGCCTGTCCCAGGACTTCTTGTTGATTGGGCACTTGGCCTGTCCCAGGACTTCTTGTTGATTGGGCACTTGGCCTGTTCCCCTACGTTGCTAGGGTTTTCAACTGCGCTCAGCGCAGACGCTTGGCGATCGCCTTGCGGATCTTCTGGTAGCTCGGCGGCGGCCCTTTCTGCAGGTTCTTGCCGTCCACCAAGACCGCGTCGGCGATGCCCCACTCTGCCACTGCCGCTCGCGTCGAGGTGTCGATCTCACGGAAGACGACCCTCTCCCCCAGCTCCTCAGAGGCTCGCTTGGCGCGCTCATAGACCAGATTCTGCGCCAGACACCAACCGCTCGAGAAGGCCGTCACATTCACTTTCTTGTCGATTGGGCACTTGGCCTGTTCTCCCAATTTCTTGTCGATTGGGCGTTTCGCCTGTTCCTCCAAGTCCTCTGGCCTTTTGCCGGTCGGCGCCAGCCAATGCGGCGGCTTCGCATCCTCGGTGAAGGGCTTCCAGAGCAAGACGGCGAGCCCCTGACGATCGGCCTTGCGATAGCCGTGCTTCTTGAACCAAGAAGCCCTCATCCAAAACGGAAGCCACACCCCCCAAGCTGCCATGCCCTTGGCGCCGAGTTGTCGAGCGTCCTCCTCGGCCGCAGAGAGCATCGCGCTGCCCATCCCGTGACCACGGAACTTGCCTCGTCCCTGCCTGTAGCCGTGCACGTGGATGCAATAGATGAAGTAAAGCCCCTCGCCCCCAACCATCGAGTGCTCGATGGGGCCATACTGGATCATCCCCCCTTCGACCCCGTTGTCGTCCACGGCGAGCTTGGCCCGGAGACCGAGCTTCTCGTTTCTCTCGAGCCATTGGCGACGCTTGGGGCCAGCCTCCCTGGCCTCGTCGGAACAATCCTCGAGGCACAAACAAAAGAGCTCCTTCTTGTCCTCGCTCAGCTCGATGATCTTCACTCAGCGTCTCCTCTTGCGGAATTGTAGCAGGAGCAGTCCTTCCAGATGGTTCGAGGATGCGTGCGGCCGCCTCGTCGCGCAGCGAAGGTGACACGACGCAGCCTACGTGGTCAAGAGCTGATGGGGGCCGCGGGCGTCGGGAAGTATTCAACCGCCAAGGACGCAGAGCTCGCCAAGGAGCACAGAGGAGAGATGAAGGTTTCTGCGGTTCCCCTCTCCACCTCCGACAAACCCCATCGCGGGTTCCCCGCGCCGCAACAGTCGCTGCAACTGCAGCGCCCGCCGCTCTCCACCTCCAACAAACTCCATCGCGGGTTCCCCCGCAATGCGGGGAGAAGCTGGAGTGAGCGCCCCAGCGAACGACAGCTAGGGGTCAACCCACCCCCCACCCTCTCCGCGTCCTTGGCGTCCTTGGCGGTTCCCTTTTACTCTCCGTCTCTGCGCGTCCCTCGCGCGTCCTGAGCGACGTGGATCGTTTCTGGATCCGCTGGAGCTTCTTCGTTGAGTCTGCGCGAGGACAGGCATGATTCACGTCGAACTCGCCGCTGAACCAAGTGAATTCGATGCAGCAGTCCGCCAGCCGGGCCTCAGCGCCATTGCCGAGTTGGTAGGTGAACCTCCGACGGAGACCCGCTCCACCTCTCTCGCTCTCCGAAATCCCAGGCTTGGGCACGGCATGCCGTGCCCCTACCACCCTGACACCACCCTCTCTGTGTCCTTGGCGTCCTTGGCGGTTCCCCATTGCGGCTCCCTCGCCCCTCACCCCTCGTTCCTCGTTCCTGGCTCCGCTTTACAACGCCCCTCTCGCTCTGCACACTGAAGCGGGGTCAGTGCCCTGCTGGCCTGAGCAAATGGGCTCGCCTGCTGCGGCGAGAAGGAGCGAGGTATGCGTGCGCTGGCGTGGAGCTCGAGATTCTTGTTGATTGGGCGCTTGTCCAGTTCCCCCAAGTTCTTGTCGATTGGGCGCTTGTCCAGTTCCCCCAAGTTCTTGTCGATTGGGCGCTTGTCCAGTTCCCCCAAGTTCTTGTCGATTGGGCGCTTGGCCTGTTTCGTCAACTTGTTCTTGTTGTTGCTGAGTGTGCCGGCCCAGGCCGAGTGGCTCATGACCCGTCACGATCCCGCGCGCACAGGCTTGGCCTCGGGGACGGCCAACATCGATGAGCCGGAGGTCTTTTGGCGCTACTATCTGGGGGGACGCCTGGGTGCCAACGAGCTCCTGGTGGTCGATGTCGACGCCAATGGCCAGGCCGATGTGCTCTACCTCAGCGGTGGGCGCGTGCTCGCCAGCCGCAACGATGGCAGCGCGCTCTGGTCCAGCGCGCCCCTGGGCTTGAGCAGCCTGCTCGCCGTCGAGGACTACGACGGCGACGGCGTCACCGAAGTGGCCGTGGCCTCAAGGGATACCGTCTACCTCCTCGACAGCGCCACCGGCGCGCAGCGTTGGGCCGAGCCTCCAGGCGAAATGGGCACCATCGGCGGCGTGCGCTCCGGCGATCTGAACGGCGATGGGCTGCACGAGCTGGTCATCGAGGAGTGCGCTTGCTGCGGCGTGAACAGCGGCAATCCAGGCTATGTGCACAGTTTTGCCGCAGGCTTCGAACAGCCCACCAGACTGTGGACCTTTCCCTTTGCCCGCTGCGGTGGCGGCGGCGTGCTCACCCTGGTGGACACCGAGGGCACAGGGCGCTTCGATGTGCTGCTCGGGGACTCCCTCAACCTCGCCTTGATTGATGGCGTCACCGGCGTCGAGAAGATGCGCACCCCCACCATGTGGCAGTGGATTCATGGCGCCAATTGCCTGTCCCTCGACGTCGATGGCGAGCCGGGCGAGGAGCTGGTCTGCTTCCAGACGATCGATCTGACCCTCAGTGATGAGGTGCGTCGCGTCATGCTGCTCAAACCAGTACTGGGGAGCAATCAGCTCAGCATTGTCTGGCAGCGGGTCATGGCGCCGAACAACGGCGGCGGGCTGGAGTGGGTGGAGCCAGTGGTCGATCTCGATGCCAACGGCAGCCTCGAGCTGCTGGTCTCGGTGCTCGACACAGGGGTCTGGTCGGCGCGGGTGCTCGACCTGGAGACCGGATTCGAGGCCGTGGTTCTGCCCGATGAGAAGGTCTTGGGCGTGCTCCCCGGCAGCGCCGGGGCAAAGACCCTGCTGACCTGGAGCGGTACGGCGGTGACGGGTTGGTCCTACGACGCCTCGCGCCTCCCGGCCATCGAGAAGCTCTGGACGTTGCAAGACTACCAGCCCTTCGTCCAGCCCGTTCCCTCGCTTCGCCTCCGCAGCAGCGTCAATCAGGAGCTCATTGTCGTCGATTTCGACCAGGACGGTCTGCCCGACCTCCCCACCCGTTCGATCGGAGACTCGGCTGAGCTCAACGTCTGGTCGTTGGCCACTGGCACCCCCGTGAGCATCAAGAGCTTCCCCTACCCTGCGCGCTTCGAAGCGCTGGTACACTGGCTGCTTCCACCCTTGAACCGCCCCTATCCTCAGCTCGCCGTGTCTCGCGACGACGGCTACCTCACCGTCTTCGACGCCCAGCTCAGCCCCATCGACATCGGCCAAGACGGCGGTATCCCCGGCATTCGCATCGGCGGCTACTACGCGCCCGGCGCGTGGCGCAGCCTTGGGAGCTCGCCGTTGGCCGTCTCCTTCGATGGCGAACCCGCCGAAGCGCTGGTGACCCGAGACAGTCGCTCGGCTTTGGTGCGCATTGACGCCACCGAGGCCTCGAGCTCCGTTTCGCCCAGCAAGGTGTGGGAGCGGCGAGCGGTTCGCTCGGCGTCGATCGTAGCGGGGATGAACGCGGGAGAGCCTGGGGTTGCGGTGCAGACGAGCGAACAGCTCGAGCTGCTCGCTGGGGACGGCAGCGCGCTGTGGAGCGTTGCGGCGCCTTCGGCGGTGCTCGGAGACCTGGTGCCTGGGCAGTTCGACGACGATGGATTTCCTGACCTTGCGTTCCAATGGGGCGACCCGACCAATACGCTGATCATCACCCGCACCATCTCCGGTGCCGACGG
>JAVFAO010000341.1:0-7713 GCA_034002465.1 Myxococcota bacterium
AACCTGTCGATCCCGAGCCCGAATTGCCCGAGGAGAGCAGCATCGATTGGCTCTCCATTGGCATCATGGGTGGTGGTGCAGCCATCGCCATCGCGGGCCTGGGCGTGGACCTGGGGAGCCAAGGTCTGATCGACGACCACAAGAAGTACTCCAGTGACATCTCGACCGGAAGCAACGAAGAGCGACGCACCAAGGTTGCTGAGCTCGAGGACGACATCAGCACCCGTAAGCTGGTTTCCATTGTGTTGTACGGTGTGGGTGGGGCTGCCCTGGCGACGGGCGTGGTCTTGTTCGTTCTGCGTTCCGGCTCTGAGCAAGAGGAGCAAGCGTCCTATGACTTGCTGCCTGTGGTCGATGCCGAGGGCGCGGGTTTGCGCTTCAACCTGCGCTTCTGAGCCAGGCTGCGCGCTCGCGCCGCTGTGACCCATCGAGCTGTCACAGGGCGAGTTCTTCATGCCTGACGTGCTTTGCGGCATCGTTGATGCTTTCTCGAGCTGGCTTCGTGGGGCGCATCTTAGAGGCTCACCTACCTGTCTGCGGCTCTCAGTTCGAAGCCAGGGAGGGCGCACACGCAGGTGCGCCCCTACAGAACACAAACTCGCCACGACCATCGTTGGGGCAGACCGACGTGTCTGCCCTCCACAGAAAATGCCTCTCAGAGGCGCCATCACCTTTGTAGGGGCAGACCTACGTGTCTACCCTCCATGGAAAGTGCGCTGCCCCACACCCCGCCATAGGGCGGGCCCTTTGGAATCCCTGCTCTTTTGCGAGCGTGTGCTTGCGGGGTTCAGTTGGAGGCTGCGCCTGCGTTGATCCACGCTTCCAAGCGCCGAAGTTCGTCGGCGTCCAACGCGCGCGACGGCAAATCCCTGCTCGACGCGCTGACCTTGGCCCATGCAGGCGGCATGGCCGAGCCCTGCTTGTGCGGGTAATCGGGCAGCGCTTTGAACATGAGGTAGCTATTCCAGGCGGCGCCGGGACGAACGAGCAGGTGCTCGGGTGCTTGCCATGAGGGAAGGCCAAACAGGGTCTTCGGGTCAAGGCGAGGGATTCGGTACCAGCTTTGAGGCCACGGGTCGAGGCGATGGCAGCTACAGGAGCGGTCGAAGATGGCTTCGAGCTCGTCGTTGCTTGGCGCCGGCTCCTGCCGGCCCCAATCGGCCGTGGCGTTTCCTGTGCGAAAATCGAAGCGAGGGATGCGACGCAGCGAGGCTCCTTCCACGCTGCGTAGCTTGGTGTCATCGACGCTGAGGCGATAGCGAAAGTCGGCCTGGAGGGTGATGGGGCTGGCCAGCAGCCGCTTGTCGACCATGTGATAGCGCCAGCGCAGAGCCGACGTCCCTGAGCCGGATTCGAGCAGCAGCGGAGAGGGTTCGAGGCTGGACACCTCGAGATATTGGTCGAATTCGAGCCAGATGGGGCTGTTGAGGGGGACGTCCTCACTCTGCTCGACAGGGAACGAACGCAGCACCCGCAGCGTGGGTGGGGCGATGCTCTGATCTGCCTTCCAGTCCTGCTGCTCGATGCACGAGAGGGCGAGGGGGACGAGGATAGAGAGCAGGGTGACGAGCGCTGTCGATGAGCTGCTTTTCGTCATGATTTCGACCGTTTCCGCGAGACCCTCGCAGCGCCGCTCGCGCATCGACCATCGCTCGGCACGCGAAGCGGCTCAGACCTTGATACTCTTCCAAGAGCCGCCATGGAACTTGATGCCGATCACGACCGCCAGCGCCGAGACGTAGATGATCACTGAGGCCCAGATGCCAGGCAGGCCCCAGTCGAGAACGATGCCAAAAAGATAGCTCAAGGGGACCAGGCAAGTCGAGTGCAGGATCAGCTCGACCCACATGATGAAGCGGGTTGCGCCTGCGCCAAAGAGGGCTTGTGTCAAGATCAGCGCGCCAGCCATCACCGACTCGACGGCTGCAAGCATGCGCAGCGAGGGGATGGCCGCGTCGATGACGGCGGGGTCGCGGCTGAGTAAGCCCAGCACCTGCTCGGGAAAGATGAAGGTGACCAAGCCCAGGACGCCGTAAATGACCGCCGCCAGCTTCACCGACTCCCAGCCGTAGCGCGTCGCCATCTGAGGCTCGCCTCTGCCCAAGGATTGGGAGACCAAGGTGGCGGTCCCCGTGCCGAAGGCGATGGCGCTCATGAAGGTGACGCTGAGGATATCCATGATCACCTTGGTCGCCGAGGTGTAGATGGGAGGGCGCGCCTCGATCGCCATGAAGGCCAGGTCGGCGGCAAAGATCCTGCCGTGGAAATCATAGGCCGCCTGAACCTGGTGCTGCAGCGACGCGAAATGTTCACTGAAGGCACCGCTGTAGGCGGGCAGCGCTGCCAGTGTCTGAGAGACGGCCTGCTCATCGAGGATGCCGACGATCTTCAAGAAAAGCAGGAAGCCGGTCATCACGAAGACCGTGGCGAGGCCACTGGGCACAGAGAGCTTGACGATGTCCCACATCACTCGAGGTGCCAAGTTCTTGACGCGGTAATATTTGAATTTCTTGAGATACCTCGGCAAGAACGTCCAACCGATCATGAGCGCCAAACCGATGTAAGTGGAGATCAGGCTGGCCAAGCCCGCGCCTTCGACGTACATCGCAGGGAAGGGACCGATGCCAAAGATGAGCAGGTAGTTGAGGACGATGTTGGTGCCATTCATGATGAGGGCGGCGACCATGTGCACATGGGTTTGGCCGATGCCGTCGAAGAAGCTCTTATAAGAGATGGTGGTGACCATGCTGAGCACGCCGAGCAGGCGATACTGCGCGTAGGGAACCCCAAAGGCCAGCACCGACTCGTTGTCGTTGAGCAGTGGAAAGACGTAGGGGACTGCGAAGAAGGCAGCGATGGAGGCGAGCAGGCCGAGGGTGCCAGCGACGCTCACCGAGTTGGTCAGCGTTGCTCCCGAGCTTGCGATATCATCCTCGCCGAGGCGGCGTGCGCTAATGGCGAGCGTGCCCACAGAGATGGAGGAGAGAAAGCCACCCACCGACCAGAGCAGCGGGAGGCTGTACCCGAGCGCGCTCTGCCCGGCGATGGAGTAGCTCGGGTCGAGCCAGCCCACCATGATAGTGTCCATCAAGTTGATCGCCGTCTGCGTGAGCATGGCGATGACAACCGGCGTGGACAACCGCAGAATGCGTCCCCAGAGTCTGAAATCGACGAGCATGGTTTCCTCGGCAAGGGCTCCCATTCTTAGCGAACGAGCCGCGGGAGGCATAAACCAAAGCGTGAGGAAGGGCAAGGTGGGTAATCTTGCTGATCTCGCAGATCTCGAGGATCTCGCCTCGCCATTGACGAGGCGGCGTCTTCGTGCGAAGCAGACAGCGCCAAGAGTGCCGCTTGCTGCGCGCTCGTTGCGGAGGACACTGGGGTGAACGCGTTGATGAACAGCGTCTCGACATGGGATGCACTTGCGGCAGTGGTTTGGGATATCGATCCACTGTTTGTCCAGCTCGGACCGCTGCAGTTTCGCTACTACGGGATCTTGTTCGCGCTCGCGCTGATGGGCGGCTACAGCATCTTTCGTTGGCAGTATCGTCGCGACGGTGAGGATCCTGAAGTCGCAGTGCGCCTCACCTATTGGCTCATCGGTGGCGTGATTGTTGGGGCACGTCTTGGTCACGTCTTTTTCTACGAGCCCTCGCGTTATCTTGCTGATCCCATTGAAATCATAAAGTTTTGGAAGGGGGGGCTGGCGAGCCACGGCGCGACCATTGGGCTCATTACGGTGGTGGCCTATTACACCTGGAAGGTGCGTCGCATCCCTTTCCGAGTGATCGCAGACCGTTTGGCGATGGCGGTGCCTCTGGCCACGTCCTGTGTGCGCTTGGGGAATTTCATGAACTCCGAGATCGTCGGTCGCCAGACCGAGGTCCCTTGGGCGTTCGTTTTCGTTCGCTTCGATCAGAACCCGCGGCATCCGTCGCAGCTCTATGAAGTGAGCATGGGGCTTCTGCTCTTCCTTGTGATGTTTCTGACCGACCGCTATTACGACAAGCGCAAGCTGGACAGGCCGCTGGGGCTGTTGACGTCGTTGTTGCTGACGGGCTATTTCAGCATGCGTTTCACCGTCGAGTTCTTCAAAGAATATCAGGGCTTGGATCCCAGCAGCTCGGCCCTCACCGAGGGCCAGTATTTGTCCATCCCCTTCGTTCTCATGGGCCTGGTGGGGTTCTGGGCGGTGCTCTGGGGGCCTTGGAAGGGACAGACGGCTCGCTTTTTCCTGGAGCGCTCCGGCTTTACGCCAATCCCTGCCACTGCAGGCGCCACAGCCACGGACGACGCACGCAACTCTGGTGGCGACAAGTCTGCTGGCGACGCGAAGCGCGCAGCGAGCAAGCAGCCGGCTGAGCGTAGCGAGGTCGAGAAGAAGCAGCGCTCGCTGAAGCGGAAGAAGAAGCGCTGAGGCGATTTTTTGTAGATTTCGGCCCTTGGCCTGTTCCCCCAAGTTTTTGTAGATTGGGCCCTTGGCCTGTTCCCCCAAGTTTTTGTAGATTGGGCCCTTGGCCTGTCCCCGTTGTTGACTTCAACTCTCGAAGGAATCGATGGAACAAGCGACATCGAGCAAGCACGAGCAGCCTAGGGAGCAGACCAGGGTTACGCTATGGCAGCGTTGGTGGCGGCCTGGGGCGAGTGATGCAGTACCCCTTTGCGATGGGCGGGCTCGGCTTGGTCTCAGCGATCATCTGGTCGGTCTGGTGCTTGGGCTGCTCACGTTTTATGCGCTGCTCTCGACGCCCGACATGGGGTTCACACGCGACGAAGGCTTCTACTTCCACGCGGGCAAGGACTACGTGGGTTGGTTCGAGGAGCTCGAGAAGAACATCGACAAGGGGCAGAGCGAGATTTCGTTCACGCAGGCGAACATCGACAAGTACTGGAGCTACAACCCCGAGCATCCTGCGCTGCCCAAGGCGCTCTTCGGCTTGTCCTACCGCTCCTTCTCCCAGACCCGTGACTGGCTCGAGCCCTCGACGGCGATGCGTATGCCTACGATGGCCTTCGTGGCGGTGCTGATCTATCTGCTCTACCTCTTCGTGGCCGAGGCTTTCAATCGCATGGCGGCGTTTGCGGCCACCCTAGCCTTGATGCTGATGCCGCACGTGTGGATCCACTCGCATTTCTCCTGCTTCGATGCAGCCATGATGACGATGTGGTTTGCGGTTCCGTGGGCGTATTGGAAGAGCTTGAGGAGTTGGCCTTGGGCTATCGCGACCGGCGTGATCTTTGGGATTGCGCTCAGCGTCAAGCTCAACGCCTTCTTTTTGCCGTTTCCGTTGCTGGCTCATTGGGCGCTGAACGGGTTATGGTCGTTTCGTCTCGAGCGCGACGCGAGCGCAGGCACGGGAGACGGGGGGGGCGAGAAGCGGGCGTCTCCAGGTCTGCAGCTACGGCTCCCGCGGGTGCCTTTGGCCTTCTACAGCATGGCGACCTTGGGGCCGCTGGTGTTTTACTTGTTGTGGCCGCGTCATTGGTACGAGACCTTCCCGCGTATTGCTTGGTATTTCGAGCGGCACCTGGGACACGAGCATTATCCTGTCGATTTTTTTGGGGCGCAGCACCTTCGACCACCGTTTCCGATGGAGTACCCCTTCGTGATGAGCTGGTACACCATCCCTCTGGTGATCTTGTTTGCGTTTTTTCTGGGGCTGGCGGTGTTCGCTTTGCACCGGCCTTGGCGCGCGGTGTGGGCGCACAGCAAAACGCGGCTGAGGGGCATGACTGGAGGTCCGTTGCTTTCGCCGTTGCTCTCGGCGGCCTTGGCGACCCTGGGGCGAGGCCAGAGCTGGCGCGAGCGCTACTGCTCGCGACGCGCGCAATTCACGACGCTGCGTGAGCGAGCATTGCTGACACCTGCGGGTCATGCGGATCCTCGGGGCACGATGCTCTTGGTGTTGATCTGCTCCTTCGTGCCCTTTGCGGTGATTGCGCTACCTTCGACGCCGATTTTCGGCGGCGTGAAGCACTGGATGACGGCAATGCCCTTCATGGCCGCAGTAGCTGGCGTGGGGGTGGTGTGGTGTCTGGAGTCCCTGCTGGTGTTGGGCTCCCGGGTGTTGTCTGGGTTGCGTCGGCCTCTGATTCGGGGGGGCGTGGTGGTGGCGCTCTTGGCCTTCGTGATGTGGCCCAATCTGCGCGAGCTGCTGCGTTCGCATCCCTACTCCACGTCGTATTTCAACGAGCTGATGGGCGGCTACATTGGCGCGGCAGACGCGGGCATGCAGCGGCAGTTTTGGGGTTACATCGCGCGTCCCGCCTTGCCCTACATCAACGAGCATGCGGCTCCCAAAGCTCCCGTGCATTTTCACGACACGCTCTACTACGCCTACGAGATGTATCTCGAAGATGGTCTCTTGCGTGAGGATGTGGGCTGGGCGTGGTCCATCGAGTCGGCGCAGTACGTGATTTATCACCACGAGCGGGCTTTCCATCCCTTCCTTTTCGAGGTTTGGGAGCGCTATCGCACCGAGAGTCCGGTGCATGTGGTGAGCATCGATGGCGTGCCGCTGGTGAGCATCTACGAGAATCCGGACTGGCGCTCGCCGCCGAGATGAGCCACTGCGGTACGGTTGCTGGCGGTGCTGGTGGTGGGTATCTCTCGACCGGAGGGCCGAAGCTGTGTATCTTGTGCGCCGCCTTTGATGGGAGAGAGGCCTGAGTGAGCGAACGAAGTCAATCTACACAGAGCGAAGGACAGAGCGCTTTGACGGGCCAGCATGCGGGAGTGTCGTCTTCGGCAGAGCCCACTGCGTTGGTCGCAAGCCTCGAAGCGGTGCATGCCGAGTTGAGCCAACAGCTCAAGCTCCTGACTGGGCTCAAGAAGGGCGTCGAGCTCTTGCGGGCCAAGGGGGCTCTACAACGGCTGGATCTGTTGACCGAGTCCAACGAGAAGCTCGCTGAGGCGGTGCCTTCCAATGAGCACCTGAGCGGCGCTTGGTCCGCGATGCGGGAGCTTCTTCGTGAGCAAGAGCAGCTGCGGCGCGCGGGTCTGCGTGCGGAGCTGTTGACTGCGCTCAGTCAACGCGCGCAGCGAGAGGAGATCGCCTTTCAGCTGCTGAGTGAGCATCCCCTCGAGGTCTTGCTCAGTCCCCTGGTGTTGAGCCTCGACCTGGATAAGGGGCGGGGCCAGCTCGAGTATGCACGAGAGGGACTCGTGGAGGTGGAGTCAGAGGTCTCGGCGATCTTCGAGGCGCGCAAGAAGGCGATGGAGCGCCTGCGCAAGCAAGCGACCGAGGCGCCGGTCTTTTTCGAGCACTTGGTCTCTGCCTATCGGCTCACCTTGTTGCATCAGGGCAAGAGCTTTGGTGAGGCTGTCGAGCTGGTGGATTTGCTGTTGCCGCTTTCTCTGGTGAGTGTAGAGACCAAGCGCTGGCGTTCGACGTCACTGGCCAAGCTGCCCGAGATGAGCCGAGCGCTCTTCGCATATCAGCTGCACCGACTTCGACAGCAGGGTCTTTTGGAATACAAGGGGCAGCGCATTGATCTGGGTACTGCCACAGGCGGGTCGACGAAGGATAAGCGAAATGTGTTGTTTATCCCTGTGAGCCCGACCGAGGGACAGTATTACCTGAGTTTGCGCGTGCATCGAATTTGAACACGATCGAGGACTTCAGCGGCCCTGTCTTGGGGCGAGTGAATGGTATGCAGGAACAACCCAAGTTCGAATCTACGCGCTTGGTGGCGCAGCACATCTTGCAGCGT
>JAVFAO010000342.1:0-7603 GCA_034002465.1 Myxococcota bacterium
CCGATCTGATCTTGTCGATGATGCCAAGGTAGGTCCCAGGGCTCGAAACCGCAGAGGAAGGGTGGGCAGTGAAGCCCTTGAGGTGGCACTCGTAGATGACGGTGTCGCGCAGCGCGCGGCGCGGCTTGCGATCGTCCTCCCAGTCGATGGGGCTCGACGCGATGGCGACGGACTTGACCGTGTGCGCGGCGCTGTCGAGGGTGCTGAAGCTCAAGTCGGCGAGCGCGGCGCGGCGCTGATAGCCGTAGGGGGCGTCGTGGGTGAGGTCGTATCGACCCGAGACGGCTCTGGCGTAGGGGTCAGAGAGGAGCTTGTTGACATTGAAGCGGTGGCCGTCGAGCGGCGCGTAGGGTCCATCGACGCGGAACCCGTAGAGCTGCCCATGTCTCAAGCGGTGGGCGAAAATGTGCCAGACGTCGCCGGTTCGATTGCGTTCGGGATCGAGCTGCACCGAGCTCCAGGGGCTGGCGTCGGTGGCGTCGTGAAAGAGCTCGAGGTATACAGCCGTTGCATTTCGAGAGAATACGGCGAAGTTGATCCCGTCGGCCAAGACCGTAGCCCCGAGGGGGCAAGGGGTGCCACTGCTAAATCGGATTTTCATTCTTTTGTCCATTGGGCACTTGGCCCGTTCCCCCAACTTTTTGTCCATTGGGCACTTGGCCCGTTCCCCCAACTTTTTGTCCATTGGGCACTTGGCCCGTTCCCCCAACTTTTTGTCCATTGGGCACTTGGCCCGTTCCCCCAACTTTTTGTCCATTGGACACTTGGCCCGTTCCCCCAGTTTTTTGTCGATTGGGCGCTTGGCCTGTTTCCTTAGTTTTTTGTCGATTGGGCGCTTGGCCTGTTTCCTTAGTGTTGCTCAACTGTTTCCGACCGAGTCAGGGCAGGACGCGTGCGAACCGAACGCCTCAGGTCAGAACGACGAGCGCGACGAACCAAGGAGGAGGAAACGAGATGAGCAGGCCGTTCGCAGCGTCGCGAGCGGCGCTTCGGTTTAACCTGCTTTGCCGTCTTGGTCGAGCTTCGAGGACGAGTTCGGGCCTGCTTCGAGGCTTCGCCTCCGAGCTATGAGCGATTGGCTGGCCTGCTGAGCTCCGCTGCGCATGGACCTGGTTTCACCGATTCGGCGTGTTGCAGTGTGGCCTCGGCGGTGTGGATCTGAGATTGTCGGGTTGCGCCGGTCGATGGTCGGCTGGGATTCAGCTTGGAGTGGTCGATGTCAAAAGGCGGGCAAGACGAGTTTCTCGAGCGTCTACGTAGCGAGGATGGGCGAGGCGTTGGCAAAGGCGTTCGTCGAGTGGCACGCCTTCTCGGTGGCGGTGCTGGACTGGCACGAAAGCTGATGTCCAACAGCGCGCGTGGCAGCGACGCGGTGTTGACGGAGAAGGAGCAGCGCAAACTCGAGGCGCTGGTGCAGGAGCTTGGGCAGCTCAAGGGTCTGCCTATGAAATTTGGGCAGATTGTCAGCTACTTGGAGATGGATGTCCCCGAGCAGATGCGGTCGATGCTGAGTCTACTCCAGACCCAGTCGGCGGCCACACCTGCCGAGCAGGCCGAAGCCATTCTTCATGAGGACCTAGGACTACGAGGGGAAGCGCTTTGGGCGCAGCTGGACCACCGACCAGTTGCGGTGGCGTCGATCGGGCAGGTCTACCGGGGTCGCCTCCGCGGTTCTGACGAAGGGCTCGAGGCTGAGCGCGTCGACCAGGAGCAGGAGATAGCGGTCAAGCTGCGTCATCCTGGCATCAGCGATGCGATCCGCTCGGATTTTCGCTTTGCCAAAGCAGCGGCTGGGATGGGAACGGTGCTGATGCCTGGCATGGGGGCCACGGCGCGAGACTTCATGGCGGAGATGCAAGCGCGGCTGCTGGAAGAATGCGATTACAGCCTCGAGGCAGAGCGACAACGCTTGTTCGCCAAGATGGTGGCCCAGGACAACAAGCGGGGCTCGGACGCGGCGCGTATCGTCGTTCCCCGTGTCCTCGAAGGCTACTGTGGACCACGCGTGCTGACGAGCAGCTGGGAGCAGGGTGAGGACTTTCAGTCCTTCTGTGCGAACGCCAGCCAAAGCGCGCGAAACCGAGCCGGCGCAGCGCTCTTCGATTTCTACATTGGCACGCTCTATCGCCACGGGCTGTTCCATGCCGATCCACATCCGGGCAACTACCTCTTCCGCGACGATGAGGTGGTGGTCTTCGACTATGGTTGTGTGCGGGTCTTCGAGCCAGCCGTGGTCAGCGCGTTCGCTGCTCTGGCGCACGCGGTACGTGTAGACGAGCGTGCCGCGGTCGTCGATGCGCTTCGCGGACTGGGCGCCGAACCATCCAAAAATGACAAGGCATACGAACACTTGCGAGGTCTCCTGCGCAGCTTTTTTGGTCCCATGTTGCAGCCGGGAGCACACACCATCGAATCGAAGGTGGTGGTGGATGCAGGCCGCATCGCTCGCGACAAGCTAGCCTTGGCTCGCCTGCGCTTGCCTGGCCGCCTCTTGTTCCTGTTCCGCATTCGCTTTGGTCTCTTCGCGGTGCTCTCGCGCATGTTGGCCTGCAACGACTGGGCGGCGTTGGAGCAGCGCATGTTCGAGGAGCGTGGCCGCGTCGAGGCATCTTAGCTCGTTTGTAGCGATTCTGCGCCTTCGACGGGCTCCGACTTGAAGGTCGCCACACTTTCGGCTCTAATCAGTGCAGCGCTTCGACCGAGGAGATGGTCATGCTCAAGCAAGAACTTGGAGTCCTCAGCCTTCTCACGTTGTTCGGTGCAGTCATGCTCATGGGCTGCGACGATGAGACGACCCCCGCCCCCCAGCCGGAAATCGACGGCGTCGAGGAGCAGGATGTCCTCAGTGATGAGGAACAAGAACTCGAGGAGCTCGACCTCACTGACGCGGACCTCGACCAAGAGCTACCCGATGAGCTTGATCAGGTTGATTTTCATGACGAAACCGAGCAACCGGAGGTGCCTCCCGATGCCACCGATTGGGAGCTTCCTGCGGACGTCACGGGTTGCTTCGAGAGCAGCGATTGTGCGGGCTGCCAGACCTGCCAGTCGGTGCCGGGACTGGGTCGTGTCTGCGTCGACGCCTGGCAACCCGAGTGCACGCCTGGGGACCATAGCTGCGGGGAGGGTGCGTACTGCCGCGCCTATCGCATCGACCAGACCGGCTGTGGTGGGAGCTGCGAGCTGCTCACGACACATCCCCAATGCGAGGCTCGGGGTGGCACTTGCCGAATGGTGGGTTGGCCCGAAGACAACTGCCCGCTCGGAGAATTTGCCCCGTTTTCTGGGGAATGGGAGGACTGTCGCGCCGCGATCTTCCAGGTCTGCTGCGTGCAAAATGGTAACCTCGGTAGCCCCTGTCAGTTCAACGCCGACTGCATTGGAATGGGCTGCCTGAGCCAAAACTCGGGCTACCCTCCCGATGGTGTGTGCACCACCGCCTGCAACCCTGCGGAACCCACCTGCCCATCGAACGGCCGCTGCGTCCCCGTGGACTTCGCCGCGGCCCCGGGAATCTGTTTGAACGGCTGCGATCGTGACGATGCTTGTCGCGAGGGGTGGTCTTGTGAGGCCTTCCCCAGTCATCTCGAAGCTTCGGGGCCGAGCCACTTCGCGTGCTGGGGAGTGATGCCTGGCATTACGCTGATGGGCTTCCCCTGTGCTTCGGATTCGGACTGCCTCTCCGGTTTGTGCCATGCTCAGCGCTGCTCGGCCTATTGCGACACCAGCCACCCCTGCAAGCAAGGCTATGACTGTGTGGAGGGGCGCTGCGTTTTCTGAGCACGCGCGAGCAAGCTCGACAAGAGTCTGGAAACGAGGCGATTTCAAGGGGTGTGAGGGATGCGCTCCACAATCAAATGCCGTTTCGCGAAGGTGATCGACTGCCTCGCGCTCCGATGCGCGAAATGATTGCGTCTCGCCGACATTGAGCGAGAAGCTCTTGATTCCCAAAGCGGTCGCCGCTAGCATCATTGTCACCTGGAGTTTCCAGAGCCTTCGGCTCGGCGCGCTCCAAGCACGCTCGCGTCGAACCCAACCCCGAGGTCTGAACCATGGAAGAAACGAGCGCACGACAACGCATCCTCGACCGCGCCTGGCTGCCCCGAAGCTGCGTGTGGGAAATCACCTTGGCCTGCAATCTGCGCTGCGGACACTGCGGCTCTCGCGCAGGCAAGGCACGCGCCGATGAGCTCAGCACTCAGGAGGCCGTCGACGTCGCTGGGCAGCTCGCCGATCTCGGCTGCCAGCTCGTGTCGCTCTCCGGCGGAGAGCCCACGGTCAGAGATGACTGGGATGTGATCGCGCGAGCCCTGGTTGACCGTGGGGTGCTCTGTAACATGGTCAGCAACGGCTTTTACGATGATCCCGAGCTGATGGCACGCCGAGCCAAAGACTGCGGCATGGTCAACGTCGGCATCAGCGTGGACGGCACCAAGGAGGTGCACGAGCAGATCCGCGGACGCAACACCTTTGCGAAGACGACCCGGGCCATCGAGGTCTATGCCAAGCACGGCATGCGACCTGCCATGATGACCACCATCTGTAAGTCGAACCTGGGGCAGCTCGAGGAAATCCGACAGCTTGCCATCGAGCTCGGGGCGAGCATGTGGCGCCTGCAGCTCTCCAAGCCGATGGGCACCATGTCGGAGCACCGCGATGACGTGCTCGAGCCCGCACAGTACGTGAGGATGGTCGAGACCCTGGCCGCACTCAAGAAGAAGGGCGGAATCGACCTGCGGGTAGGTGACTCCATCGGCTACTACGGTGCCCCTGAGGCGATCCTTCGCAACCGCCGACGCAATGGCAAGCAGGAGATGTGGCGCGGTTGTCAAGCGGGCCTACACGCCATCGGTATCGAGGCCAACGGAAACGTCAAGGGCTGCCTCTCGCTGCAGGCGAAGTGGGGCGAGTCTGATCCCTTTGTCGAGGGCAACCTGCACGAGCAGAGCCTGGAGCAGATCTGGTTCAAGCCCGGCGGATTCGCCTACAACCGGGAGCTCTGTCTCGAGGAGCTCACTGGCGCCTGCGCCAACTGCAAAAACGCCTCTGTTTGCAAGGGTGGAGCTCGTTGTGTGTCCTCAGCAATGCTGGGAACGCTCACCGAAGACCCGCTCTGCTACTACGCTATCCAGTCCCAACGTCGTGGTCCTCGCTGGGCCGAGAGCGCCGCTGCGATTGCCGCTGCCGCATTGCTCACTGCCTCCGCCAGTGGCTGTATTTCCGCCACGGACTATGGTGTTTCAGACTACGGAATCGAGCCAGCGGATCAAGTCGACCAGCTCGATATCAGCGACCAGCAGGACCAAGAAGTCGACTTCAGCCAGACAGAGTATGGTGTCGACCTCGGCCCAGACCAGAGTGACTACGGCCTGGACGTTCGACCAGACTATCAACTGGAATACGGGATTGACATCCCACCCGACGGCCAAACCGACTACGGCGTGGACGTCTCCCCTGATGGCCAAACCGACTACGGTGTAGACGTCAGCGACGAGGAACTCCAAACCGACTACGGTGTGCCTCAGCCCTGAGCCCCGCTGCAGCTCATCGACACAGACAAAGGCATGCCAGAAGGCGCAGCTTTGGCAGCGCCTTCGGAGCACAAGCAGGGAGAGGCGGTTGAGCTCGTGTGCCTGCCGGCTCTCCAGGGCCTCAGCTCATGGCACTCCCAACTCCAAGTGCACGCTCGATGCAGTCTTCAGCGTCAGGATGGGCAGCACCACGTGCGAGGGGCGCTCGGCGTCGTGGTAAATGGTCTGCACCGCCGGCACGTAGTCCGTCTCCATCTCGGTGTGTCCTCCTGTGTTGAGGTTGCGAGAGAAGATGGGGACCGAGGCCGAGGCCACCTCGACCCTCAACTTCGAGCCAGCAGGCAGCTCAATCCCTGTTTGCCAGAGATCGAGGTGGTACTCATAGACCTTGCCCGGCTCCAACAACTCAGGAGCAGACATCGAGTTTCGGAAGCGCGCCCTCAACCGCCCCTCCACCAGCGCCTTGACCTCGCCATCCGCACTCAGCTCACAAAGCCGCATCACCCAGTCCGTGTCCAGCGCTGAGCTCGACGCATACAAGACGGCCTCGATGGGACCCACGAAGGCCAGAGGCTGCTCCAAGGTTTCGGTCTCATACACCAAGATGTCTCGGCGCTCGGCGCTGACCTTGGCATGCTGCGCTTTGGCCTTGGCCTTCTCCTCGTCCAGGACCAGGCGGCGCTTGACATCATCGAGGCTCTCATCGAGGTCTTCCGGACGCACGTAGTATCCCGGATTGGGTGTGGGATCGGCAGGATCGTAAGTGTACTGGTCGGCCTGCGAGTCCGAGGCCGGTAACGTCCAGGTCAGTACGCCATTGCCCTGGGCGCTGTTTGCCTGACCCCCGCTGTCCAAATAGAGCTTGGTCATGGTCGTCTGCGGAAGGGGATAGCGCTCTGCGTATTCCCAGTGATTCGAGCCCATCACAAACACCGAGACCAGCGGCTCCCTCTCGATGCCGTTGTCCACACCTTTCAGGAAGTGGTCGAACCAACGCAGATAGGCCCGAGGCAGATCGACAATGGCTTCTGGGCCAAAGTCCTGGTCGCCAAGCTGTCGCGTGGCTTTGTCCTGGTGCCCCCAGGGGCCCAGCACCAGCTTCTGTAGCGCCCCACCCTTGGCAATGGACGCATAGTTGAGCTTGCTTCCGATGCCGTCCCCATCAAACCACCCAGACTGGTGAAACACGGGAATCTCGAGACCGCCGAGCGCGGCCTGGAAGCTGGCTGGCGCCCAATACTCATCCAAGCTCGAGTGCTCGATCCACTCTCGCCAGTAGACGTTCTGTTTCCCGAGCAACAACTCGTCGAGCTCTATCACTGGCAGATGCTGCAGCAAGCGCGCATACTTGGCCTGATTCACCGCCTGCATGGCAACGCCACTCGCGTCTGCGGTGGCCTCACTCTCGAGCACATTCGCCCACCAGATGGCCCCCAGCAGGAAGAACGAACCGTATTCATACGGGATGTTGTAGAAGGGTTCTGGCGGTGCCACGTTGGGGATGATCGTCACCAGATGCGGCGGCTTGTCCCGCGCCGCCCAGAGTTGTACCCAGCCCACATAGGAGGCCCCAATCATGCCCACCTTGCCATTGCTCCACGGTTGAACGCCAAGGTATTCGATGCTGTCATAGCCATCGTTTGCCTCGTGCATGAACGGTTTCCAGACTCCCTCAGAATCGAAGCGCCCTCGGCAATCCTGGACCGCGACCGCGTAGCCACGACGTGCATAATAGCGACCGTCCAGTTCTTGCATCGTTTTGCCGTAAGGCGTTCGTATCAAAATGACCGGAGCCTTCTCGACACCATGCGGACGATAAAGATCAGTTGCCAGAGAGACGCCGTCCCGCATCGGGACCATGACGTTGGTCTCGACCTCGAAGTCATGGTTCGGCGCTGAAAGCAGGGGGTCATCGACGGTCTTCACGGCCAGCGCCTCGAAACCATCGCGAACGTAGTACGCGCTCTGAGAGGGAACCTCGGCATACAACAAACGATCCTTGTCGTCGACCTGGAGAAGCACGTCCAAGCCAACGACACTCATCGTGTATCGCCGAAGCGAATGGTCTCGTC
>JAVFAO010000343.1:0-7602 GCA_034002465.1 Myxococcota bacterium
CTCGCGCAGCTCGCCATCGCCGCCACCGTCTTCCCGCGCGCCGCCGACCTCGAGGACGACCTCGATCGCCCCAGGCCCCCGCTCACCGTCGAGGAGGTCGAGGACCTGCTCCGCGTCCTGAGCGAGCGCCTCGAGGAAGAGAACCGCGACAAGCCCGATCCCGCCGTCAGCGACGAGGCGGGTGGCCTGCTCGAAGCTTGGCGCATCTATCGTCGCCGCGCCGCCGCCAAAGACGAGCGCTTCAGCCGCATCGGCATGCGCCGCATCATCGAATTCGGCCTCGAACGCCTGCGCGACTTTGGCTGCTTCGTCGAGACCCAGCTTGGCGGCAAGAGCGCCTGGCAACCCACCCGTCGTTACAATGTCATGGTCCAAGAGTTCGCGGCTTCCCGCCTGCTCGAAGAGGTGCAGAGAGTCCTGGGGTACAACGCCCCCATGGACGAGGAGGACTAATGCCGAAGCTGGCCCGCCTTCGCTTCGTTTCAATCGGCCACCCCAACGCCCGCATGCAAGACGTCACGCTCGACTTTTGCGACCAAGACGGGTGCCCTACGGACTCCACCCTCTGGCTGCGTAACGGTGGTGGGAAGTCCTCAATCCTCAACCTCTTCTTTGCGCTCCTGCGCACGGGCAAGCGCGACTTCCTGGGTGGCAAAGCCGACTCCAAGCGCCGCTCCCTCGACGACTACGTGCTGCCCAACGACCGCAGCGTGGTCGCCGCCGAATGGCAGCTCGAGAAGCCAGGCGAGCTGCTGCCAGAGCGGCTGCTGATCGGCGTCTTCTATGAGCGTAGTCATGGTCGCGAGGGCCTGCGCCGGCTCTTCTTCTCCACCAAGATCTCCGATCGCCTGCCCCAATCCACCCTGGCGGGCCTGCCGCTGCACAGCATCGATGAGGACGGGCTCGAGATGCGCCGCACCCTGGCCGCCTTCAAGCAAGCCTGGACTGAGCTGCGAGACAAAGCACCGCAGCTCGAGCCACTCTGCACCGAGACCCAGAGTGAGTGGCGCGGCCTGCTCGAGCGCAGCGGCCTCGACCCCGACCTCTACGCCTACCAGCTGCGCATGAACATGCGCGAAGGCGGCGCCGACGAGCTCTTCCGCTTCAACTCGCACGAGCAGTTCATCGACTTCCTCATCGAGCTCACCGTCGATCCTACCCACGGCGAGAGCATCGCCGAGAACCTCGAAACCTTCCGCAAGCAACTGCAGCGCCGCAAACACGAGCTGCTCCCAGACCTGCAACTCTCCACAGGGCTGCTCGAGCGGCTGCAACCGCTGGTGCAGCTCTCCGAACAACGCGGCGCCATGCAGCGCTCGGTCATCCAAGCGTCCAGGCTGCTGGGCGAGCTCGACAAGACCGCGCGACACCGCATCACCCGCTTCGAGCACGAGCTCGAGCAACAACGCAAGCAATCGCGAGCGCTGCGCGACGAGTCCACCGTCCTCGAGCTGCAATCCCAGAACGGCCGCCGCCGCGCCATAGCGCTGCGCCACGCCGCCATGCAGGGCAAGCTCAGGGAGGCCGCCGACGCCATCGAAGAGGCCCGAGACCACGAGCAGGCCGCGCGTAGCGAGGCCCTGCTCTGGCGCGCCGCCGCGCCCATGCGCGAGGCCCAGCTCAACGAGGCCGAGGCCGCCGCCTACCGCAAGCAGATGGACGAGCGCCAAGTCGAGCGCGCCCCCATGCTCGAGGAGCTGCGTCAGACCGCACGGCGCTATGGCCGCGCCATGCGCCACCAGGTGCTCAACCTGCGTGAACGCCAAACTGGGCTCAAAGCCGAGTGGGCGCGCCTCGAGGCCAAGGCCCGCGAGCTCGAGCAAGAAGCAGCGCGCAAAGAGCGCGAGCTCGCCACCATGATCGCCAACAACCGAGGCACCCAAGAGGCCATCGCCCGCGCCGAAGCCCAGCGCGCACGCCTCGCCCAGCTCGGCCTGCTGCGCCCCGATCAGAGCGCCACCGAGGCCCTCGAAGAGCAACAAGGCGAGCTGCTCCGCCTCAACCGCGAGCTCAGCAAGCTCGGCAGCGAACGCGAGCAAGCCATCGAACGCGTCGACGAGATGCAGCGCCAACTACGCGAAGACCACCGCCAACTCGCCGCGCTCGAAGCCCAGACCCAACAGCTCGAGCTGCAGTTCAAGGCAGCCCGCGGCGAGCGCGCCCAGCTCGAGAGCGACCCGGCGTTGCTGCGGGTGCTCGAGGTCGAGCACAGCGACCTCGATCAGCTCCCTGACGACGTCACCCAGCTCATCCAGCGACGCCTCGTCGAGCACCAAGACCTGCTCGTGCGCCTGCGCGCTCAGCGCGCTGAGCTCGAGCGCGCCCGACACCACCTCCAAGAGCGAGGGCTGCTGCCCCCCTCGGCCAGCGTCGAGCGCGTGCTCGATTGCCTGCGCGGGCGCGTACCCGCGGTCTCGGGTTGGCAGCACATCGCCGAGAGCCTGCCTCCCGGCGGCGACGCCCGCCTCGACGCCGTGCTCAGCACACCCGAGCTGGCCCAAGGTGTGGTGGTGGCTCCCAAGGATTTCGAGCGCGCCGTCGAGCTGCTCGGCCACGAGAAGCTCGAGGTCGACGAGCCGGTGCTGCTCTCCACCCCCGACGCCTTCAACCAGGGCCCGCGCCCTGACGCCAAGCGCTTCGTCTTGCCTCCGCGCTCGCGCGCTGCCTTCGACCGCAACGCCGGACGCAGTGAGCTGGCCGCGCTCGAAGATCGCTGCGAACAGCTCGACGCCAGCACCCGCGCCACCCAGCATGCGCACGCCGAAATCTCGGATGTCCTTGGACGTTTGCGCTTCTTCCGCAGCCGCTACCCTCGCGCCTGGTTCGCCGAAAACGCCGCTACCCTCAGCAGCGCCCGCGCGCAGCTCGAAGACCGAGGCGCCCGCCTCGAAGCCAACGAGGACGAGGCACAGCGCCTGGCGAGCCGCCGGCGCGTCATCGAGAGCGAGCTCGAGGCTTGCCGACAGCAGCGCTCTCGCTGCGAAGCCGCCGCCCACAAGCTCGCCGACTTCGTCGAGCAGGTCGAAGCCCAGCTCAGCCTCTGGCGCGAGCAGCTTCGGCAGGCCGCAGAGCTCGAGAGCGGCGTGCGACAAGAAGCAGAGGCCCTGCGCCAGCAGGCCGAATCAGCGCGCGCCGAGGCACACCGCCAATCCGCTGCCGCCGAGCCACTGATCGAAGAGGCCATGCGCCTCGAGTCCACCCTGGAGCAGCTTCGCTACGCCGACAGTGAAGACAAACACGCCGAGCCAGGCCCCGTCGACGAGCTGCGGCTCAGCTACGAGCGACAGCGCGAGCTCTACGAAGGCGAGGTCGCTGGCGACGAGCTGCACCGACTCGCCGAACACCACGAAGAGCGCGCACGGCGCGCCTGGCAGGAGGTCAGCCGCACCCTGCGCGAAGGCCCGAGTCGAGACGAGGTCGCCAAGGCCCTCGCTGGCCTCGCCAACCCCAACGAGCTCGACCGTGAACGCGAACGCGCCGAGGAGCAGCTACTGCTGGCCCAAACCCGCGTTTTCGAGCGGGATTACGAGCGCAAGCTGCTGCGCAAGCAAGCCGAGGACGTGGAGAAAGCCTGGCACACTCTGGGCAAGCCGAGCCTCGCCGACGCCCCCAAAGACGCAGAGAGCGCGCTGCAAGAGGCCGTCGAAGCCGAGGATCAGGCCACCAAGCTCGCCTTGCAGGCGCAATCCCTGCTCTTGCAGGCCTCCGAACTCGAGCGTGCCTGCGCCGACGCGCAGCACCAAGCCGCCAATCTGGGCAAGGATCTGGAGCGTCTCAACAGCGTGCGGCGAAGCCATGCCCAGCTCCTGCCCAGCGTCGAAGGCGAGCTCAGCGTGCTCGAGGACGACGTGGACATCGCGCTGAGCATCGAGCAGTGCGAAGAGGAGCTCGGCCGCGTGCGCGCCGCCATGGAGCTGCTCGACGAGCGCGCCAAGCAGGCCGTCGCGGCGCTGCGCAAGCTCCTGAGCGACGTTCGCGCCGACGAGAGCCGCTCTGAGGTGGCGGCGCGCTTCCGCACCTTGGACAACGACGCCTTGGAGGCAGGTGCCGCCGAGTTTTGCGCGGCGCTGGAGCTGCGCATCCGCGAGCTCAAGAGCACCATCGAAGACGTCGAGCGTCACCGCAGTCTGCTCAACAAGCTGGTGCTGAGCTTGGCCGAAGAGGGTCTGCGCCAGCTCAAGTTGGCGGATCGCGCCAGCCACGTGCCACTGGAGGTGCCCGAGATTGGCGGCGCTCAGTTCCTGCGCATCAGCACTCACGAGCCGCTGGCGCCGGACGCACGCCTCGACCTGATCGCGCAGCTGGTGGATGAGCTCATCGACGAAGAGCAGTTCCCGAGCGGCGTGGCGCTGGTGCAGCGCGCGGTCAGGCAGCTCGCCAGACCGTTCCGAATTCGGGTGCTCAACCCCGACCCGGCCGCGCCCCAGCGCTACATCCCGATCACTGACACGGCGCGCTTCAGCGGCGGCGAGCAGCTCACCTGCGCGATTTTGCTGTATTGCACGCTGGCAAACGTTCGGGCGCGCTCTCGCGGCCAACACCGGCAGCTCTCGTCTGTGCTGTTGCTGGACAACCCCATCGGTCGGGCGAGCCGCACGCGCTTCCTGGAGATGCAGCGGGAGTTTGCGCGAGCGATGCAGATCCAGCTCATTTACACCACGGCGGTCAACGACCACGAGGCCCTGCACATCCTGCCCAACGTCGTACGGCTGCGAAACGAGCGGGTCGACAGACACCGCGGACACCGGCTCATCGAGCACCTCTCTGAGGGTGACGAGCAGGCGATCCGACGCATCGAGGCGGTGCGCCTGGGCCGTCGAGAGGAAGGCTACCCGCCGCTGCTCGCTGCTGAGGAGTCGCAGCTCGACTGGAGCCCGCTGTCCTCACTACCCCCGAGCGAATTGGACCTCGCCGAAGAGGCCCTACGACGCGAGCGGGACTGAGTTTTTTGTCCAATGGGCGCTTGGCCTGTTCCCTCCACTTGTTGCGTGCCATCCCTGGCACGCACCCTTCGGGCTTGCTTCGCAGCGAGTCTCCGCCTCCTGGCTTCGACTTCTTGCAAGTATCCAAGGAGGGCGCACACGCAGGTCCGCCCCTACTTCTTGGTGATTGGGCACCTGGCCTGTTCCCTCCACTTCTTGCAAGTATCCAAGGAGGGCGCACACGCAGGTCCGCCCCTACTTCTATCCCACCCGGTACGGGCCGGCGAGCCGCCGGCGGTCCCAGGGTGGGTCGAGTGCAGGACCGAAGCTTCGGTTGACGGTGGATTCGAGATCTCACGCAGAGACGCAGAGTCGCAGCCTCGCAAAGGCAGCGATGGGCATTGTTAGCGGATGGAGTAGGGGCAGACCTGCGTGTCTGCCCTCCCTGGATTCTGCATACACCAGGGCAGTCCTGCTGAAGGTGGATTCGAGGTCTCACGCAGAGCCGCAGAGTCGCAGCCTCGCAAAGGCAGCGATGGGCATTGTTAGCGGATGGACGCGACCCAAGTAGGGGCAGACCTGCGTGTCTGCCCTCCCTGGATTCTGCATACACCAGGGCAGTCCTGCTGAAGGTGGATTCGAGGTCTCACGCAAAGACGCAAGGGCGCAAAGGCAGCGATCGCCCGCTAGGCGTCAACGGCACAGGGGCTTGAGGCGCGGACACGAGCACTGGCGGCTGGACCAGGCATTGCGCCATCCTGCTCTTCGAGCGCGTTTTTTCGTAAGCCCGAAAGTGGGTCACCCACCCACTTTTGCCGGGGTCGATGCCCCCCAGAAGTGGGTCACCCACCCACTTTTGCCGGGGTCGATGCCCCCCAGAAGTGGGTCAGCTACCGACTTGGGCGTGTTGTCGTCAGGACGAGCGGCGAGTGAAGAAGCCTGACGCCTTCTTGCGGATGGCCGAGAGGCCTGAGGGACGCTCGACGACGATGGCGCCGGAGTCCAGCCCCTGTAGCTCATCCAACGCCGCTCGCGCCGAGGCAGGGCGCTGCTCGGGGTTCTTCGCCATCAGGCGCTCGATGAACTGGCTTATCGCCAGTTTGCGGAGCGTCTCCGGCAGCGGCTCCGGCTCTCCCAGCATTTGCTGCCGGGCCCGCTCGAGCGGAGTGCCCGAGAAGGCCAGCTTGGCGCTCAGCATCTCGTAGGCCATGACGCCCAGGCTGTAGAGGTCGGTCTTGACCGTGACCACACCCTTGAGCAGCATCTCCGGCGCCATGTAGCCAGGTGTGCCGACGCGCTGCCCTACCACCGTCAGCGGCTGCTCGCTGCGCTCGAAACCGTGTGAGGGCGTCACTTCGCTGTGCGGCAAGAGCTTGACGAAACCGAAATCAAGGAGCTTGCACACGCCAATGTGCGGGTCGTCGTGCCGCTGGCGCTCACAGACGAAGACATTGGAGGGCTTGATGTCACGGTGCACAACGCCTTGAGCATGGGCGGATTCCAGGCCAGTGAGCACCTGCTCGAGCACCGACTTGGTCACCGCCAAGCCAAGCGGCCGCTTGTACATCAACTTGACCAGCGGCTTGCCCTCGAGCCGCTCCATCACCATGTAGAGCACGCCGTCACGGGTCTGACCAATGCTGAAGGTGCGCACGATGTTGGGATGCACCAGCTTGGAGGCCACCTCAGCCTCGCGGATGAAGCGCTGCACAGCCACGGGGTCGGCCTGGCTCGCGTCCTCCTTCAAGGCCTTGATGACCAAGGGCAGACCGTCGCTAACGCGCTCGGCCGCGAAAACCACTGCATAGCCGCCCTCGGCGAAAGGACGTCCCACCCGAAACGTCCCCCCCAAGAGCTGTCCATGCTTCAGTGGCTGCGACATCCTGCCCTCACCATTGCTGTGCGCCTACGCGCCGCCCACGAGCGCAAGACTGGCGCTTTGCCCTCATCTTCGCCTGTCGGCTCGCCTCGCCGTCGTTCGCCCCAGAGCGCTGCCCCGCTCGATCTCTCGCCCGGATGAAGCGCCCTTCGTCAAGAGAACAAACGAGGCGGATTTTCATTCGCAGCGCTCGCTGGCGACGAATACGGCCTGCGCGCGCAGAAAGCAAACAGCTCTCGAAAAGGCTGTGGACGCCGCGCTCAGGCTCTGCAAGAATGCAGCTCGCGATGGATGGCCACTGCAGCAAACGAAGCACAGTCGGCGTCGGAAAAGCTTGGCCAAGCGCCCAATCAACAAGGAGGAGCAAGCATGTCCGAACCCAGAATCATCGTCATCGGTGCGGGTCTGGCCGGCCTCTCTGCCGCCATCTATGCGCGATTGAACGGTTTCCGCTGCACCGTCTTCGAGCAACACAACTTGCCCGGTGGCGTCTGTACCGCCTGGAATCGTCGCGGCTACACCATCGACGGCTGCATCCACTGGCTGATGTGGACCAAGCCGGGCTCCTCCATGTACGAGGTCTACCGCGAGCTCGGCCTGGTCGACGCAGAAGCCTTCATGCCACTCACCCATTACGCGCGTTTCGTCGACACCCTCAGCGGCAAGTCGCTCACCGTCGACTGGGATCTGAACAAGCTCGAAGCAGAGCTCCTCGCCATCTCCCCCGATGACGCCGCGCCCATCCACGCCCTGTGCCGCGCCATCGAGCGGGCAAGCCGCGCAGACATGCTCATCGCCGAC
>JAVFAO010000344.1:0-7573 GCA_034002465.1 Myxococcota bacterium
CTCTCACCCGCCTTTGTGATAGGATGCAACCCTGACTCGCCAATTCTCGGTGAGCGCTGTTCCATCGATTGGGTCCAAGCAACCATTGCACGCCAGTGATGGACCTGCATCTTCTCGAAATTCCTATCGTTGTGAGCGGGCTGCTCGAGAGTGTGCGACGACCCTGGCCGCTTGACCTTTCGAGTGCCGCTCGGCACATCTACATCTAGTGATGCTATGATCTTGGAGTCGTTATGAGCGGTGCTGTGCGTGTTGGCGGACTGGGCCTCTTGCTCGCTTCGCTGCTCTTCAGTGGCTGTGGCATGTCCCTCTACACTTCGCCGAGCGAAAAAAAGGCGCAGTTGCGGGACGCCCTCGACGCGGCGATGGAAGCCAGCGATGGCGAGCGAGTAGAGGCGCTCGCCGATGCATACCTCAAGTTCGAGATGAGCCCTGAGGAGCGGGTTTGGCTTCGTTCTGAGCTGCTGCTGCTCGCCCTCGCGAATGGGGACGAAGCCACCATCGCGGCGCGGGTGGAGCTGCTTGCGGCAGCGATGCCCGATTTCATTCCCGATCGGCAAGCTGCGGCGCTGACCAACAGCGAGCGCGCGCGCAGGCAGTCGGAGCTCGCTCTGCGCAAGGCTCAGGCCTGGGCATTTGCGCTGCTGGCCAGTGACCAGTCTGCCTATGCGCAGGGCAACGATTCTCGTCGGCGACTCGAGCAAGAGCTCTCGCAGCTCGTGCTCCAGGCGACCGAGCTGGAGGCAGAGCGGCAGCGGCTCGAGCGTGTTTCGAGCTTGGCGAGAGCCTCCGCTGGGGTGGCGAAGGCCGCCTTGTCTGCCTCGGTGAGCCGAGAGCAGGCGCGTCTCGACGAGCTCGTCGTGCGCCACACTGCGGCGATTGCCGCACTCGACGAAAGGGCCCAGAACCTTGCCAACCAGCGAGAGCAGAAGAAGCAGCAGGAGGCGGCGCTGCAGCAGGAATTGGCCGATGAGCAAGCCAAGGTGGACGAGGCGAGCACTGCCGTGGAGACGGCCCGTCAGCAGCTCACGCAAGTGCAAGAAGCACAGGATAATCTGGTGACGCAAGCTCAAGGCGTTCAGGAGACAGCAGCGAGCGCGGAGAAGGCAGCAAAGCAAGCCCAGGACGAGGCCATCAAGGTTCGCACTGGCGAGCTTCGTAGCGCGGATGCGGAGCTCAGTGTCGCTCAGAAGCAGCTGAAGCAGGTCGAGAGCAAAGGCGAAAAGGAGAAGGCAAGGTTGGAGGCCGCGCTGAGCAAGGCGAACGCGGCGCATCGCGCCAGCGAGCTCAGCTTCGAAGAAGCAGATGCAAAGAAGGCCGCGCAGCAGGCTGAGCGAGACGGTTTGGAAAAGGAACGAGACGAGAGCCTCGCCACGCTGCGTTCGCAGCTCGAAGGAGCGCTCGAGGAGAGCAAGCCTGCGTTGGAAAAGGAGCTCGCTCAGGCTGAGGCGAGCTTCGAAAAGCGCCTGGCTGCAGCGGAGAAGGGCTTGGGGCTGGCGGAGCAGCGCTATGCCGCTGCCAATGAGGCTGAAGGCCAGGCTCGCAGCGCCGCAGACGAGGCGCGTCGGGCCTACGATGAAGGTGTTCAGAGCCTCGACCAAGAGCTCGCCAGCGCGCAGCAGCAGCTCAGCGACGCTCAAAGCAAGCGCAGCGCCGTGCAGCAGGCCCAAGATGCGCTGGTCGCTGAAGCGGAGGCTGTGCACACTGAGCAGAAGCGGGCACTGGAGGCCTCGAATGAGGCGTTGCGTCAGGCCAAGGCGACCAGGGACGCCGATCTCGGCGCCGCAAAGGCTCAGCTCAGCGAACGAAGCGAGGCACTGAAGGCTGCAGAGAAGAGCCAAGCGAGCGTGAAGAAGCGCGTGGCGAGCGAGCTCAAGGGGATTGAGAAAGCGCTGGCGCTGCTCGACAAGGATCAGGCCAAGCTCGAGCAGGAGCGCGCGCTCAGCGAGCAGCAACAGACCGCGGAGCGTGCAGAGGTGGACAAGGCGCTTGCCGAGGCGACTGCGTCCTTTGACGGCGCGGTGAGCTACGAGCGAACGATGCAGAACGAGCAGGAACAAGCGCTCCAGGCCAATGAGCAGGCCCGCCAACAGAAGCAGGCGGCGATGCAAAAGACACGCTCGGAGCTTGAGCTGGTGCAAGCTCAGAGCGGCGAGGAAGCCAAGCTGTTCTTGACGGCGACCAACGCCTATCTCAGCCATCACGGAGATGCCATTTTGGTGGCCGAGGTGCTGTGGAACCAGGCGCAGGTGCTGGGCTTCGATGACCGGCCAATGGAGGCCATTGCGGTGTACCGTAAGATCCTTGGTCTCGATTTCACTGGCGAATACAGTCAACGCGCCTTTGACGCCATCGCCGGGGCGTACCTTCAGGCCAGCGAGAGCACAGATTTGCCCACTCCCAGCGCTGAGCGTCAGGAGATTGCCAGCCCACATCTGGAGTGGGTGAATACGGCACAGCAGATGCTCAAGGCCAATCCGCAGCACCCCGAGGCGCTGAGCTTGGAGCTTCGGATCGCGGATATTTCCCGTGCTTACGGGCAGTTGTCTGAAGAGGAGCATCTGCTCGCGCGCATTGCCTTGCGGGAGAAATACGCTGAGCTCGATGCCGACGCGGCAGAAATCGAGCGGGCTCGCGTGTTTCTCGACCTCAAGCAGGAAAAGCAGGCCTATGTCATTTTGGAGGCCATCAGCGATTCTGACTCTGAGCGAGCGGTTGAGGCCGCCATCGTTTGGCTCGAACATGTGGCGGCGCATGGTAGTGTGACTGCCTTCCGACGTCTTCGAAAAGACTTGGCTGCGAACAAAAAGCTATGGGCGTCAGAGCAGTTGCGTGCGAGAGTGGCAGAGCTGCGCAAGCAGGTGGAAGGTGATTGAGACGATGCCATGAAGGCTCTTGCTCGTGGTGGCGTCAACAGGTGGCTTTGGGTGGGCGCTGCAGACAAGAGGAGGCGTCATGAGAATCTCGGTGTTGGTGTTGGTGAGCGTGTTGGCTGGTGTTTCGACGGCGTGGGCAGAGGTCCCGAAGGAGGTGCTCCAGGACGTCGACACGGTCTTTGGCTACCTGGAGGACTTTGGGCGGGTCGCTTCGGAACACACGGGTGACTGCAAGGCCATGGACGCTGCTGTCGAGAGGTGGCTGGAGAAAAACGCGCATCGTGTGGAGCAGGTGCAGGAAGCTGTTGCGCGCTTGGAGTCACTTCCGACGGACAAGCAGAAGCTGGTCGAGGCGGAGGTCGAGAGCCGTGCCCAGGCGTTCATCGAGTCGATGATGAAGATCATGGACTGCATGCAGGAGCCGAACATGACGGCCGCCATGGAGGTGATGTCGCCCCGAGCTGCGAGCAAGGAGCCTGTGACAAGAGAAGCGCCGCAGCCAGCGACGCACGCCCAAGTAGGCGGAGCGTGCAAGCGCTTCGAAGCGCGGATTGAGGAGCTGTGTGCGCCGGGTCAGGAGCTCGATGCAAGTCTGTGCGAGGGCCTGCGGCAGTCTTGGGCCGCGATGCGTGAGGCCATGGCCACCGCCCCGGACCAGCAACAGACCTTCGATGAGAGCTGCATCGCCGTCCTCGAGGCCTTGGCCGAGATCGAACAGTCCTTTCCTGCGAAGTAGCACACAGCGTCAGCGCTTCTGGCGAGGGCACGCATTTCTGCGAGGCCTGCGGAACCCAGCTTTGCAGATCATCATCTTGGTATCGGCCGGTAGGGCAGATACTCAGCGAGCAGAGGAGCTAGACGTGACCGCCGAATGCGTGTCCACGTTGGTCGACGCAGCGTCCTAGACGGTCTACACCGTGTCCTGTGGCTGGACGGGGTAGCTTTGTAGATTGTCAGTGTACAGACGTTGGCGACTCAGGGGGGAGCTTGGAGCTGCAGGGTCCGTAGCTTGGTGAGCCCCGCGGCTACGTGGGTGCGCATGCAGCCATGGCAGTCTTCTTTTTTGCGGAAACCACCGCAGGCGTCGGTGGGGGCGGCGTCATAGATCTCGAGGACTGGGATGGCGCGAACGTCGTCGAGGGCTATCAGTGTGTTGACCAGCTTCAGGCGGTTCTGGCAGGAGCTCTTGTCAGCGAGGCGCAGCTCCAGCGCCGCCCTTGCCCAGGAGGCGAGGAGCTCGAGTTTCGCGTTCTCAGAGAGCAGCTGGTGGATACGCTTTCGAGTGTTCATGTTCGAGCCGATCTCCCCCAGGATGGCCTCCTGGACCAGCTTGTCGACCACTTTTTCGTCGCCGAGGTGCCAGGACAAAATCCGAGAAGCTGAGCTTGCCGTGGACTCGGCTTTGCGTCCGATGGCTTCGATGAGCAAGCCGAAGATGCGTTCGTCGTGAATCCAGTCTTCGTTGCGGGCGAGCAGGCGTCGAACGCTCTCGAGGGCGAGGGTCCACTCTCCCGAGCGAGACTCAGCGAGGCAGAGCAAGAGCAGGTAGTCTTCATCGCTGGGGTAGTCATTGCGCAGTGGAGCGAGCTGTTCCAAGGCGAGCTTTGGATCGACCTCGACGAGGGTGCGCAATTCCGCGGCAATGGGTAGCTCGGCAAAGGGCGTGACCTCTGTCGATTCGCTTGGAGTGGTGTCGGGAGACTGGCGCAGGGTGCTGAGGCTTTGGTTGTCGTCCTCGTTGAGCTCGACTTGATCTTCTGTGTCTTCGGGGGTGACTGCTTCTTCCCGAGCCTCTTCGTGCTTGTTGGCAGGAGCTTGCTCTTTGGGGTCGCCGCTGAAGAGAATGAGGGCGAGGATGCCGAAGAGGATGAGCAGAATGGCGCCAAGGGCGAGGTAGATTGGGGAGGAGCTCAGCGTGCGAAGGAGCTGTTCTGCGGGAGAGCGCCGAAGCTTGGCGACCTCGACGCGATCGCTGACGGCGATGAGCAGTCGCTCGGTGCTGACGGGCTCGTCGGCGGTGGAGGGCGCGGCTGGGCTTGGAGCCGTATCGCCAGTATCGGGCTGGCTGAGGCTGGCGAGATTGGCGGTTTCGACGTCTCCTGGCGCCAGGGTCGGAGCAGTTGCTGGGGGAGCATCAATGTCGTTGGCGACGACAGGGAGCGACTGACTGGGCGAATCGAGGTCGAGCTGCAGGGCCTCGATGCGTCCGAGGGTTTCGTTGGCGGAAGCTGGTCGCTCGTTGGCGGGCTTGGCCAGAAGTGACATCAGCAGCGCTTCGAGTCCAGGGGGCACTCTAGCCTCTGGGCAAACATCGGCGAGGGCAGGAACGGGGCGAGTGACGTGCATGCTGATGACCTGCACGATGTTCTCGCTGTCGAAGGGCGGCTGACCGCAGAGCATCTCGTAGAGTACGATGCCTGCAGCGTAGAGATCAGAGCGGTGGTCGATGGGGGCACCCACGGCCTGCTCGGGAGAGAGGTACTGGGGCGTGCCGTAGACCATGCCTGCTTTGGTGAGCCTGGTCCTTTTGTCGATGGGGACCTTGGCCTGTTCCCCCAAGTTCTGGGCAGTGGGGGCATCTCCTAGGCTTGCAATCCCAAAGTCGACGAGCTTGACGAAGTAGGGGTCCTCGTCCTTGGTGATGAGAAAGATGTTGTCGGGCTTGAGATCGCGGTGGACGATACCGACGGCGTGGGCGCGACCGAGCGCAGCCAAGACCTGCTTGAAGATGTGGAGGCCGAGGGCGATGGGCAGGCGGCGATAGTGGTGCAGCAGGTCGGCGAGCGACATGCCGTCGAGATACTCCATCACCAGATAATACGCCCCATCCTCAGCCACGCCCGAGTCGTAGGCCTGACAGACATTGGGATGATCGATCTTGGCGATGGCTTCTGCTTCGCGGCGGAAACGCTCGGTGAGCTCGTCGCTTTGGGTCAGCGAAGCGTGCAAGACCTTGACAGCGACAGTCTTGCGCATGCGCGTGTGTTCGCCGCGGTAGACTGCGCCCATGGCCCCTTCGCCGATGAGCTCCTGAATCTCGTAGCGACCCTCGAGAACCCTTCCGATGAGTCCGTCGGACAGTTCTTTCTCCTGGTCTTGCGAATGATCCATCGCAACAGGCCTCGACATGGGGGACAAGCGATGCGCTTCGAAAGCCGAATCCAACGCTGGGAAGCGCACGCTGCTTCGAAGGCCGGGCACACAACCCGAGCATTCCTATCATGCCTCAGGATGAGCACAAGGTCACGGCTCGAGACGCCGAGCGCAGCGATTGTCGGTGAGCTTGGGCGTCTCGATGCCTTGACGTCTCCCGAGCTTCTTGAGATGCAGAGCTGCCCAGCACTCGAAGCGTGGGGCGGACACGGGATTGATGTGGTGATGTCTAGCGCTGGTCCAAGGAAACGGAAAGCAATCCAAAGCGAGCGAAGGGTACTCCATCCTCGCGAGTCATCGAGCGAGGTCGGTACCCGAGAGCGAGCGAATGCCAAACAGACGCGGCTCTTCGAGCAGGAGCTCAGGGTTTTCGAGGAGCTCGAGCTCGTCTGCCATTTCAAGTCTGTCAAGCGCATGCGATTGCGTGTGTTTCCTGATGGTCGGATTGCGCTGACCGTTCCCCTCGAGCAAGACGAGCGAGAGCTGGATCGCTTCGTGCAAGCACATTTGCCATGGCTGCGGCGCCACTTGGTGCGATTTGCCGCGCAGGAGCAGGAGCGGCAACGCCTGGCTGCTGAGCTGCCGTCCAAGGACGAGGCGCGGCTCGTGCTGGGACGCTTTCTGCCCTTGCGCAAGCTCGTGACCGAGCAGCGCGCAGCCGCGCGACTCGAAGGGACGCAGGAGCAATTGCTCTTGCGGGTGCGTGCAGATGCCACGGAGGCTCAGCAGGAGTCTGCCATTCGCGATTACTATCGCAGGCTTGCGATTGAGGTGGTGGCTCCACTCGCCGAGCGCTGGAGCGCGCATCTGGGGGTCACGGTGACGCATCTGGGCTGGAAATGGATGCGCTCTCGCTGGGGCTCGTGCAACCCTCGGGCGCGCCGAATTTGGCTCAACCTCGAGCTGCTCAAGCATCCTCCCGAGACCTTGGAGTACGTGCTGGTTCACGAGTTCTTGCACTTCTTCGTTCGCGATCACAGCGAGCGCTTTTATGCCCTGCTCGATGACGTGCTACCCGATTGGAGGGCCCGCCGCGAGTTGCTTCGGGGCAAGCTTCGCGATGGCGCTTGAGGGCAGCTGGTTGAGCGTGCTGGCCGCCTGCATTGACCCGGTCTTCGAAGCGTGGCAATCAGAGGCGCGAGGGCGCGGCGGCCGTGGGAAGTACTCCACGCTGCGCAGGCTCTGCAGCTGCTTGTGAAGCTTTCGCAGCTGCCACCGTCTCTGCCTTGTCAGCGGGCGCGGGCGTGTTCCCCGCATGCTGCTCGCCGCTCTCAGGCCTTGGTCTTATTGATGGAGTTACAGCATGTTACGCTCTTTCGTCGGGACGCTGGTCACGCTTTTTCTGCTGGGCATTGGTAGTCACGCCATCGCGGCGGAGCTGAAGGTAGGGATCGTCGACTTCAAACGCGCGATCGCTGACACCGAGAGCGACGGTGCGCACAAACGACTCAAGGAAGACAAGGACAAACGACAGAAGAAGCTCGACGAACTCGAGAAGGCGATCGTCGGCTTGGAAGCCGAGCTCGAAGAGCAGGGCTCGCTTC
>JAVFAO010000345.1:0-7562 GCA_034002465.1 Myxococcota bacterium
GGCTCGGTCGGCGGCGTCTCGGGCTCGGTCGGCGGCGTCTCGGGCTCGGTCGGCGGCGTCTCGGGCTCGGTCGGCGGCGTCTCGGGCTCGGTCGGCGGCGTCTCGGGCTCGGTCGGCGGCGCCTGGAGCTCGGTCGGCGGCGCCTGGAGCTCGGTTGGCGGCGTCTCGGGCTCGGTTGGCGGCGTCTCGGGCTCGGTCGGCGGCGTCTCGGGCTGCGGCTCAGAAGGCACCACCCGCTCGCCAGCTTGGGCTTGCGGTGGTGCGTCGTTCAGGGTGGTTTTGGAGAGCAGCAACCAGATGAAGACCCCGATGCCTGCGAGCACGGCGAGCACGAGGACGCCAATGATCAGCGAGAAGCGTCGCTTGGAGACCGCATCGAGCTGCTCGGTCAACTCTGCGGCTTGTGGGAGCTGACTAGGGGTGATGTTGGACGGGGTCTGAGGCCCGGTCACCATGCGGTTGGGGCTGGTTTGGGGGAAGAGGGGAAGAGAGCCTGTCTGTTCGACGCCAAGGGGGATGGCCTCGATGGCTTGGTACATCTCTCTGGCGTCTCGGTAGCGCTCGGAGGGCTCCTTGGCGATGGCGCGTTCGATGACCCGCACGAAGGGACTGCAGCGGACGGCCTCTGGGAGTGTGTGGGGGCCTGGGTTGATGTGGGCAGCCATGACCTGGATCATGGTGCCTTCGAGCACGGCGTGGCCGTTGAGCAGCTCGGCGAAGATGAGACCCGCGCTGTAGATGTCGGAGGCGGCGGTGACGCCCTCTTGGCGGAGCAGCTCGGGCGCCATGTAGGAGGGGGTGCCGACGACCTGGTCGCGGGTTTGGAAAGTGAGCTTGTTGTCGCGCTCGGAGCCTTCGATGGCCTTGGCGATGCCAAAGTCGAAGATCTTGAGGAAATCCGTGCGCATCCCCATGGCAGTCAGCATCAAGTTGTTGGGCTTGAGGTCTCGATGGATGATGCCTGCCTCGTGAGCCGTATACAGACCATCGAGCATCTGCATCATGAGACCGCGCGCTTGGAGAGGGTTCATTGCCCCATTTTGATTCAGATAATCGGAGACTTCGACACCGCGAACGAGCTCCATGACCATGAACGGAACGCCATTCTCCTCGCCAAAGTCATAGAGCCGAACGATGTTGGGGTGCTCGAGCTGTCGAACGAGGCGAATCTCTCGATCGAAGCGCTTCATGAAGGCGTCCCCGGCTTGGTCGTGGCCAGAGAGCACCATCTTGAGCGCCACCTGCCTGTCGAGCTTGTGGTCGTGGGCGCGATAGACGACGCCAAAACCGCCCTTCCCCAGCACCTCTAGGATTTCGTACTTGTCGGCAACCAAGGTGCCGGTGTGGAGCTCCATCGAGCCCTCCTCTCGGGCGTGACGACCGCACCTGCCGTCGTGCGCAGCGCCTGCTGATTCCCTGTCTCGATGGGCTCCAACGACGGCTGACGGTCAGGGCGAGCAGACCGTCTCCCCACGCTACGCACATACACGCACATGCGCAAGCTTTCGTGTCGACGCCGTCAGGAGCCCGCGCTCTGCGTGCCTAAGCATTCTGTTGTCGTTGTAGGGCGCTGCTCCCTATCCCGCTGCAACTCTCGAGCGCCACGAGCACGAGCCGGCTGGAAGCCGGCTCCACGTCGCCTGCCTTGCTTCAATGCAGCGCTCAGTGACCGAGGGCGGCGAGCTCCTCTGGGGTGCGCGGACGCATGTGCAGGGCACCAGTGAAGCACTTCTTGGTGCACAGGGTGCAGCCCACGCATTGCTCCGGATGGAACACCGGCTTCTTGGTCTGCGCGTCGAGGGTGACACCGAAGTAGGAGCAGCGGGTGCAGTTGCCGCAGGAGACGCAGAGCTCCTCGTCGACGGTGGGAATGGCCTTGACGGGGGAGAGCTCCATGAAGCCGGTCATCGGGTTGGGGCGAGCAGCGCCGATGAGCTCAGCAACGCTCTTCATCCCCTTGGCGGCGAGGAAGTGGCTGAGTCCAGCGTTGAGGTGGCTGATGATACCCACGCCTTCCTTCATGGCGACGGTGCAGAACTGCACGCTGTTGCAACCGAGGGCGAGGAAGTTGGCGGCGGCGAGGTGGTTCATGGGGCCGCCGTTGCCAGAGACGGTGATGCCCATGTTGGCGACGCTGGCGAGGGTCAGGTAGCTGATGGGGGTGACGCCTTGTCCGCTGAGCCCGACCACGATGCCCTCTGGCCACTTGCCTTCTTCGCGCTCACGGAAGGTGAGGCTGGGGAAGGTGTTGGCGAGGGTGACGCCCGCCTTTTTGTTGGGGTAGCGGGCGAGCACCTCTTTGATCGCGTTCATGATGGAGACGATCGAGGTGACGGCGGCGGTGAGCTTGAAGAGCTTGGGGATTTCCGGGTCGCTGGTCTCCAAGAGCCAGTCGATGATCTTGGCGGTCATCTTGGCGTTCTGGGAGACGATGTCGCCTTCGGTGCCGTCGCCGCCTTGTGGGCAGGAGAGGCTGAATTCGACGCACTGCGCGCCGGCTTCCTCGAGCTTTCGCATGTTGGACTGCCAGGCCCGCTTGTCCGCTTCGTCGTTGCCGGTGAGGGGGCCACCGGTAGAGGCGCCAATGAGGCGGTCGGGGTACTCGACGACGAGCTTCTTGATCTCCTCGCAGACGCGCTGCAGCGGGTGGTCGGAGACGTTGTCGCAGTTGCCGTAGGTCTCTTGATCGATGGTGAACATGTAGCCTGCGGGGATGTGGATGGGCACACCGTCGAAGGCGGTCTTCATGATGCCGCCAGCCCAACCCGCGTCGAGGGCCCGCTTCATTTGTTCATAGCCGTCACTGGGAGGCGCGGCGGAGAGCAGGAACGGAGAGGGCAGTTTTCGACCGAAGAAGTCGCACTCGAGGCTGACGGGGTGCATGGCGTAGCCCGGCACCACTTCGTAACTCTTGATGGGCTTGACGATGGGCAGCTCGTCAGGCTGTTGCGCGCTTTTCAGGTATTGCTCCACCTGGCGGGCGACGTTCTTGCCGCTCGCGCTGGCCTCGACCACGGTGCTCGGGCCGGCCCAGCCGTCACCCGCGAAGAACACGCCCGGACCCGCCATTTTGGGGAGGGTGGGGCGGTTGCCGATGGCGATGAGCACGTGTTTCACGTCGGCCAGGTGCTGCTCGCTGCCAGCGACATCGGAGAGGGCATCGAGTCGGAAAGCTTGGCCAGCAGGCAGGCTGACGCGGATCACGTCGATGCCTTGGATGACGCCGTCCTTTTCGATGATGCGACGCAGCCGAGTGCGGCCACTGAGCTCGACGCCAGCGGCCTCGAGGTGGGCGCGCTCATTGGGCGTGAGGGGCATCTCGCTGAATTTTTCGAGGCAGATCATCTCGACGCTGTCGGCGCCGTGGTTGAGCGCGGAGGTGGCACAGTCGCAAGCGATGGCCCCGCCTCCCACGACCACGACGCGTCCATCGAGCTTGGTGGGGGCGGCGAGGTAGGCGTTGCCATAGATGGCGGCGCTGGCGCCCTCGATGTTCAGCTTGATGGGGGTGTGCAAACCAGCGGTGACGACGACGGCGTCGAAGCGGTCTTTGAGGCTCTTGGGATCATCAATGTGCTGGCCGTACTCGACCTCGATGCCCCCCTGGGAGAGCACCCAATCGATGTCGCTCTGGAGCACCTCCGGCGGCAGACGTTGGGGGGGAATGAGGCGGCAGACCCCGCCGAGTTGCTGGGTCTTCTCGAAGATGGTGACGGAGTGGCCCAGCTGGGCGAGCATGGCTGCGGTAGCCAATCCAGCGGGTCCACCACCGACGACGGCGACGCGCTTTCCGCTCTCAGGGGCGCGCTGCAGCTTGGGCATCACGCCGAGCTTCTTGGCTTTTTCAACAATGAAGGCCTGAAGCTGGGGGATCTCGATGGCGCCATCACCAAAGCTGCGGTGGGTGCAACGGGCCTGGCAATGGGTGTCGGGACAGACCACACCGCAGATACCGCCGAGCGGGTTGAGCGTCATGATCTCTGCCGCGGCGCGCTGGAAGTCTTCGGGGCGGCCGTACTTGGCGGCCATGATGAAGTCGGCTGGGGAGCAATCAGCGGGACAGCCCGTTTTGCAGGGCTTCTCTTCACAAAACTCACAGCGCTCGCACTCACGGGCGAACTGGGCATCGGTCATGAAATGGTATTCTTTCAAAATCTGGCTCCTCTGCTGACACGGGGACGTCATCCGGCTCAGCCTCCAAGCGCGAGCACGGCAATATACTGGCCTACACTCTCGTCGCCTCCTCATCAAGGCAATTTCTTGTCGATTGGGCACTTGGCGTTCCCCAACTTTGTGTAGGGCTTTTGCATTCTCGCCGCGGACTTGGAAGTTCTCGCAAGGGGTGCTAGAGTACCGCCTTCGTAGGCTGGCGGCGAGTGCGCTGCCGGCTGCGCGAAGACCTCCGGAAAACGAAGCAGCGATTCTGGGAGAGAGGCATGGCGGAGCATCACGAGTTCGAGAATCTGATCGACGTCATCGCGGAGCGCGTTCGCGACCGCCTCGGCCTGCAAGGCGAGAGCGAGTGCGAGGTTTGCGGTGTGCCGCCCTACACCGAGCCGCGCCCCGACATCGTAGGGCTTCGTGGCGACATCAGTCCCAAGGACATCGCCCGTGTGATTGATCACACCTACCTCAAGCCCGATGCGTCTCGCGAGGAGATCGAGAACCTCTGCCGTGAAGCGCGACGGCACAACTTCTTCTCGGTCTGCGTGAACAGCTCCATGGTGCAGATCGCCAAGTCCATGCTGCACGGCAGTCAAGTGAAGGTCTGCGCGGTGGTGGGCTTCCCTCTTGGGGCGGGCACACCTGGCGCCAAGTCGTACGAAGCGCGAGAGGCGGTGCGCTGTGGCGCCGACGAAATCGACATGGTGATCAATGTCGGTGCCCTGCGCAGCCGCGACTACACGCTGGTGCAACACGACATCGATCGCATCGTCAAGGCAGTGCAGCCTCGCGTCGTCAAGGTGATCATCGAGTCCTCGACCCTAGCCCACAACGAGAAGGTCATCGCTTGCGCCTTGGCCAAAGCCGCTGGCGCGCATTTCGTGAAAACGAGCACAGGCTTCTCGACAGGTGGTGCAACCGTCGAGGACATCAAGCTGATGCGCGAGGTGGTGGGACCGGGAATGGGTGTGAAGGCCTCGGGCGGCGTCCGCGATCTCAAGACCGCACTGGCGATGTTGAAAGCAGGCGCCTCGCGCCTGGGCACCTCGTCTTCCGTCGCCATCGTCACGGGTGGCCGCGCGAGCGCTGGCGGGTACTGACGACGACAGCAAGCGTCGCCTGCGGAGGGCGCCTCCCATCGCTCACCCGAGTGGCCCGAAGGCCTGGTTCAGTCTTTGTCGGCGAAGGCCTTGAGCAGGACGACACCGATGTTGTCGCCACCGCCGCCTCTATTGGCCAGGAGAATCAACTCCAAGCAAGCGATACCCGGGTGGTTTTCGGAGACGACGATGCGCTTGATGTTGGCCTCGCTCTCCTCGTAGGTGGCCCCGGCGTAATCGAAGAGGCCGTCGGAGCAGAGCAAGATGTTGTCGCCAGGGAGCAAGCGCAGTCGATAGGTATCGAAAGGCGGGTGGATGGGTGCGAGGAAGCCCTCTCTGTCGAGATCGAAGGTACCTAGGCAACGCGCCAAGGCGTCACCGTGGGGGATGGCGAGCACGGCGTCGATGGAGAGGCCTTCGACCAAGCTGACCGTGAAGAGGTTATGGTCGCGGCTGATGCTCTCCATCATGTCTTGACGGATGAGATAGGCGCGACTGTCGCCGAGAGCCGCGAGGGTCATCAGTCCCTCGTCGATGATCGCCACGAGCGCAGTGGAACCCATGACTTGGGATGGGCCAGCCTTGAGCGCGCCGTATTTCTCGTTGACGTATTCGCAGATGTCTTGGTTGGCCAAGTTGATGATGTCGCTGAGGATGGCCTCGGTGTCGAGCTGCTCGCTCTCGAGAACGGTGCGCCAGGCAGCCTCGGCGCGCTTGACGAGGAAGCCAGAGGCGAGGTCTCCTGAGCCGTAGGTGGCGGTGGAGACGCCATCGGCGACGGCCATGAGGATTCTCCGTCGGTTGCTGGATTGCGCAACGAAAACGGAGTCTTGATTGATGGGAGAGCGCTTCTTTTTGGTGTAGCCGATGTGTGTCTCTGCCTCGACGGCGAGCAACACTGGGGCCTCACCAGCCCTGGCCTTGATGGTGACGTAGGCCTCTTGGAGGGACTTGAGTAAGGCCTCGACCGTGGGTGGGCGTCTGGCTGCCACCGGGTCGGTGGCGTGCAGGATGAGCTCCCCCCAGCCTGGTGGAAAGGAGGGACGAAAATCGCGTGGGCCGATCGCGGGCGCGAAGGCGGTCTCTGGCGAGGTGGGTGGCAAGACCCCAGCGATGAGGTAGTAGGCGATGGCGCCTACACTGTAGATGTCTGCAGGCGTAGAGATCTGCTGCTTGCTGCGCCCAAAGACCTCAGGGGCCGAGAAGCCGAGGGTCGCTCGGAAGCGCGTGCGTTGGACCGGCAGGGCTTCGAGCTGGTCCACGCCGGTGAACCCGACCTCTTGGTGATGCACCCAGACCGTTCTCGGGTTGAGGTGCAGGTGCACCTTCCCAGCGGCGTGCATCCGAGAGACGGCCATGCAGAGCGGCTCGAGTACGCTGAGGATGGCCTTGGGGGTAGCACCGTCCCTCCCCACGCTTCTTCGCCAGGTTTCCAGCGACTGTCCGCGGGGCATTTCATAGAGCGTGAGCACGCGACCGTCATAGAGGGTACGCGCCACGGCGTTGAAGAGGAATTGCTCGGAGACCTCGTCAGCGACGGAGAAGCTGACCGCATCCTGAGGCTTTTCGCCAGATTGGAGGCGCCGCTCTTCGAGAACCCAGCTTTGCCCATCGTCGATGTCGACGGCATCCCAAAGGCGCCGTTGAGCGTAGGACTCACGAACGCTGACGGTTCTGATTCGCGAGGACCGCGCAGAAACCTTGGCGCTATGGGCGGCGCGCAGCTCCTGCTCGGCGACGACGGCATCCCGGGGGCCCTCGGGCGTGGAGTCGTGAGGAACCGGCTTGGCGTCGGCGCTGGTGGTGGGTCCAAGCAGCTCGAAGGCGGATTCTGCGTCGAGCAGGGCGTCGATGGTGTCGCGGCTGCTTGACGCAATCGGCTCCACCGTCGCGAGGGCGTTGAGGGCCTCTTGCAAACCGGCGTCGTCGCTTTGCTTGACCAAGGCGGGGATGTCGAGGCGAGTGCGATGAGCTTCCCACTCGTTGCCGAGATCGGGAGCCGGAGTCAGGGACGAAAAGCCAATCTGCGTGTCGTTGCCCTGTACCAAGGCAGCGACATTCTCAAAGACGACGATCTCGCCGACCTCGAGCCAGTCCCTTTCCTTCGTTCCCTCATGGATTCGAGCGCCGCAGTGCGAACACCATTGCGGGTCACTCGAGTCGGAACCGCAGGCAGCACAGTTGACCTTGGTCTTATCCTGGGAGCGCTCGTCCATGGGTACTCAGGAGCTGTTCGATTGCGCGAGACACCGCGCTCAACACGTCTACCCGATGAAGCGGGGATTCTGCAAGGGTCGC
>JAVFAO010000346.1:0-7514 GCA_034002465.1 Myxococcota bacterium
CTTGGCCTGTTTCCCAGGCTCTTGTCGATGGGGCGCTTGGCCTGTTCCCCCCAGTTGTTGGCCCTGGGTATGCGGCCCGGCCTTCGGGTTTAGTCGACGCTTCGACTTCCTGGCTACGAGGTCGATGGGCACTCTCCCTGTGTTCTAAACTCCCAGGCTTTTCAGCAGTTTCCATCAGCTCTGGCGCGAGCTACCGAGCATCTCCGAAAGCCGAGCCGCCTGCGCAACTCAACTCGAACAGTGGGCGTGATAGCAACATGTCTCGACCACGGCAAGCAGCTCCTACCTCGCGCGGATGCGAGCGTTCAGCTCGCAGCATCATCGTAGTACTGACCGTAGCGTCGGTAGTAATAGTAGTAGCTCCCGTAGCGTCGATTCTCGAGGTTGACCCCGTTGAGGATGACACCGAGCATGGGTGCGTTGATCCCCTCGAGGAGCTGCTTGGTTCGTTTCAGCAACGGCAGATGGGTCACGCCGGCTTTTGAGACGACCACAACCCCATCGGCCAACTGCGCGAGGATCAGTGCATCGGTGACCGCGATCACCGGCGGACTGTCGATGATCACCCTGTCGTAGCGCTCCCGCAGCTGCGTCATGAGCTGCGCGAAGGCGGGTGTGTGGAAAAGCTCACTGGGATTCGGAGGCAGTGGCCCGCAGGGCAGCAGATGAAGGTCTGGGACGCCGGTCTCAGCGATGGCCTCTTCGAGCGTGGCTTGACCGATGGCGACATTCGACAAACCAACCTCTGGGCTGAGACCGAACGCCTTGTATAGACGAGGTCGGCGCATGTCGGCTTCGACGATGAGCACCCGCTGGTTGGATTGCGACATGACGGTGGCGAGGTTGATGGCGGTGGTGGTCTTTCCGTCCAAGGGGCTAGGCGAGGTCACGAGCAGGACCTTGGACTCCTTACCGGGCGCCATGAAGAGCAGGTTGGTGCGGATGGTCCGCGTACACTCGGCGACGGCAGACTTGGGAAAGAAGTGTACGTGCAGATAGGGTTGATACGCGGCGGGCAGCGGCCCTTTGACACCGCCGCGGCGGTCGCCGCTGGTCACGCTGGGAACGACGCCGAGAAAAGGCAGTCCAAGCTGCTTCTCGATGTCGTCCTGCGACTTGATGGTGGTGTCGAGCATCTCGAGAAGGAACGCGATCCCGATTCCGGCGAGCAGTCCCACCACCACCCCGAGCAAGAGGTTGAAGAGCACCCTCGGCTTCACGGGCGCTGTCGGCACGACTGAGCGATCGAGAATGCGGATGTTGTTCGATTCCAGCAGTTTACTCAGGCTGACCTCGTTGAGACGCCGCTGCACGAGCTCGAAGAGGCGCTGCTGCTCTGCCTTTTGGTTCTCGACCTGCTCGTAGAGCAGCTTGAGCTGGTCGAGCTTGAGTGCCTCCGCCTTGGTGGCCTCCACCTCGGCGAGCTGATCTCGCTCTGCCTTTTTGAGGGCGTCGTAGCTGCCCTGGAAGCCGCGCCGCAAGCTCTCGATCTCGCTCTTGATCGCCGACTCGACGAGGCGAATCTGCTCCCTTGTGCTCACCACTTGGGCCGAGTCATCGAGGTAGGTCACGAGTTGCTGTTGCTCGAGCTGTTTGAGCTCGATGTACTTACTCGAGAGCGTTGTCAGGTTGAGTCCCTCGGTCAGCAAGGTCAGTCCACTCGTTCCCAAGGTCTCGACCTTGAACGCTCGGATCTCAGAGAGCACGTAACCCGCGTGTCGTCTCCGGCTTTGCACCTCAATCAATCGAGAGTTCATCTCCTCGAGCTTGGCATTGGTCAGCACCTGCTGTTCCGCGGGGCTGGTGAAGAGAAGGGGGTTCTCGGCTTTGAACTTGGTCAGCGCTTGGGTCGAGTCGTTGAGTTTGGCTTCGTAGGAGCGATACTGGGTCTCGAGCCAGTGGAAGGCATCCTGCAGCGCCTCCATGCGGTGCTCCGAGTTTTGCTGGGAGTAGGCCTCGGCCACAGCCGTCGAGAGCAACGCCGCGAGCTCCGCCGAGCGGTGCTGCACGCTGATTTTGACCATCCTGGTGTCGGGTACCGGCTCGACGTTGAGCATCCCCAGCAGCATTCCGGCCGGATCCCCATGTTCGAGCGCAGAGGCGAGCGCGTCTTCGTCGTCGAGCTCGGTGAGCCCCAAGAACTCGAGGTTCTCTGCCAGCCCCTGGTCGCGGACAACCCGCTCCGCCACATGTCGCGATTGGATCACCCGGAGCTGGGTATCGAAGTACGTGTCCTGAAAGATCCACTGCGGAGCGCTGTTGGCCTCATCCAGGGGGCGAACCCGGGGTGGCTCGGGGTCGATGATGATGGTGGTGGTTGCCTCATAGATCTTCGGTTGCTGAAAAGTATAGAGCGCGACCCCGGTCAAGACGATGACGAAGACCAGGACCACAGTCCAGAGACGCTTCAGCAGCGTATTCCAGTACTCCCGCAGCGGTAGCCCTGCGGACTCCCCTTCGGACGCTTCTTGACGCAGCTCGTTCATGGCGGACCGCTTGGGCACTCAGAAGGTGGATTCTGGAACATACACAAGATCTCCCGGATGCAGGCAAACATTGGGAGCCTGAGCCGAGACGATATCGTCGTAGGGGACGATGACCGCGTCTGTTGCGCCGTCAGGGAGTTTTCGGGTGATCACGACGGTGTCCTGGGCACGCACAGTGAGGCCTTCGGACTGAGCGATCACGTCCGTCAACATGAGGCCGGGACGAAAATCGAAAACGCCTGGCTTTCGTACTTGCCCGTCAACGGTGACCGCAGTGCGTTGCAGATCCTTGTTGACGCAGACCACCGATGGTGAGCGCAGGTAACTCTCGGCAAGACGACCGGCGATCAGACGCTCGACCTCGTCGCAGCGCAATCCTGCCAACGAGAGCTCGCCGAGCATGGGAAAGTTGATGCTGCCTTGGGGAGAAATCGTATACTCCCCCGACATTTGTTCTTCACCGAAAACGCGAATCTCGAGCTTGTCCCAGGCCTCGAAGCGCCCAAGCTCCGAAGGGTTGGGACAGACCCGTAGGCGCTCGACCCAGTCGGAACTGGCCGAGGCGCCGCAGCCTGAGGACAGCAATGCGCCGCTCAAGACAGCCATCAGCAGACCGCGCCGAGCAGGGGCTGCAGCCCTGGGATATCCAAAGCCTTTCATCAGCGTCCGTCTGCGCTGCGAAACGCAGCCATTGCGGTCCTTCGGTGGGCGGTGGCTGCGTGGCAGCGGCGTTGGGCCTCGGGGGCATGCTCCAGCACAGCCGCGCTCCTGCTCAATACTCGTAGGCCAAGTTGAGCACCACAAGGTGCTTGGTGTAGGCACCGGAGGTAGTCCGCCCATCGACCGTGGTTGAGAAATCGGTCTCGTCCCCGCGCAGCATGTAGCTGAGCCGAGCAGTCAGGCCAGCCACGAAAATATAGGAGAGCGAGGCGTCGACGTCGTAGAGGATGTCGCTGCGTTCTCCGACGCCAGCCACTGCGGCGAAGCGCTGAAGGTTGACCTTGGGGCTGAGCTCTAAGCTGAACCGATGGAGGAAGTGGGTTTGAAAGCTGGCGTAGAATCGGTCGAAGACGTAGTAGTTGCCGAAGGACGAGTCACCGAAGTCGTGAACCCAACCCAAGGAGATGCGGCTGTCACCCAAGAACTTGTAGCCCAACTCGGCACGCCCCATGGGTACATGCTCGTTGGCCCCGCCATCGTAGAAGGTATAGCCGTAGCCACCGAGCAGGGTCACATCGAGGCGGTCGAGCAGCAAGCCTTGGAGGCCTGCCATGACCCGAAACGGGGTGGAGTTGACGTTCTCCAGTGTGAAGTTGGTGCTCGCCGAAGGCGTTCGCTGCGCAGTGAGGTAGGAGACGATGCGCTGTTCGAGCAGCAAAGTGAAGGCGGTTTGAGGCAGGAAGTTCCACTTCGTGGCAGCGGTGAAGCGGTTGTCGATGTTGTTGAGGTCATCGACGTCATCGAAGAAGCGGCCACGCAGGTTCCAGCCGATGCGCTGACTGAAAACGGTGCCCCCTTCGGGCTGGATGTTGAGCTCGAGGCCAGGCTCGATGGTGTGCTGGTTGTAGTTTCGGCGCAGAAAATCGTCTGCAGGTCCGTTGACCCGCATATAGGCCAACTTGGGTATCAGTGAAACCAAGCTCTGCCGGAAGAGGGTCAGGGTGGTATCGAGGTGAGCCTCTGCTCCCCCGGTGGACACCTCGTTATCGAGCCCCAGGTACTGCTCCCAAGAAGCGCGGGCCCCAAAAGTCCAGGCGGTGGGTCCGGGGTCGGGTAGCTCGAAGCGGGCGCTGATACCGGGCTTGACCACCAGAACATCAGCAAAGTCCGCGTCGAGCGTCTCGCCTGCGTCTTGATAAAAATAGTTCGAGTCGTAGGTGCTCTCGACGAACGCCCCGGGGTGGAAGCGCAGTACACCAAGCTCGATACCGCGCGGTTGCAGCTCATCAGAGCTCTGTGCGTGAGCAAAGTCCGCACCGATACTCAAGCACAGCGCAGCGGCAATGAAGATTATGATCGTTTGTTTGCACGACATCGAGCAGACCACCCTGGCGAGCGCGCGCCTACTGGAACGGCGAAACGTCGGGGTAAGGATCGATGGTTACGTCCGATGTGTCAACCTCGGTGGGATTGTCGGTTCGGACGTTCTCGTCGATGTCCAACTCGAGCTTGGTCGGACCGCTGTACTCCACGAGCTCGCCAGCGCAGGCTTGCATGTCCTCGCCCAGGTTCCTGACTCGGGTCGAAGCCATCAGGACGAGCTTGAGCTGGTGGGCTTGGGCCTTCTTGTCGGCGCGCCCGATGGCGTCTTCGAGTCTGACCTGGGCCTTCTCGCCAACCTTGAGGAAGCCCTTGATCGCGCTCAACTTCTCGTTGACGCAGTTCAGCTTGAGGACATCCTGTTCCTCGTTGCGGGTTTTTTCGAGAAGCAGAACGCCACTGCGGTGGACCTGCTGCATATCCGCGACAGCGTCGGCAGCCTTAGAGGTCTGTTCGGCGCCGCTCATGGCTTCGATCTGGGCATCGGAGAGCAGAATGGGCACGCCCTGCATCGCATCTTGCGCAACAGCAGTGCCCGACAGTGTCAAGCAAAGGCTTAGTATAATGAGAAATCGATATCGCATGCCACCCTCTCCTGCGGTCCATTCGCCATTGTGGCGACCCCAGGGGAAATTTGCAAGACCCAAGCCACGTGAAAGCCAACGCAGACTCGAGGATCACGAAAGCAAGCGCCAACTCTGGTTGACACCCGCTGTGTCTAGCCGAACACCCAGCGCTTGGCGATGGTCACGGGCTTGGCCAGCTTCGGGAATTTCCAGGCCTTGATCTTACCTTCGATGCAGGCGGACAGATCGTGCTTGATCTCGTCCGTCACCACGGAAGTCTTGAGCACCTTTCCGTCGGTGCCAATGGTGATGTTCATCACCAGCTTACCACGCAGGTCACCATGCGACTGGATGACGCGCTTGTAGCAGTTTTCGATCTGACCCTTCTTGGACTTGAAGACGCCCTGGATGCCCGACTTGTCACCCTCGTCGACCGTGGTCGGCACCTTGGTCTCGTCGGTGAACTTGAGTTTGGGCTTGGGACGGTCGACAGGCTTGTCGGTAGTGTCTGCAGTGGTTGTCAGGGACGCGCTGGTGCCACCCTCCACCGTCTTGATTCCAGGCTCGCCTGTTGCCGATCCCGCGCCGCCAGCGGTCAACCCCAAACCCCCACCGGGTCCACCGCTACCGCCAATGTCATCGGCGCTCAGACCTGCCAGTGAACCGGCAATGTTGCTATTGGTGCCGAGCATATCACGCGCCAGGGCAGCACCCAGCGAGGCGTCACCGCCCTCACTGACGCCCATGACACCAATGGCCAGGGACTTTCCGCGGGTCTTACTCAGCGTCTTCATCTCTGCGGTGCGCGGCTTGGACTCTGCAGGTTTGGCAACGGGAGCGGGCGCCTCCTCTGGAACCTCGCTGGGCTCGTCGCCTGCTCCGCTGAATTCGCCATCGACCTCTTCCGGAGGTGCCTCTTCAGGCTTGTCCTCTTCAACTTCCTCGGCCACCTCGACGGCATCCTTGAGATACCAGTCGGGCAGCTCGTCGAAGCCGTCGGTCTGTGGCCAATCATTGAGGATGACGTAGGCCAGCGGTCCAATCTGCATCATTGCACTCACGAAGAGCGCCACCAGAAATGCGGGCCCGAAAAAGCCGCCGAGCAGACTGGCAAGCACCCCTCCGCCCATCGACATGGGCAGGATGGCTGCGGTCGAAGGCGGCGAGACGAACTGGAAGAGGATACGGGTATCACCGATGGTGATCTTTCCGCGCGAGCGCTCGGTCAGCGCCAAAGCGTAGCCATCCTCGGTGCGCTTGGCGTTGGGCACGGAGCGCAAGCGGGTGAGGTCGACCACATCGCTGCCGCTGACGCTGATGCGCCCGCCCATGGTCTCACTGACCTGAAGCACGTAGTTGCGGCTGCTCGCCGCGTAATCGAAGAGCTTGTGGCTCTTTGGCATCGATGATGCGGGGACCACGAAGCTATTCGAAAGCGTCTGACCGATCGTGATCGGCCCGGGCTTGCGCATGAGCCGCTCTTCGATGCAGCGTTCGCCTTGAAAGATGCCCACGCGCATCAGCTTGCTAGGCTGCCCGGACATAGCCGCACTCCTCGATGAGGACGTTCTCAGGATCCCGTCGCCCGGCTCGCTCACTGAGATGCGCCGGCCAATGCAAAGCCAACGCTCTCTCGCGTCGTGGCATTCCGCGCGGGCTCACTCGTTCAACTTTCCGCGCCCCGATGAGCTCAAGCGAAAGTCCTGTATTGCCGCGAACTGGAACTTCTTGAACTCTGTCCCAATCGCCGTCTGCATCACTTGAGCGATGAGCAGATACGGCGTCTCGTGGTCGGCAAGGATGATCAGGTCTCCCTGGAACTCGCCGCCAGTCTGACGCGCAAAGTTCTTCTGCTCCTCGACCTTGTCACGCAGGGCCATCTCCAGCGGCTGAATGATCATCCCGCTCTCGCCGCCCTTGCGCATCGCCTTCTCGACCTTGCGCCCATCCATGAGCTGCAGCACTTCTTTTTCCATCAATACGATCGAGCTCGGCGTGATCGTGATGACCGTCGTATCCCGAGGTTTGATCTCAGACACCGAAAAAGGCGGGTTCATCCCCGGCAACACCTTGATCGGCTCCGTACCGTTGCTCTTCAGAAGAAACGCGAGAATGATGACCATCATGTCCATCAGGGAGTTGATGGCCAGACCCGCAGCTCCGTCGACGCGGCGCTTCGCGCGCATCTCCTTCTGCTTCTTCTTGAGCCGCTCACGGATCGCCTGTTGTTCCTGTTCTTCGCGGTCGAGCACTGGCTGGTTCGACATGATTCAGCTCCGGCGACACAATAGAAGGTCACTTACTTCGTTTGCGGCAAGCCCAGGACCACCGTCGGGAACAACGGCAACTCTCCGATGCCGGTCTGTCCATCAATGGTCTGCTCTGCCCGGACAGGACGTGCGTTGTTGAAGACGGTCTCGTC
>JAVFAO010000347.1:0-7512 GCA_034002465.1 Myxococcota bacterium
CGTTCCTCGTTCCTCGTTCCTCGAATGTGGGGCGCTGCCCCACACCCCGCCAAAGGGTTCCCCTTTGGAATCCCTTTGCTGGGTGGATGAGCCTGAGAACGCCATTGCTCACGCGCTACGCGCGCTCGCCTCGTTCCTCGTTCCTCGTTCCTCGAATGTGGGGCGCTGCCCCACGCCCCGCCAAAGGGCTTCCCTTTGGAATCCCTTTGCTGGGTGGATGCGCCTGCGAACGCCATTGCTCGCGCGCTACGCGCGCCCGCCTCGTTCCTCGTTCCTCGTTCCTCGCCCTCAGGGCGCGAGCACGCTCTCGTCGATGCCGTACTTGTCGAGCTTGTAGTAGAGCGCGCTCGTCTTGACGCCAAGCAGCCGAGCCGTTTCGGTTTTCACACCCTTCGCCTTGCGGAAGGCGCGCAGGATCAACTGACGTTCGAGATCGTCGAGTATCTCAGGCAGCGAGCGCCCGTCTTCGGGCACATCGAGGACCTCGCTCGGGCTCGCGGCCCGTAGATGAGAGGGCAGGTGCTCGGCTCGGATCTTGTCATCATCGGCGAAGATCATGGCTTGCTCGATAGCGTTCTCGAGCTCTCTGACGTTGCCCGGCCAGTGGTAACAGCTCAAGGCGCTGAGCGCATCCGAGGACAGATCTTGCACCCCAGAGCGAGTGCGAGCGGCGAGTTTCTTGATGAAGTGTCGCGCAAGCAGGGGGATGTCATCGCGTCGTTCCCGTAGCGGCGGAATGACGATGGGGATGATGTGCAGTCGATAGTAGAGGTCCTCGCGGAAGCGTCCTGCCTCGACCTCGGCGCGCAGGTCTTTGCGGGTGGCGGAGATGACCCGCACGTCGACCTTGACGGTGGAGCTTCCGCCAACGCGCTCGAACTCGCGTTCCTGAAGCACGCGCAGCAGCTTGACCTGCATCCCTGCAGAGATGTCCGCGATTTCGTCGAGCAGCAGGGTGCCGCCCTCTGCCACCTCGAAGCGTCCGAGTCGCCTCTTGTGTGCCCCCGTGAAGGCCCCTTTCTCGTGACCGAAGAGCTCACTCTCGAGCAAGGACTCGGCGAGCGCGCCGCAGTTGACCCGGACGAAGGCTTTGTTGCGCCGTGGCGAGAGCTCGTGCAGGGCTTGGGCGATGAGCTCTTTGCCTGTCCCAGACTCGCCGAAGATGTGCACGGTGCTGTCTGCAGGGGCGAGTTTTCGGACGAGATCGAAAGTGCGCAGCATCGAGGCGGATTGGCCGATGATGTCTTCGAACTTGGGTACGGCGGCGTCGTTTCGGAGGTATTCGTTTTCCTGTTGGAGGCGTTCGCGCTGGAGGCGGACGGACAGGGCCTTCTCGAGCTTGAGGCGGAGCACGTCCTGGGGGAAGGGCTTGGTGATGAAGTCGAAGGCGCCCTCTTTCATGGCCTCCACCGCGACCTCGATGGAGCCGTGTGCGGTGATGATCATCACCAAGGCTTCTGGGTCTTCACGTCTGATGGCGCGCAGCACCTGCAGCCCGTCCATCCCCTCCATCTTCAGGTCGGAGATGGTGAAATCGATGGAGCGTCGCGAGAAGACCTCGAGGGCAGCCGCACCGGACGCGCACATATAGGGCGTATGCCCCATGCGTTTGACGACGATGGCGATGCCTTCACGAAGGGTTTCGTTGTCTTCGACGATGAGGATGTTGGCCATGGGCGGCGTCCGGTTTGCATTCGTTCGCTCTCGGGCACCGACCTCTCGACAGCAGCAAATCCTTCGGATTGTCGAGAGGATGCGTGCCCTTCGCTCACTTTCGATTGCGATGGCGCGCTTGGAGGCGCGACGCCACCAGCCTTCAGCAAGAGCATGGAGTCAAAGGGATTCCAAAGGGCAGAGCCCTTTGGCGGGGTGTGGGGCAGCGCCCCACCATCGACCCTTTTCTAAACCCAATGCAGCCACTTGTGATAGCCGTCGTGGCTGCCTGTGACGATGTCGAAGAAGAGATCCTGAATACGCTTGGTGATGGGACCTGGCTTGCCGCTGCCGATGACGCGGTTGTCGAGCTCTCGAACGGGCGTGATTTCGGCGGCCGTTCCGGTGAGGAAGATTTCGTCGGCGATGTACAGGAAGTCTCTGGTCATCCTCTCTTCTTTGACGGGGATGCCGAGGGATTGTGCAAGCTCGATGACGCTCTCTCTGGTGATGCCATTGAGCTGTGCGGCGCCATCGGGGGGCGTCCGCAGCACGCCGTCACGGACGACGAAGAGGTTCTCTCCGCTGGCTTCGCAGGCGTAGCCTTCGGCGTCGAGCAGGATGGCTTCGTCGTAGCCAGAGCGCACGACCTCGCGCTTGGCGAGGATGGCGTTGACGTATTGGCCACCGATCTTGGCTTTGACCATGTTGGCGTTGACATGCAGCTTGGTGAAGCTCGAGACCTTGGCGCGGATCCCTTTGTTGAGTCCATCCTCGCCTAGGTAGGTGCCCCAGGGCCACACGATGATGGCCACGCGGGTCGGGTTGGTCATGGCATAGAGGCCCATGGCGCCATCGCCGACGAAGACGAGCGGCCGGATGTAGCAGCTCGACTGCTTGTTGATGCGCACCATGTCGACGCAGGCTTGGGTGATTTCTTCGGGGGTGAAGGGCATGTCGAGGGTGGCGACCTTGGCACCATCGTAGATGCGACGGACGTGGTCCGAGAGCCGGAAGATGTGGGTACGACCATCGGCGCGCTGGTAGGCTCTGATGCCTTCGAAGAGACTGAGCCCGTAGTGCAGCGTGTGGGTGAGGATGTGTACGTTGGCTTCGTCCCACCCAATGACTTTGCCATCGAGCCAGATCTTTTCGGTCTTTTCCATTCTCTCCTCCCGCTACGCTCTTCTTGTTGACAAGAATGCTCTTGATTTCGACAGCCTCACCGCACCTTGCGAAGCGTGAGTGCCGGGAAAGCAGCACGGTGCTACGACCTCTGTGAAAAGCGTGTTTAGTCCTGCAGAGGTTCGGGCCTCATCGTCTCCTGCAACTGAAGCTTTTCGTGTCGGAGTGGTGATGTCGAACGCGCCGTCAGCTTGGCTGAGGGGGGTGTGTCGTCCGAACCCTCCTTGGCGCTGAAGCGCCTCGTTTCGACACCTGCCACCTCGCTTCTAGTCGACTGCTTGATGCTTGTCCAGAACCGCTCCCTTTCTGGATTTCGCGCGCTCCCGTGTCTTCGTCATCGCGCGTCGCCGAAGCTGCATGAGCAGCTTAGGGTTCGCCCGTCGCCGATTCGGTCGCTCTTCGTTCCTCGTTCCTCGTTGCTTGTTCCTCGATCGTGAGCTCCCACGCTCCGGCGAGGAGGTCGTCACGGAGCTCGACCCTAGGGGAGCTGGAGAGCAGCCAGCGCTCGCCTCGAAGCGCGTCTTCGATAGGCTCGGGACGGCCAAATTTCTTGACCAAGAAAGAGAGGGTGAGTTCTCTGAATGGGGGGTAGTTGCGGTATTCCAAGACCAAGCGATACGACTGTTGGGCGCCAAAGGCGTCCGCCTCGGTCCAGAGATTGGTCCATCGGGAGGCAAAGGCAGTTGGCGGCAGGTGGAGGGTGACGGAGCCATCGAGGTGGGTTGCGACGACGGTCTTGTGATAGGCCTGGCGGAGCTGCTCTGCGCTGGCCCCGAGGAGCTTGGTGTGTTCGAAGGCGAAGCCTTGCGACTCGCTCCCGAGCAGGTCCTCGAGCGACAGGTAGGGACTCAAGAAGAGTGTGTGATTCTGACCCTTCTCGAGCACAGCGCGTATTCCTGTCTCTTCGTTGAACCAGTAGAGTTGTGGGATTCCGGCGAAGTCGCCGAGCGCGGGCTCCCCCCAGAGCCCTCGCAGCGCATCCTCTGGGTTCTGTGTGCCGAAGCAGACGCCCACCCGTGCGAGCTGAGAGGTGTCGAAGAGCAGCATCAGGCGCAGCTCGGGGAACTCAGGCATAGAAGAGAAGCCTGAGGCATCCAGTGCCGGATAGAGGCGTCGCAGCTCATTCTCGGACATTCCGAAAGACAGCTTGTCGATGGGGCTGGGCATGCTTGGGTGGGCCTGGAGGAAGAGCGCATCGATGGCTCGAAAAGGACGAAAGTGGAGCAAGGACGTGTTGTCAGCGCGTTGTTCCAAGGTCACCTGGAGTGTTCGGTCAGGGGAAAACCAGACGTGCTCAGCATGTTCTGCTGCTCGCTGTGCAGGGCCCCAGCGCTGCTCGAGCACGCTGAGTACGTTGGGCATTCGGAACAGGAGATCGATCCCGACCAGGATGGATTCATCGAAGTCAAAGACCAAGGCGACGTCGCGATAGCCCTGCTGCAGCAGGATATTCTCTGTGAGGTCGGGGTTTTGTGCCAAGAGCTGGTCTCGGCGCATGCCAAACTCGAGCTGCTGTAGGAGAGGGGGGAGCTGTGGGTGTGGTGCGACGATCAGCTCGAGAGCCGAGCGCTCCTCGCGCATCGGAAGCTCGTGTTCGGTGCTTCGTTGACAGGCCGCGTTGACGAGGACGAGGGCGCAGCTCAAGAGAAGCAGTGTCTTGGATGTCGTGGCTGACTTTGGATTCTTGTTGGCTAGCTGGCTGATTTCAAATTGTTTTTGAGCTGTTTCCGAGGGATTCGGGGCAGGTTTGTCCATTCGCGGCCTCACGTTGCCCGGCCTGGTGTCAGGGGTGGAGCGATTGCAGCAGCGCGTCGAAGCGGGGATCGGTCCTCGAGGCGTCGAAGCTGTGGTCTTGGCTGAGACTGAGCAAAGCGAGGTCGTGGTCTGCTCGGGCCTTTTCCAGCCAAGAAAAGCTCTCGTCGGGCTCGCCGAGGGCGGCGTACACCCGGGCCACCTGGGTGGCGGTGACCCGTCCCCCTTGGTCGTAGCGGTCGCGCAGCAAAGCGAGCAGATCTCGCGCCTTGTCTGCCTGCTCGTCACCGATGAGGGCGAGGGCGAGATAGCTCTGGGCGAGACCACCATCGTCGAGCTTTCGGGCGTTCTCGAAGTGGCCCACCGCAAGCTTGGCTTGACCCAGCGCCAAGCGGCTCTGGCCCAGCAGCAGGCTGAGGCGCGAGGACGACGTGCCTCGCTGGGCGAGCTCTTCGAGCGCATCGAGGGCGTCGCGGGGGCGGCCTTGGAGGAGCTCGAGCTCGGCCAAACCGAGCTGTATCTCATCGGGGTTGCGACCTGCGGCGGCGGCTGTCTGCAGCAGCTCGCGGCTCTGCTCGTATTCTCCCTTGGGGTTGCAGAAGAGAGCGGCCTGATCGGCGGCGAAGAAGGGATCTGCTTCGATGGCAGCGGAGAAACGTTGCTTCGCCAAGGCCTCGTCACGTTCGGCGCCGAAATGCACGATGGCCAGGGCCGTCAGCGCTTCAGCCGAATTCTTGCTTCGCAGGGCCGCTTCGGCGTGTTCTCGAACTTGACTGACCATGCGTTGCGAGTTGTCCCAGCCATGGGCGTAGCGCTGCGCGAGCAGATAGGCGAGCAGCGCGTGGGCGTCGTCGTCATCGGGGGATTGCTTGACGAGCGTTGCGAGTTTCTCGCTGAGGGCAAGGTTTTCGCTGGCGTCGAGGCCTTGCCGAAGCTGCTGAGCGAGCTCTTGATGTGCTGCTTCGGGAGCGGACTCGGGGGTGGGGGCGGGTGCGGGGGTGGTTTTGAGCTCGAGGCTGAACCCCACGGCCAGGCCGACGAGCAGCGCAGCCAAGCTGGCGGCGGTGACAATCAAGGCCAGAGGTTGTTGAGCTTTGTTGCGCTTGGGGGCGGGCTCGGCTGGTGGCTTTGGGACGGCAGCAGGAGGGGGTGCAGGATTCTGTGCCTCACTTTGGCGCAAGGCGGCGTCGAGGTCGATGCCGATGAGGGTGGCTTGTTCGTCTTCGTCACCCGTGGTCGCTGCCCCAGACGAAACTGCTGCGAGCCCAGTGCTGCTGTGCAGGTTCTCGAGAGGGACGAGCTCATCGAGCAGAGAGGCTGCATCCTGGTAGCGGCGTTCGGTGCTCTTTTCGGCGGCGCGGCGGAGAATGGCGCTCAACTCGGCGCCGAGCAGGTGCTCGGGGATGGGAACCGGATCATCGCCCATTTGTTTGAGGGCGACGTCCAGAGGGGAGGCGCCTTGTACCGCCTGGTCTCCCAGGACGCACTCCAAAAAAGTCATGGCCCAAGCGAAGATATCGGTTTGCGGGGTGAGTTTGCTGCCCTTGATCTGCTCTGGAGACATGTATGCGGGTGTTCCGCGAATCCCCGCGGCTTGTGTGAGCGTTCTATAGTCGACGCCACGCTTGCCCTCGACGATGCCTGCGATCCCAAAGTCGAGCACCACCGCGTGTCGAAGATGACCCGTGCTGGTCAACATGATGTTGCCTGGCTTCAGGTCGCGGTGGACGATGCCCACCTTGTGCGCTGCGTGCAGTGCGTCGAGCACCTCGATCATCAGACGCGTGCTCTCTCGAAGCCCGAGTCGCCCTCGTTCGTCGATGAGGTCGGCCAACGATTCGCCCTCGATGTACTCGAGAACCATGTACATTTGGCCGTTGTCGAGCTGACCCTTGTCGATGAGCTGAACGATGTTGGGATGGCGCAGCGTGGAGACGACGTTGACCTCTCGCTCGAAACGGGCGGCGACCTCCTGGGCAAACTTGGGGTCATCGAGCAGCTCGGCGTGCAGGAGCTTCACCGCCACGGTCTGACCGGTGCTCAGCTGTACCCCCCGGTAGACCACGCCGAATCCGCCTTCTCCCAATAGTTCTGTCAGCTTGTAGCGACCACCAATGACCGCCTCTGGCTCCTCCTCGTCGTCGATGGCGTCGATGGCGCAGGTCGCGTCGTGGCCGCTTGGAGGCGGCAGCGTCTTGAAGGCAGCTTCGCCCTCGGGCGCGCTCTGGGCCGGGGGCTTCGTGGAGAGTGCAGGGGCAGGTTTCAAGGCGCTCGCCGAGATGGGCACACCCATTGGCACCGCCGTCGCTTCGGCGCTCGGGCCTTGATTGTTTGGTCGATTGGGCGCTTGACCTGTTTCCCCAAGTTCTTGTCGATTGGGCGCTTGTCCTGTTCCCCCAAGTTCTTGTCGATTGGGCGCTTGTCCTGTTCCCCCAAGTTCTTGTCGATTGGGCGCTTGTCCTGTTCCCCCAAGTTCTTGTCGATTGGGCGCTTGTCCTGTTCCCCCAAGTTCTTCGACTGGAGGGGCAGACCCCGTCTGGGCTTGAACCAGTGGTGCTGGCTTGGAGGCAGGCGTGTCTTGGACCAGCGGCGCGGGTTTGAGCGGAGGCGGCGGAAGCGCTGTGGCAGGTAGGCCTTTGACCAGCGGCGCGGGTTTGAGCGCAGGTGCGGGAAGCGCTGCGGCAGGTGGGCTATTGACCAGCGGTGCGGGTTTGAATGGAGGCGCGGGAACTGCCTTGGCGGCGCCTGGTGAAGCGCCCGGACTTCTTGTAGATTGGGCATTTGGCCTGTTCTCGCCAGTTCTTGTAGATTGGGCGCTTGGCCTGTTCTCGCCACTTGTTTGGGAGCTGGAGTCGTTGTCGCTCGGAGCTGGTAGAGCAGGGTTCGGGGCATCGGAAGCAGTCATCGATCGTCTCCGTAAGG
>JAVFAO010000348.1:0-7467 GCA_034002465.1 Myxococcota bacterium
CGCTGTAAGGAATGATCGACAAGCTGAATCCAGTCTCATCCAGCGCGTTGACGGTCAAGCTGATCCCGTCGACGGTGATGGAGCCCTTCTCGACGGTCATCGGCATCAGCGCAGGGGGCGCATCGACCTCGAGCAGCACTGCATTGCCTTGGGTGCGCTGACTGCGCAGCCGCCCCACCCCGTCCACGTGCCCCAAGACCAAGTGGCCTCCAAGGCGGTCTCCCAGACGCAGCGCGCGCTCCAGGTTGAGCGCATCGCCCGCCTTGAGCGCGCCGAGGTTGGTCCGTCGAAAGGTTTCGGGAGAGGCCTGCACAGCGAAGCGATCGCCGTTCAGCTCCACCACTGTGAGACAAGCCCCGTTGACAGCCACGCTGTCGCCGAGCTGCAGGGACTCACTGGGCTCGCCTGGACGATGCGGAAAACCGGCCTCTATCCACAGCCAGTGGTCTTTGCCGTGCGCCACTCGCGCGCTCAATCTCCCGACGACTTCGACCAGGCCCGTAAACACCTCAGCCCCCTCGCTCTGCAATGATACGCAGATCATCGCCCAACCGATCGACGCTCTCGATGTGGAGGCGCAGCGCCTCCTCGAGCCGCTCGAAGCCCAGCCCCCCGACAGGAGACAGCGCATCGCGGCCACCGATGAGGATCGGTGCCAAGTACAGGACCAATCGGTCCACCAGCCCACCGTCGAGCAGCGCGCCAGCCAAGCCAGCACCACCTTCACAGAGCACCGTCGTCAGCTCCCGTGCGGCCAACTGCTCGAAGAGCTCGCGCAGATGGAGCCCGCTCTCATCGCCCTCGACCTCGATGATGGGCAAAGCAGTGTTGGCGCCGTGAAGCAGACGCGCATCATCGCGCCGACCCCGCTGTGTCACCAAAATGCTGGGGGCGCGACTCAAATCGAGAACAGCGGCATCTGGATCGACCCTCAGCCGTCTGTCGAGCACCACTCGAAGCGGCTGTCGCCGAGGCGGCTCGGGTGTGCGGGCGGTGAGCTGGGGGTTGTCGGCGAGTAGCGTTCCAGTGCCGACCAGAATGGCGTCGTGCTCCGCGCGCAGCCGGTGGACGTCCTCACGTGCAGCAGCGCCGCTGATCCACTGGCTCTGTCCTGATCGAGTCGCAATCCTACCATCCATGGAGACGGCGAGTTTCAGGGTCAAGAAGGGGAGACGGTGCAGCAAGCGCTTGAAAAAGGGTTGGTTGAGCTGTCGGCAATGCTGCTCGAGCACCCCCACTTCGACCTCCAGACCAGCGGACCTGAGGGCGGCAATCCCGCGTCCCGAGACTCTGGGGTCAGGGTCGACACTGCCCATGACGCAGCGCTTGATGCCTGCGGCGACGATGGCCTCGGTGCATGGGGGGGTGCGCCCAAAGTGGTTGCAAGGTTCGAGGGTCACGAAGAGCTCACAGCCCTCGGCCCGCATCCCGACTTTCGAGAGGGCATCGACCTCGGCGTGGCGCTCGCCTGCGGCCGCGTGATAGCCCATGGCGACGACCTGCTCGTCCTTGACGAGCACCGCTCCCACTCTGGGGTTGGGATGGGTTCGCCAGTCGGCGCGGCGGGCTTGCTGCAGCGCCAGGAACATGAAGCGCTCGTCGCGCGTGGACGCTGCTGTCAGCCCCATCTTGGCCAGCTCCGAAGCGTGTTTGTCGATTGGGCAGTCGGCCTGTTTCGCCAAGTTCTCGCTCACCGCTTGATGCCGTCCTCAGCGCGCAGAATGAGCTCGACCCGACGTTGGTGTCGACCGTCGTCGCCAGGCTCGAAGGGGGTTTTCAAAAACGTCTCGAGGGCCGCAACGGCGATACCAGAGCCAACGATTTGGGCTCCCAAGCACAGAACGTTGGCGTCATTGTGACGCCGCGTCGCCGACGCTTCGTAGGGTCCATGCACCAGGGCCGCACGCACCCCTGGAACCTTGTTGGCCGCGATGCTCATACCGATGCCGGTGGCGCAAACCAGAACGCCAAAGCGCGCCCGCTTCGAAGCCACGGCTCGCGCGACCTCGAGGGCATAGCTCGGGTAGTCGCATGCTGCTGGGCTGCTCGGACCACAGTCCAGAACCTCCCATGACAGCGCGCCGAGGCGCTCGAGCAGCGCTTGCTTCAAATGAAAACCCGCATGATCACTACCGATTGCGACCACTGCAGCTGCTGCTCGTGGTCCCTCGCGCTCGGCTGTCGCCTGCTCGACGAAGGCAATGGCATCAGCTAGGGTACGCACCGCTTCGATTTGCTCATCAGGAACCGTGATTCCGAAACGCTCCTCGATACGCATCGCAATCTCGGTGATATCCAAGCTGTTGGCACCGAGATCATTGATGAATTCGAGCTCCGGACGAAGCTCCACGGAGGGCTTGAGGACCGCCTGGACAATCTCGATAATCTGTTGGCTCAGGGTCGCCATATGCGCCTCCTCACTGCTGAATTCGCTGTTCGAGCTCAGCAAAAATCGCCTGCAGCGCTTCGTCCAGACGCTCGCTATCATGACCGCCGGCTTGTGCCAGCGTGGGACGACCACCGCCCTTCCCTCCGATATGCGCAGCGCAAGCGTTCACCAGGGGGGTCGCCTGGAAACGCTTGTCCGTCGCCAACTCCTCGGAGACCACACAGACCAGAGCGGGCTTCTCGCCCAAGACAGCCCCCAAGAGCGCCACGCCACGGAAAAGATCGCGGAGCAGGTCCGCATACATCAACAGCTCTCGGCGCTCGCGCAGCTCCAAGCGCGCAGAAAACACGCGCACCCCACCGAGCTCGCGCGCGCCTTTGATGAGCTCGACGAGCTCTGCCTTCGCTACGCGTCGAAGCAGCTGCTCGGCGTAGTCCTCACTCGCTTTGTGCTCGGCTTGCAGCTTCATGATGCGGGGCACGAGCAGAGCAGGCTGATCGACATTGGCGGCACGCACGGCGGCCTGCAAAGTCTCGCGCTCCGTCTTACAAACGGCGAATGCGGCGTCGCGGGTGACCGCCTCGATGCGGCGCGTCCCAGCGGCAATGGCTCCTTCCTGCAGAATACGGAAGTACTGAAGCTCCCGAGTGTTGTCGGCGTGCACCCCACCGCAGAGCTCGATACTGACGTCGGGCACCTGAATGACGCGCACCTTCTCGCCATACTTCTCGCCGAAGATGGCCATCGCGCCCCACTCGCGCGCTGTGTCAATGGGCACATCACTGTGCTTGATGACCTCACGAGCCGAGCGGATGTGCCCGTTCACCATATCCTCTATGGCCTCGAGCTGCTCTCGGCTGAGTGAGCGAGGATAGGTAAAATCGAAGCGAAGCTTCTCCGCGGTCACCAAGCTGCCTGCCTGATGGGCTTCCTTTGAAACAATCGCGTGCAGGGCCGCGTGCAAGAGGTGTGTCGCCGTGTGGTTGGCAGCAATGCGCATTCGGCGCTCGAGATCCACCTCGGCGATCATGTCCTTGCGCATGCTTTCGTCGGTGACGAAGCCTTCCTCGAGACGGCAGACGTGGACGATGCCGGTCTCGCTGTGCTGTGTGTCGAGCACTGAGAAGCGAATGCAGCCGTCTTCGGAGCGGATGCTACCAGAATCGCCGACCTCACCACCGGCTTCGGCGTAAAACGGCGTGATGTCGAGTAGCAGCTCGAAGTGCTCACCGCGCGGGCGATAACGCACGATTTGACTGGCCGTCGCGTAGCGCGAGTAGCCAAGGAACGTGTTGGCGTTGCCTTCTCGAACGGGGAGCCAAGGCCCCGCCTCACCATCATAGAATCGCGCCGACTCGGCGGAGCGTGCACGTTGCTCGTCGAGGGCCCGCTCGAAGCCGGCCCGATCCACACTCAGACCTCGCTCTGCCGCCATAATCTCGGTGAGATCGAGGGGAAAACCAAAGGTGTCGTAGAGCACGAAAGCATCACTTCCGGGGATCTCTCGTCGATTGGACGCTTGGCCTGTTTCCCCAAGTTCTTGTCGATTGGGCGCTTGGCCTGTTTCCCCAAGTTCTTGTCGATTGGGCGCTTGGGCTGTTCCACTGAGTTCTTTGTGCTCCCCAAGCTTGGCCACGAGCTCGTCGAAGCGGCTCATCCCTCTTTCGAGCGTTCGGAAAAAGCGCTCCTCCTCGATGTGGATCACTTCTTGGGTCTGTGCTGCGACGACCCGAATTTCAGGATACGCGTCTCCAAAGTCCTCGACCACAGCTTGCGACACTTTGTAGAGGAAGGGCTCGCGCAAGCCGAGTTTGCGCCCATATCGGACAGCGCGACGCAGGATGCGCCGCAAGACATAGCCTCTGCCTTCATTCGAGAAGGGCTGTCCCTCACTCACGGCGAAGGTCAAGGTGCGCACATGGTCTGCAATGACGCGGTAGGCCACCACATCTTCACCGGCGAGCAGCTCGGCTTGGGAGGCCTGACGGCCAGCGAGCTCGGCTATCCGTTCCAGAATCTGCTTGAAGAGCGAGCTCGCGTAGACCCCTTCGACACCGGCGAGCACCGAGGCGACGCGATCCAGGCCCATGCCCGTATCGACGCTCTTCATGGGCAGCGGCGTCAGCTTGCCCTGCTCGTCGCGGTCGAACTCCATGAACACGTGATTCCAGATTTCGAGGAAGCGGTCCTTGGGATCAGCAGGCCAGCCGTCGCCCTCGTGTGGCCGACGATCGTAGTGGATCTCGGTGCATGGCCCGCATGGCCCAACAGGACCCATGCTCCAGAAATTCTCCTCATCACCTTTCTCGATGTCGCCAAGGCGAGTGATATGGGGTTCTGCCACGCCCACCTCGTCACGCCAGATCGCATAGGACTCGTCATCATCCTTGTAAACGGTGACATAGAGCCGCTCGACAGGCAGCTCGAGCACGCGAGTGAGGAAGTCCCAGCCCCATTTGATGGATTCGCGCTTGTAGTAGTCCCCAAAGGACCAGTTGCCCAGCATCTCGAAGAAGGTGAGGTGATAATCGTCTTTGCCTACCTCATCGAGGTCATTGTGTTTACCACCTGCTCGAATACACTTCTGGACGGAGGCTGCGCGCTTGTAGGGCCGCACCTCGTTGCCGAGGAAGACGTCCTTGAATTGGTTCATCCCGGCGTTGGCAAAAAGCAAGGTGGGGTCTTGCTTGGGCACGACCGGCGAGCTGGGCACGAGCTCGTGTTCGAGGGATTGAAAGAAGTTCAGGAACTGTCGTCTGAGCTCGTGTGCGTCCAAGCGATCCTCCAGCAAAGTCAACGGTGGTCTGGGCGAAACCACCGGCGCCTCCCTGTAGCACAGACGAGCACGGGTTTCAATCCGCTGACCGGGACGAGCGAGCGAATGGAATGGAGAGAATGGAGAGAATGTCGCCACTTGCTAGCGCCTGGACGAGTCGCTATGCTGGGTGGCTGCGTTCGACTGCAGCAACCGACCATGGAGACGTGGATGAGCAAACTACCTATCCCTCAGCTGCTGTTGGCGCTGCGCGACCTCCTCGGAGAGCGGCTTGGACAGTTTCGGCGCTCCGCCGTCTGTCGCGGCTATGAGTCTGCCCTCAGACGGCGGCTGACAGAGCTCGAAGGGCTGCCGGATTCCATCAAAGGCCAGCCCATCGCAGAGGAAGTCGAGGCCGTCGACAGACGGCATGATGGCTACGGTGCCGCCATCTACTTCGTCACCGAAGCGTATCTTCGCTCGCCCTCCGTCTCCGCGGAGCTTCGCCAAACAGCTGGGCGCATTCGACGGGAGCTCGTCCCAGAGCTTGCCGAGTTGCGGGCCAGTTATGCCGATGAGGCAGACAACGCAGCGCGACGACGACAAAAGCTCGAAGAGCTGGGCCCGCTCGCTCGGCGAATTCCCGTCGTCAACGGCACCCTCGAGGATTGGATTCTGGCGTACATCGAGGCTGGAGAACAGATCGGCCGGATGCTCGATTGCGCCGAGCAGGTGCAGCTCGATTCGAATTGCCAAAACAGCAGACGCGCGCTCGAGCTGCAAGCGGCAGCGCTTCGACTGCTGCGCCAGGTTCGCATGGGCTTGAGAGAGGAGGTCGACACCGATCCTCTCCTGCCCCAGCAGCTCGAAGAACTGGTCTTTGGTTACTTTGACGCCTTGGAGCAGCAACTGTGAAGCCACGCCTCGCCAAGCGCTCGGTGCTTTCGTGCTCTCTCGCACAGGGGCCTCGCAAGCACGCAAAATCCTGTGGATTCTCAGTGGTCCTACTCTGCTGTGTGGGGCTCTGCGCAATCTCCTGCCAAGCCGAGCCAGCTCCAGCCGCGAAGCCTGCGGCGCAGAATGGTGCCCGCGCGGAGCGTGCTGAAGTGCCCCCGCCAAGTCCGCCGCCAGCGGCGCTCCAACCCACCATCCAAGCCACCCCGGATGGCTGGTTCTCCTACCAAGATTCGGGATTGGCCGTTGCTTTTCCAAGCCAGCCGGAGCTCAGCCCCGCTCGCTGGCTCGCCCCGAACGGCGCGGTGATGGACGGGCTCATGCTGATCGCCAGCGATCCCCAACGCCAAGACACCAGCTTTGGGCTTACCGTCACACCACTTCCCACCGCACTCAGCGATGCCGAGCTTGCACCGGAGCTCCTTGCGAGTGCCAAGGCACAGCTCCTCGAGCGCTTGCAAGCAATCCTGTTGTCGGAGACCCAGCTCACGCTCTCCGCTGCGACTGGACTGGAATTCGTCTTCAACGGCCTGGGTGCCGAGGGTCCGGGGTGGAGCTACGTGGTGCGCCTGATTATCGCTGACGGGCGGCTGTTGCAGCTCATGGTCACCTTTCCTTCATCGGCGATGCTCGAACGCCAAGCGATGGAGGACGCCCAACGCTTCTTCTCGAGCCTGCAGCTTCCATCGTAGCTTTCGGGCCGAGCTCGCCTCAGCTCAGAATCAAGGCTAGCACGCCAAGCCCGGTCACCAGATACAGCATCGGAGGCACTGCTCGGGCCTCACCGCGGACAATTTTCAAGAGCACGTAGAACACGAAAGACCAGCTTATTCCTTGAGTAATGGAATACGTCAGCGGAATCAGGATGAGCGCGAGGAAGGCAGGCACACCTTCATCGAGGCGACCAAACTCCACCTGTTTCACAGCGCCCATCATATAGAAACCGACCAGCACCAGCGCGGGCGCTGTTGCGACGGCTGGTACCATCGCCACGACTGGCGCGAGAAACAGGAAGGGAAGAAAGAGCAGCCCCACTGTTACGGCGGTCAGCCCGGTGCGCCCCCCTTCTTCGACGCCTGCTGCACTCTCGATGTAGGTGGTGCCCGAGCTCGAACCGAAGAGCCCCGAAGCGGTGGTTGAGACGGCGTCGACGAGCAGTGCCTGACGTAGGTTTTTGGGTTGTCCCTGCTCGTCTGTGAGGTCGGCCACCTGAGCAACGCCGAGAAAGGTGGAGATGGAGTCGAACATATCGGTGAAGAGGAAGGTGAAGACCACACCCAGCATCGACCACTTCAGCGCCCCTAGCAGATCGAGCTGTAATATCGCGGTCGAAATGTCGGGGATCGCGGGGTAGGCACTCGGATCCTGG
>JAVFAO010000349.1:0-7462 GCA_034002465.1 Myxococcota bacterium
CGGCCATCGTCTGGTTGATTGGGGACGAGGCCTGCGTGCTGTCGGGCTGCCGCGATCTGTTCGGGAGAGACGATGGCGGTCGCCGCGTTCTCGTCGTAGGCGCTCAGATTGGCGAGCATGGCCTCGGCCTGCTCTGCAGATACGGGTATGGTGGCACCCGAGTCGTTGTCGAGCGCGTTCGTTTCGTCTTGGGCTGGATTGCTCATGAGCGCGCGGATTTCCTCCGGGGACATGGGCAGCTCGGTGTCGGCGAGGGTTGACGCGTAGGAAGCAGGATCGAGCGGAATATCAACGGCTTCCATGGCCATGGTCGCCGCGAAGCCCACTTCCTCGCCTGCTTTTGGGGCTTTGCCGTCGTTGGGGCTTTGAGTCATGGTCGCGCTCTCGAAGAGGTCCGCGGAGCGAACCCTTGCTAGCCGGGTTCCGGCTTGGAATCGAAGGGGAGCTCATGGGGCTGGCTGTCTGCGCTGGGCTGTTCGTCATCGACGACGGGGGAATCATCGGGAGCGCTCGAGACGGGGCTTTCCGCTTCTGGCTCGGGCGCTGCGCAATCGAAGCCAATGAACTCCAGCGAGGCGCGCCGCGCGCGTTGGCGAACGCGCAGCTGCAACCCCGTTTTGGCTTCGGTCCAGCAGAATTGCTGCGGCTTTCCTTCAATGGCAGTGAGTTGCTCAGCGGGAATGGCGTAGCCGCGCTCCAGCGCCTGAGCCATGAGGGCGTCTGCCGAGACATCGAAGCCCAGCATCTTTCGGGTGAGCGCGAGGAGGAAAACGACCTCGACGTATTGCCCATGGGTACGTACGAGCCGAAGCAGCACTTTGTGCGCATCGTCCCATTGCGAGCTGCTGAGCGCAACGCGCACCGAGGCCAGGTCGTGATCGAAACTGCTATCGGTGTCTCTGCTTGCTTCTGTTGGCACCATGGTCCTCAGTGTCGAAGCGTTTCGCTTCTTCGCAGCATCCGCGGCCAAGGTAGCGCGAAAGTGCTGCCAAATCAATCCGAGCTGGACGCTCAGGGGGCCTGCTTGTGGCCTGCCTGGGTCGCGAAGGGTTGATAGAACGGGCCATACTCGACGGTGAAGCGAAATCGACCCGACAGCGCTCCCATCGGAGCCTGCGAGCTGCTGACCTGCCCTTGCTGCTCGTGTAGCGTCACGTCGACGAGCTCGCCCCAGAGCTCCCCTTCGATGCGATCGCCCTCGTCGAAACTGAGCCGATCGAGGCGGAGTCGACCGAAAAATTGGGGGTTGAGATAGGCGGAGCGGCAGCTGCCAAAACGAAAATAGGCTTGTACGCAGGCGTCGGGAGCGACCTCGAGCTCCTGGCCTTCGAGCGCTTCCAAGGGCGGACAAGCCCGCTCGGCAGGAAGCTGCGACGGGGCCGAAATGGTGATGAAGAACGCGTCCGAGCGGGTGCGTTCTCGGTTGTCGAGCTGCATGCGCAACATCGCACCCTTGTCCGAAAAGACCGCGGCAAACAGCTCTGGCTCAAAAGGGAAGCGCTCTGCGACGCAGCGGCTCAGCAGAGGGTCTGCCTGCAACACGAAGCTCGCCTCGTCGTCTGATGCACAACTCGCAAGCACGGCAGAGCCAAGCAAGCAGAGCGCAATGCCGAGACCGTGCGTGCGGGTCGCGCTAGGCCTGCACGGACGTTCTCGAAAGCAGACTGGGTTGTGGAGTGAACGCCTCAGCATCCATCAGCTCTCTTCGACGATGAGCTCATCGCCGCGCTGCAGACCGGTCAAGCGCGCGGCACTGCCGCAGTTGACCGCCAATTCGAGCTCTCCCGAGCTGCCGCGCAGCGCCAAGAGCTCTCCTCGCTGCGCTTCACTATAACTCCGACTGGGTCCGCTGACCAGTGCTTGTCCCTTCGCATCACTGACACGAAAGCGTGAGGGTAGCCAATCGGCGGGTAGGTTACTGATCAGGTTGCCGAAATGGTCGATGTGTCGGATGCGCGCCCGGATCCGAGCCCCCTCTCGTTGCGCAAGCAGCAAGGGCAATCGTCGAAAAGAATCGCAAGGCGCCCCCAGCGCTTCGAAGGGCACTCCTGCAAGCCAATGCGCCGCCACCGGCGTGAAAAGATCCCGCCCATCGAAGGTCGCGCTGCGCTGGGGGAGCGCGTAGGGGCTGTCGCTGATATCGATGAGCTCTGGCGTGGCGTCGAGTGCATCGATCGCCAGGGCGAGAAGCCCGTTGTCGGGCCCCAGCAAGAGCCGCCCGTCGACCCTGACGGCGAGTGCGCGCCGCTTCGACCCCACGCCGGGGTCGACCACGGCGACCAGGGCGGCTGCTCGAGGCCAGAAACGAACGAGCTGGGCCAATACCTGTGCGCCGTGCTCCACGTCCTGCGGTGGGATGTCGTGGCTCAGGTCATGGATGCAGACACCCGCGCAGATGCTGGCTGCCACCCCCTTCATGGCACCCACATAGGCGTCGCCTTGGCCGAAATCGGTGAGCAGTCCCAAGACCGGGGAGGCTCTGGGCGGTGCTGGGGTCGGCGCCGGCACGATGCCCAGGCATTCGCTGTAGGCGTCTGCTTCGATGCCGAGGCGCCTGGCGCGTTCAGGCGCCTCCATTTGTCGTTGGGCGCACGCGAAAACACGGCGCGCCAGCGGCGGACATTCGGCGCTTGCGCTGCAGAGCTTCTTGGCGCGTTCGAGCCCTTCGTCGAAGGAACTGCACAACTCCTGGCAGAGGCCCAGCCGCACGGCCTCTGCGCCATCGATGAATTCTCCTGTAATAACGAGACGTTGTGCATGGGCCGTGCCGATGCGCTGTGCGAGCAGGGCGCTGCCTCCGGCTCCGGGGATGATACCCAAGCGCAGCTCGGGGCAGGCAAAACGCGCGCGTTGGGTGGCGATACCGTAGTCGGCGGCAAGCAGCCATTCGACGCCGAAGCCGAGGCAGGCCCCATCGATGAGCGTGACATGCAAGAGCGGCAATGAGGAGAGGCGAGCCAGGAGCAGTCGCTGACGCCGAACGTGCTTGTCGATGCGCGCTGCCGACCATGCTGCCCGCTCCTTGAGGTTGGCTCCTGCACAGAAGAGCGGCGTCCCCTTTGGGCTTCGTCCCTGGGCAAAGCTGAGCAAGGCGGGGCGCGGCGCAGCCTCTAGCAATGAGAGCGTCTGTTCGAGCTCGTCGAGTTGTGCTTCGCCAATGGCGTTGACCTGGCCATCGTCGAGACAGATGGTCGCCAATTCTTCGGAAAACGCGAGACGCACGGGCACTCCTCAGGTAGTGAACCCCGAGCCCCATGCATGCCGGGGATGCGTGCCGACGTCAAGCGCGGGCCTGCCCAATAGGCGGAGGAGCGCTGCGCGTTGACAGACGACACGCCCGATGTCAGATTGACTGCGTTCGCTCTCGGGCACCGACCTCTCGACAGCCGAAATCCTTAGGGTTGTCGAGTGGATGCGTGACCGTCGCTTTCCTTCGATTGCTCTCGACGCCGGAGCAGGGGGCTTGGATGTACTGTCGGCAGTGTGGAACCCTCAACGATGACAATAACTTTCGTTGTATTCAGTGCGGAACCGTGCTGCAGCAGGTTCAGACCCCCATGCAGACACCCTATGCCGCCGAGCCCACCCATGTTCCGACGCACCTAGCCGAGGCCATCATCGCGACTTTGTTGTGCTGTTGGCCGCTGGGCTTGGTTGCCATCATCCAAGCCACCAAGGTGAGCAGTCGCAACGCCGTCGGTGACGTGGAAGGCGCCATGGAGGCTTCTCGCAAAGCCAAGCTCTGGTCCTGGATCGCCATCGCTTCGGGCTTTGTCGTCATCGTCCTCTATGTGGCCTTGTTGATTGCGATGGAAGGGGACCTGGGCTCGTCGTCGGGCGGCTTCGATTGGGATTGACACGTCGCTCCTGGTGGCTGTGGAGTCGAAGCGACGGGCGCGGCGGACTGCGAGCTCGAGTCGCTCGTCTACATGCCTTTCCTTGGGATGGGCGCTGTCGCGAGCTCCGTGCCCGAGCGTGAGTTCAGGCGAAGCTCGCGAGCGTGAGCGGATTCATGAACACGAATGAAGCGTTGCCACCGGAGCAGCGGCGGCGTCAACGATGGCACCGTCTGGCCTGGTTCGGGGCGCTCGCAGCGATTGGCTTGGGGAGCTGGCTGATCGCGACGCACGACCCTCGACAACCGGGCTTTTACCCTCCCTGCGTCTTTCATGCGGTGACTGGGGCGCATTGTCCTGGCTGTGGCACGCTGCGAGCGCTGCACTCGCTGTTTCACGGGCGCTTTCTCGATGCGCTGGATTACAACCCCTTGATGATCCTGTCCTTGCCATTCTTGGCGTGGGTGGGTTTGCGCCGCAGTTTGGAGATATGGTCGCTGCTGCCGCCGCCTCGGCCCTTGGCGCCTTGGCTTGGGCGCAGCATCTTGATCCTGATTCTGCTCTACTGGCTGCTACGCAATCTGCCTTGGTGGCCGCTGACGGTGCTTGCGCCGTGAAAACCAGCGCTGCGAGTGTCTCGCGAGAGCGAGCGAAATCCAGAAAAGTGGGGGGAACAGGTCAAGCGCCCAATGGGCAAGAGCTGTGGCATCTTGATGCTCGCAGCAATGACCACTAGTCTGTGCAGACGAGCTGGCAGCATGCCCGAACCGAGGTCGGCGCGGCACAGCCGTGCTGGTGAACAAACAGGGGGTGGAGTTGAACGAGAAAGCCGTTCGATGTGCGAGTCGAATCAGCGCGGTCACCGTCTATGCCCGAGGGGCAACGGTGCGCCGCATCGTCGACGTCGACGCTGTTGGGCCGACGGTGAGCTCGCTCTCTGTGGAGCTCAGTCCCCTTGCGGAGCCCGGTAGTGTTCGTGTCGAGCTACTCGGACGCATTTTGCTGGGCACGCGGTTTCGCGTCGTCACTCCGGAATCGGGCGAGATTGCGGCCGAGCTCAGCGAGAAGCTGTGGCTTGCCCAGCGCGAACAGGAGCGACTCGAAGCAGAGCTGCAGGCAGCGCGAGAGCGCGATAGCGGGCTCTCCGCCGTCGAGCCCAAGCCTCTTGGTCGACGGGCGAACGAGCAGTCCGCGGAGCGCTTTGCAGATGCCCTCGCCGTGCTCGCTTTGGTCGATGATCTGAGAGATCAGCTCGACGAGTCGGTGGACCTTCTGGTTCGAGCGGTGGAAGAGCAGAAGCATGAGGTGGCCCGCCTCGAGCAAGAGATGCGTGAGGCCCGAAGCAGCGAGCAAGTGGGGCAGGGCTACCCTCACGCCGAGCTGAGCTTGAGCTTGGGCGAGGGGCAGGCGATTGAGCGTCTGGAGCTGGAGTATGCGATTCCAACAGCGCGCTGGTGGCCAGCCTACTCCCTGAGGATCGGCAGCGAGGAGGGACGCGCTGAGCTGAGCTTGGACGCTTTCGTGTCGCAGTGCTCCTTGGAAGACTGGACGGGGGTGCGGCTCTCGCTGTCGACGGCCGATCTGCAGCGCAGCATCGAGCTGCCCAAGCTTCCGGCTTGGCGTCTTGGTCGCGCGCAACCGCCCAAAGCCACTGGCTACCGTCCTCTCCCGGATGATCTCGAGCAGCTCTTCGAGGGCTATGACCGCACGATGAGAACTGCGTCGCCCTTGCCGCCTCCCTCACCCCCCATGGTAGAGCCTCAGCCCTGTGTGGTCGACGAAGACGAAGAGTGTGATGACTATGCACCAGCTGACTTACCAGGCGCGAAACTGGCTGAAGAAGCATCCTACGGTGAGATGCGCAAAGAGATGGCCAGCCCCCCTGCACCGTCAGCGGCACCGATGCGGCTTATGGCCAAGAAAAAGGCCAGCCTGCTGCCATCGATGAGTCGTGCAGTCGGAGGGGCTGCTCGCGCTTCGATGATGCGTGATGAAGCCCCTGCAGAAGAGCTGTCCATGGTCCTTGACGTTGGGGGAGATTGGTTGGATTTCGATGGCTTGCAGCTCACGAGCAGCGCCCGTGGAAGGCTCACGCGCCGTGCCAAGCTTGGGGCCGAGCGCTGGCTTCGGCAAGCGCAGACGGAGCTGGATGCAGTGGCGCTACCGCGAGACGTGGCGGATCCCCTGGCAGCGCGAGGCAGCTTCGATCACATCTACCACGGGGCAACTCGTGTCGATGTCCCCAGCAGCCCTCGCTTGCATCGGCTGTCGTTGAAGCAGGAGAGTGCGCCGAGTCATTCGGTCTTCCGAGCAGTGCCATTGCTCTCGCTCGAGGTCTTCCGTGAGGTGCTGGTCGACAACCCCTTCGCTGCTCCGCTCTTGGCTGGTCCAGTGGACGTCTTCATCGGTTCGGCCTTGCTCTGCACCACTCGCCTGAGCGCTGTCGATCGGGGTGGGCGGCTGAGGGTTGGGCTGGGTGTCGAGGAGCGCTTGCGGGTGAGCCGCAATGTGCGCGTGGACGAGGGCAGCGCTGGGATCTTCGGTGGCACCGTGGTGGTCACCCACGAGCACAGCATCGAGCTGGCCTCAGCCTTGGGCTTCGACACGGAGGTCGAGGTGCTCGATCGAATGCCGATCAGCACCGATGAAGAAATCGAGCTCACACTGAAGAGCAGTGAGCCCAAGTCCGAGCCCTACGAGCAAGCGGAGCTGGGCTCCCCAGTGCGCGGCGGACGACGCTGGAAGCTGGCGCTACCCGCAGGACAGAAACGCTCGATTGCGTGGGCCTATACCCTGAGCTATCCGACGAAGCGCGAAATCATCGGAGGGAATCGCCGTGACTGAACACAGCATCATCGAACGAACGTTGCGTGTGGCCACGCGCGCGACCGCGGTGACCTTTTTCGAAGATCGGGCAGAGATCCGTCGGCATGCCCAAGTCGAACTCGCTGCCGGAACACATCGACTCGAACTCGGCGGATTGAGCCCCTTGAGCGACGACCGCTCGCTACAGGTCAAGGCGCTTGGAGAGGGGGCCACGTCACTGCTGCTCAGTGGAGCGAGAGTGCTGCGACGGCTCATCAGCGCTGAGGAGTACGCCCGAAGCGAGCTCGCCGAGCTCGAGCAGAATCTTCGGCGCGCGCGTGAGGCACGCGGCGCTGTGCTGCGTCAGAGCGCAAGGATAGTCCAGCGGCGCACCCACATGAAGAAGCTCTTCGAGCAGTTTTGCCGCAGCCTCGCCAGGGTCCCCAGTCGCGCCGCCGAGGATGAGCTGGCTGGCTGGCGAACGAGCTGGGCCGAACTGCTCAGCGCCGAGTCGATCGCACGTTCGCAGCTCCACACCGCGCGCTGCGAGGAGCTCAAGCTGGAGCTCGAGCTGGCTCGGGCCGAAGCGCGGCTTCGGGAGCGTCGTGGCGAGGAGCCTCGCTCCGAGACCTGGGCGGAGGTGCAGCTCGACGCCAAGGCTGCTGGGGTCTACGACTTCGAGCTGAGCTATCGTTGCCCCTGCGCGCTGTGGCGGCCCGAACACTGGGCGCAGCTGCGCGTCGATGAAGGCGATGCAGGGCAGGGGACGATAGAATTGGTGACCTACGCGACGGCCTGGCAAGCCACGGGTGAGCGCTGGG
>JAVFAO010000350.1:0-2375 GCA_034002465.1 Myxococcota bacterium
CGTCGGTAGCTCCAGTGTTGCGGAAGACAACAGGGAACCCACTTTGCCTGGTAGCTGCTCGCTCTCATCCCAACACCTCTGCCAGCATCCCCTGGATCTCCCGCTCCAAGTCCCGGATCTCCTGCTCTATGACCGCCAGCGGCCGCGGCGGCTCGTAGACATAGAAGTGGCGCGTGAAGGGGATCTCGTAGCCCACCTTGGTCTTGTCGTGGTCCACCCAGGCGTCGGGCACGTGGGGCAGCACCTCGCGCTTCATATACGCGTCGATATCCTCTCTGAGCGGCACGTTCTCGTAGTCGCGCAGCTCTGGGTCGGGCTCGGGCTTGCCTTTGAGCATGCACACCGCGGCGCGCTCGTCGCGCTCCGAGAGCGCGGCGATTATGGCTTTGTGCAGCGGCGCCGGCAGCGACACGCCCTTGGCTTTGGCGGCGCTCTTCAGGGCCTTCTCGAAGTCGGGGCGCGCCTGGTAGCGCTTGTTCGCGTCCATCGCCTGCAGCACGCTCAACACCGCCGCCTGTAGCGCTTGACCATCGGCGAGCTCGGCTTGGGCTGCGGCGCCTTTCTTCTTGGTCTTGAGCAGAGCCTGCCAGGCGGATTGCTCCTCGAGCCGGGCGAGGCGCTCGGCCGAGGCCTGGAAGTTGAGCTGCAGCGGCCGCTCGACGGTGATGCGGTGAAAGCCGAAGTCGGCGTTGTCGAAGATTTTGACGTCGGGGCCCTCTTGGAAGTCGGCGTAGAGCCTGGTGAGCGCGTCGATGTGCTCCTCGCCCAGCTCCTTGCGCTTGTCCCCCAGGCTCTTGCGCATCTTCTGGAAGTAGCTCACGCCGTTGATGAGCTGCACCTTGCCCTTGCGGCGCTTGGCCTTGCGGTTGCTGAGCAGCCAGATGTAGGTGGAGATGCCGGTGTTGTAGAACATCTGGTCGGGCAGGGCGACGATGGCCTCGAGCCAGTCGTTCTCGAGGATCCAGCGGCGGATCTCCGACTCTCCCGAGCCGGCGGCGCCCGTGAAGAGCGGCGAGCCGTTGAAGACGATGGCCAGGCGCGAGCCCCCCTGGTTGGTGGGCTTCTTCTTGGACAGCATGTGCAGCAGGAAGAGCAGCGAGCCGTCGTTCTTGCGGGGCAGTCCGGGTCCGAAGCGGCCGGCGAAGCCGCGCTGCTCGTGTTCGGCCTTGACGGCGGCCTCGGCCTTGGACCAGTCCACGCCAAAGGGCGGGTTGGAGATGAGGTAGTCGGCCTGCAGCTCGGGCAGGCCGTCCTCGTTGAAGGAGTTGCCGAACTTGATGTTGTCGGCCTGCTGCCCCTTGATGAGCATGTCGGCCTTGCAGATGGCGTAGGACTCGCCGTTGAGCTCTTGGCCATAGACCTGCAGCCGCGCCTGGGGGTTGAGCTTGGAGAGCTGCTCCTCGGCGACGGAGAGCATGCCGCCGGTGCCGCAGGCGGGGTCGAAGATGGTGCGCACGATGCCTGGGGTGCGCAGCAGCGCGTCGTCCTCGGCGAAGAGCAGGGTCACCATGAACTTGATGACCTCGCGCGGGGTGAAGTGCTCGCCGGCGGTCTCGTTGGACTGCTCGGAGAACTTTCGGATCAGCTCCTCGAAGATGGTGCCCATCTCGAGGTTGCTGACGTTGGGGCGAGGCTTGCCGTCGTCGCCGAGCAGCGGGCTCCCATCGGGTGCTCGCAGGTAGGGGTCGAGGTCGACGGCGACGAACTTGCGCAGCACCAGGAAGAGGAGGTTGGACGCGTCGAGCCGCGCGACCTGCTCCTCGAAGCGGAACTTCTCCATGATGTCGCGGACGTTGCGGCTGAAGCCGTGGACGTAGCCGACGAGGTTGGCGGCGGCGTTGTTGGCGTCGTCGATGAGGGCGTCGAAGCTGAGCCTGGAGGTGTTGTAGAAGGACTCGCCCGAGGCCTTGAGCAGCAGACGCTCGCGCAGGGCCTCTGGGGTGGTGTCGGCGGGATACTTGGCGTCGGCGTCGAGCACGGCTTGGCGCGTGCGCGCCAAGACCTGGTCGAGGCGGCGCAGCACCAAGAGCGGCAGGATGACCCGGCCATACTCGGACTGCTTGTAGTCGCCACGCAGGAGGTCGGCGACGGACCAGATGAAGGACACCTTCTCGCCGAAATTTTTGTTGATTGGGCGCTTGGCCTGTTCTCCCAAGTTTTTGTTGATTGGGCGCTCGGCCTGCTCCCCTGGCTTTTGGTCGATTGGGCGCTTGTCCTGTTCCCCCGGGTTTTTGTCGATTGGGCGCTTGTCCTGTTCCCCCGGCTTTTTGTCGATTGGGCGCTCGGCCTCTTCCTTCATCTTGTGCACTGCTGTTCCCCGGCAGGGCCGTCGACGCGCGACGACGCAAAGATCGGGGGAGAATAGCGACAGATGC
>JAVFAO010000350.1:2475-7442 GCA_034002465.1 Myxococcota bacterium
TGGGGCCGGCTTCCAGCGGGCCGACCGCGGCCTTGGGAAGGACTGGTCGTGCGCACTGTGCGCGACACTGGGCTCAGGACTCGCACAAGGTGTATGCAGAATGCGTGGAGGGCGCACACGCAGGTGCGCCCTTGCCTTGCAATCGCTTAGAGATGCGTTGTGGTGGCTCGCCGACGATCCTCTGCTTTCAGAAGCCCTTCGATGCAACCGCATGAAGGTAGGCGTCCCTGAACTCAGTACCCAAAACGTGGCCCTGGCTGAATCAATGAATTCAATGGCTCGAGGGGAAGTTTCGGGCTACGCCTCGGGGCTGGGCTCGGTGGGCTCGGCGGCGCTCTTGCTTCGGCCCTCGCTCGGGAAGAAGCCGTCGGCCCAGGATTTCTCGAAGCCATTGCTCATCGCGAGGCCGACGAGCTGAGCGTGCAGAGTGGTGCGGAAGCGGTTTGCGCCTTCCTTCCAGTCCTCGAAGCGCTGGGCGGCCAACGCTCGCTCGCCGCGAGCCTTGTCGCGCCCCTCGAGCGCGGCCATGAGCGCCGTGCAGGTGGTCTCGATCTCGGTGGCGTAGGGCTTCACCGGGTGCCCGTCGGCGAGGGCTCGGAGCAGCGGCAGGATGATGGTCGTGGTGTGGGTGCACTGCTTGAGGTATGAGCTGCGCAGAAAGGCGCTCGTCGCGCTCTTGCTCATTTTCGCGCGAAGAGCGGGATCCTGAACCTCGGCGAGCTTGAAGGCCTTCTTCTCGACGAGATCGAGGTGAAGGTCGCACACGGCGACGAGCGCCCATTTTTGGGTGAGCGCCCTGCGGCTGCGGCGGTCGGCGACCAACAGCGCCTCCCCTTCCTCGATCAGCTCGTCGACTGCGGCAACCAGCGTCGCCGTCAGTGGCTCCGCAGCGAGGGCGGCTTGGGTGTACTCCAGGCTGTCGATGAAGGTGTCGAGGGATGAACCGAGTGACAAGCGTTTCATGCTGTGCTCCTGCAGGGTGGGAAGGCATCGCGCCTTCGCGAGTCGAAGCGTGGTCGAAATGTGGTATGGCCTTGCGATGATGCGACAGCCACACGGGTCCAGCGAAGGTAGATGAGTGATGGCCACGGGTCAAGAGCGCGCCAAGCTCGATGACGGGCCAAACGCAGCGCTGTCCCTGACTGAACTGAGCACGGCCGCTGGAGGGTTCAGGTGCTCGAAAGGGGTCGGCCAGCCGCTGTGCGAGGGTGTTCGCGGCGGTGAAAAGGGTCGGTCAGCCGTTGCGTGAGTCTATCCGAGGGGCCGAAAGGGGTCGGTCAGCCGTCGTGCGCGTCTGTTCGCGGGGGCGAAAGGGGTCGGTCAGTCGTCGTGCGAGGCTGTTCGCGGGGGCGAAAAGGGTCGGTCAGCCGTCGTGCGCGTCTGTTCGCAGAGGCGAAAGGGGTCGGTCAGCCGTCGTGCGCGTCTATTCGCGGAGGCGAAAGAGGTCGGTCAGCCGTCGTGCGCGTCTATTCGCGGAGGGGTGTGTTGTCAGCGGCCAGCTTGCCCCGGCCATGGCGCTCATGCTACCACCAGACCGAGGGCCCGGCGTTACAGAACCGCGACCGCCGAGGGAAAGGCGTCCACAACCCATGCAACTCAAAACACTCGTACCAGGCGTCGCCGTCGCAGGCTTGCGATGCCACCGTCGTCGTCGCCAGATGGCCGGCTTGCTCATCAAAGCGCTCATCGCCCGCGGTGATGTCAGGCGTTGCCTCATCGTCTGCCCGGCAACCTCGTCGAGCAGTGGCAAGACGAGCTCGCCCGCCGCTTTCACCTCCACTTTGCCATCTTCACCAACGAAGGGCTCGAATCCGCCAGCACCGGCAATTGCTTCGCGGAGAACGACCTAGCTATCGCCCGCCTCGACAAACTCTCACTCAACGAAGCCGTACAAGCCAAGCTCGGCGCCCCCGATTGCCGCTTCGACCTCATTTTCTCATCCAGTCATCCTGTCAAAAAAAGCGTAGCCGATCAGTCTCGAGAACGCCGCTATGAAACTCACCAAGCTCGAACTCACCAACTTCCGCTGCTTCGAGTCCTTCTCGCTGCCGCTCGATCCGCATCTCAATGTCATCGTCGGAGCCAACGGCGCTGGGAAATCAACCCTCCTCGATGCCATCGCGGCGGCGCTCTACGAGATTGTGGCCGCCAACAAGCGCGGAGGCAGCAGGCAACGGGCGGCCCAGTCAGCCTCCCTCAGGCCAACGGACCTCCGCCTCATCCATCGGGGCGACGGCAGCGACACCCCGGCGAGCTTCGTGCGGTTTCGGGCCACCGCGACGGACTTCTACCCCCTCGACCGCTTCCCCGACAAGACCCCGACCGGCGACCCTGTCGCCCTCGAGTGGACCCAACACATCAGCTACGAGCCCCTCGATGGCTTTCAGTACCAGGGCCGCACGACGACTCGACTTGCCCCCATTTACGACTACTTCCGGGCGCTCTGGCGGGAGCTCGGGCGAAGCTCACCCCAAGCGCTCATCCCCCTTCCCATGGTCGCCTACTATCGCGCCTCGCGACGCTTCGATGGCCAACCCGAGCTCGGCAGGGTGCTCGAGCTCGCCCTCGCCCGCGAAGATGCCTTCACCCACGCGCTCGATGCGGGGAATGCTGACTATGCGGCGATGGCCCAGTGGTTCTACCTGCGCGAGAACGCCGAGCTGCGCACCGGTGCCGCTGGCGAAGGCAGCTTCAATGACCTGCGGGCCATGCGCCAGGTGTTGACCCACATGGTCGACGGCCTCCGCCGGGTCTTCTTCGATGGCATGCCGCCACGCCTCAAAGTCGAGCTCGCGCCCGCTCCTGGCGAAGGCGCCCGCATTCTGGAGCTAGCCCAGCTCAGCGACGGCTACCGCAACCTCATCGCCCTCGTCCTCGACTTCGCCCGTCGCCTCGCCCAAGCCAACCCGCGCTGGCCCAATCCGCTCGACGCCCCTGGCATCCTGCTCGTCGACGAGCTCGAGCTGCATCTGCACCCGAGCTGGCAACAGACCGTCATCCCGCGCCTTCGAGCAGCCTTTCCCAACACCCAGCTCATCGTCGCCACCCACAGCCCCGCCGTCATCTCCACCATTCGCAGGGAAAACCTGCTCCTCCTCGGCAGCGACCATCGCCTCGAGGCGCTCCCCGCCGACGTCGGCACCTACGGCGCCGACAACTCCCGCGTCCTCGCCGAGGTCTTCGGCACTCACCCACGTCCCCCGAACGTCGAGACGGTCCGCCAGCTCGACGACTACCTCGCCTTGATCGAAGAGCGGAAAGAACGCTCCGAACGCGCACTCGCACTGCGCGCACAGCTCGACAAGGCCTTGGGTAGCAGCGAGCCGATGCTGCGCCGGGCCGATGCCCGTATCCACCAACTCGAGTTCTTGGCAAAACGATGAGAACCATCATCAAATCCACCCCTCCGGACTGCCTCGCCAAGCAGAAACGGTCGCTCGATTGGTACAGCTTCATGGAGTCCGTCTGTCATGTTCGGCTCAAGCGCGCACTCCGAGACGAGCAACACCACCTCTGCTGCTACTGCGAGCTAGAGATCGACGACACAGACTGCCACGTCGAGCACTTCGAGCCGCAAGCGCGCAGTCCCAAGCGTCGCTTCGACTACGCAAACCTCGGCGCCTCCTGCGACGGTGGCCAGCTCGAGCACTGTGGGCGCTTCAAAGACGATCGCCACCACAACCCAGGCTACGCCTACGACCCGGCTCGCTTTGCACCCCCGCACGCACCAACGACCACGGCACTCTTCAGCTATCTGCTCAGCGGGAGCATCATCCCCTCGCAGGTCGATCCGGCCGTCGCTCGCTACATGATCGGCTACCTCGGTCTCGATTGCCCACGCCTCCGGCAGCGTCGCGAGGCCCACGCCCAGAACCTCATCGACACCTTGGGACCACAGCCTGATGAGAGCCTGCTTACATGGGCCCAGGCCTATTACCTCGGTCCGAACGCACAAGGCGAGCTCCGGCAGTTCTACTCCCTGTCCAGGAGCATCCTCGCACCCTGATCATCGTCACTGCTTCGCGAACTTCGATTCGTGGCGTTTCCACTCGGCCAAGCGCCCAATCAACAAGAAGTCGTCGCCAGGGCGCACGTGAACATGGCGCTGATCGTCAAGTTCATGCGCAACTACTTCTTCGCTCCCGCGCCCTATCCAGAGCTCGGCTGCCAGAGCGAGCCGCGCAACGACGACTTCCTCTTCGCTCAGGGGCCGACCAAGGGCCTCGGCAAGATTCGCTTCCACGACTTCGCGCCAGCCTACGCCAGCGTGGACCTGCCCAACGTCGCCGTCTTCCGACGCCAGATCGAGGCTTTCAAGGTCTTCCTCATGGCCTCCGCGGCGGACGCGACGGCCTCGGCAGCGCAAGCCAAGGATATCGATTTCTTGTTGTCGCTGGGCGAGCTCTTCACGCTCGTGGCGTACGGGCAGTTGATCCTGGAATACCGGGGGCTGCATCCCGAGGAGCTGAGCCTCGACCTGGTCGAGCAGATCTTCGACTTCATGGTGCGCGACTTCTCGACCTACGCGCTGCAGCTCTACCACAAGCCGAGCAGCACGCCGAAGCAGATGGAGCTGGCCCTGGCGCTGATCGCCAAGCCGGTCGGCGACGCAGAGCGCTTCGAGCGCGTCTGGCGCGACGAGCTGTGGCCGTTGAGGGATGCGTACGAGATGAGCCCCTGACAAACGGGGGAAAACAGGCCAAGTGCCCGATCTACAAGAAGTGAGCGAAGCGAGGCGCGAGTCAGCGTCTGTCGCGGGCGCATCCGATGCGCATGCGCAGCGCGGCGAGAGTCTCGCGAGAGCGAACGAATGCAAGTTGTAGGGGACATCGCTAATGTTTTGTCAAACTCTTTTTCGGCGTAGATGACGCCGAGCCGCGCCGATCCTGGGGCTCCGTTGATTTCTCGGAGATAGACCACGATCGTTTGCTTGCGCGGGCTCGACTTGCTCTGTTCCTCCTGTGCTG
>JAVFAO010000351.1:0-7390 GCA_034002465.1 Myxococcota bacterium
GGTACCGACCTCGCTCGATGACGCGCGAGGATGGAGTACCCTTCGCTCGCTTACGATGGCATTCGCTCGCTCTCGGGTACCGACCTCGCTCGATGACGCGCGAGGATGGAGTACCCTTCGCTCGCTTTCGATGGCCAGCGGGGCCATGCGTGGGCTGGCGGTTCAGAAGAGATCTCCCTGCCCATCGAGGGGCATGGCGCTGGCTTTGGGGGGACGTCCGATGTGCTCGTAGGCGCGTCGCGTCGCGGTGCGGCCCCTGGGAGTGCGTTGAATGAAGCCCTGCTGCAGCAAGTAGGGTTCATAGACGTCCTCGAGCGTGTTGCGGTGTTCTCCCGTGGACGCCGCCAAGGTGTCGATGCCCACCGGACCGCCATCGAACTTGTCGATGAGTGTCTCGAGGTAGCGGTGGTCCATCCGATCGAAGCCAACGTCATCGACGCCGAGGCGATGGAGGCTCTCTCTGGCGAGCTCGAGGTCGATGCTCTTTCGGCGCGCGACCTGTGCGAAGTCACGGAGTCTGGAGAGCAGCCGGTTGGCGATTCGAGGGGTGCCACGACTTCGGCGGGCAACCTCATAGGCGGCGTCTGCTTGGATGTCGATACAGAGCAAGCGCGCAGAGCGCCGCACGATGGTGGCGAGCTCTTCGGCGCTGTAGAAGTCGAGGTGGATGGCGTGTCCAAAGCGGTCACGAAGGGGGCTCGTGAGCAGGCCCGTGCGGGTGGTGGCGCCAATCAGGGTAAACGGGGGCAGACTCAGCTTCAGCGTTCGGGCATGGGGTCCCTCACCGACGACGATATCGAAGGCGAAATCCTCCATCGCGGGATAGAGGTTCTCTTCGACCACGGCGGTGAGTCGGTGGATTTCGTCGATGAAGAGGACATCGCGTGGGCCGAGGCTGGTGAGGATCCCTGCGAGGTCTCCTTTCTTCTCGATGGCCGGACCGCTGGTGACATGCATCTCGACGCCAAGTTCGTGAGCGCAGATGTGGGCGAGTGTGGTCTTCCCAAGCCCAGGCGGTCCACTCAGCAAGAGGTGACAGAGCGCCTCCCCACGCACCTTGGAGGCTTCGACGAAGACCTTGAGATTGCTCAGCTCCTGTTCTTGTCCAATGTATTCGGAAAAAGCACTTGGACGAAGACCTGCCTGTAATCCACGCTCACCGAACTCGGCGCTGCTGGGATCGAGGGTAGGATCATGTCTGTCGCTGGGCGGTCGGCTTTCCATATCGTTCAGTTCATCGTGTGCGGGTGAGTTTTTGTCGATTGGGCACTTGGCCTGTTCCCCCACTTCTTGTTGATTGGGCACTTGGCCTGTTCCCCCTCGTTCTCAGCGTTTGCGCAACATGGCCAGCGCTCTTCTGAGGAGCTGGTCGAAGTCGAGCTGGGTAGCTGCCTCACGTTCGGCTTCTTCGATGGCCTCTTGTGCGACGGCATCGGGGTAGCCGAGGTTGACGAGCGCGCTGCGCACCTCGATGGCACCTGGCGCCGAGACAGCCTGTGGACTCTTGGGCTTGGAGCTGCTGCTTTGAGGGAGCGAAAGGCCAGCGAAGATGGGTTCCAACTCTAGGGCGAGGCGTTGTGCACCTTTGGGTCCGACTCCGGCAATGCTCTTCAGGGCTTTGGCGTCATGGCGCACGGCGATGTCGCGCAGTTTACTGGGTTCGAAGGTGCCCAAGATGGCGAGGGCGAGTTTGGGGCCGACGCCATGCAGGTTGATGAGGCGAGCAAAGAGCGTGCGACGCAAGGGATCGACGAAGCCGAAGAGGAGTATCGCGTCTTCTCTGACGTGGGTGTGGACCCAAAGGGTGCAATCATCCCCCAAAGCGAGCGTAGCGAGCTCATCGGCGGAGAGGGAGAGCTGGTAGCCGACGCCAGCGACGTCGACGATGGCGCTGTCTTCATCTTTGTGGACGAGGGTTCCGACGAGTCGAGCGATCACGGCTCACTCCATGGCACTCGAGCGGTGTTTCCGCCCTTGCAGCAAGCTGTCATGAGCTGGCCTGCTGCGCAAGGTCGATGTCGAGGCGGGAGTCCGACGACATCGTGACGACGCGTTGAGCCCCAGTTTCCGAACGAATCCGAGGATTCGACTGCCCAAGCGTGCACTGCTGTTCGGCGCTTGCTGCAGAGCGGGTTCGGGTGACGAGGCGGAGGTCAGCGTGCGATGGTCTCAGCCATGTTGAAGAGCTTCTCGATGCCGAGGCCTTGGTTTTCGAGTCGCAGTGAGAGCTCGAGCAAAGGGATGGGCTCGGGAGAGCTCATCATTTGAGTGATCATGGGTGAGAGTGTGATGTCGATCCAGCTTTGGAGATCGATGATGATGTCGAGGTCGTTGTGCTCGTTATCGAGCTGCACTTCGCCGAGGCGAATGTAGCCGGTTCGGCGGCTGAGGTAGAGGAAGTCATGTACGTTGACGATGGCGTGCTCGATGGTCTTTTCACCAGCGGTGCGTTTGACCGGGGTAGGGTCCCAGGGGACGGGTTCGGGAGAGTGTACTGGTTCCCAGGGATCGGGGCGGCGAGAGGAGGTGATGTAGGTGCCGTTGAGTTGAATGGAGGTTCTTTGGTCGTCGCCACTGAGCTGAGCCTGGAGGTCGGTCCATTGTGGCTCGATGGCGAGGGTGACCATGTAGCGTCCGGATTTGGGGACGCGCAAGGAGGCGAGGCTGACGGTATCGAGGGCACCGGACTCGAAGTCGAAGTGCAAGGCCGCCGGTGTTCTGTTGGAGAGCATGGGCGACTGGAGATCGTCGAGAGGCTCGAGCATGAGGCTTCCGAGTCCGATGAAGACCGAGTTGACGTTCACCTCGGCAGCGCTGGCATAGTTGTTGACCTCGAGACGCGGAAAGACTTCGAAGCTGGTGTCCTCAGGGGTGAGTTCTGCTTCGGGTTCGATGGTCTCGACGCAGCCCAGCGCGAGTGCGACGACGGCGGCCAAGCTGAGGGCTCGCAAGCCTGAATGGTGCGGGTGAATGTTCATGAGAGACCTCCGCGCAGCGTATCGCGCTTGGATGTGAGCTCAGCTACTTCGAGCTTGCTTCGTTCTGTTTCGATATCGCCCGCCTCGCAGACAGTCTTTGTCTTGGGCTGTTCGCTCGCCATCTTGGCCAATTTCTTATCGATTGGACACTTGGCCTGTTCCGCCAAGTTGGTCTGAATCTCTTGGAGTTGAGGGTCAGCGTTGATGATCTGACTCAGACGCGGTCTCTTCATCTGCAGCAACGCGGCGGCCTGTGTGACGTTTCCGCCGGTCTGAGTGAGCGCTTGCTGAATACAATCGAACTCGAGCTTTCGTTTCATTTCGCTGAGTCCGAGGCCACCGCCGAGGACATGCTCGACGATGGATTGGGTACTATCGGGGGCCGTCTTTTCAGTGGGGGGGAGCGAATCGGGCCGAGCTTGCTGGTGTTCATCAGAGCGCCGGGGAAGCGAGCGAGGCCGCTCCTGCTGGACCTTGGCCCAGGCGGTGAGCGACTGAGCGTAGGTAGCATCGAGAATACTCTCGAGTTCCGCCGAGTTTGGACGAAGTTCACCGTCACCAAAGAAATCACCGAGGCGCTCGATGTGTTCCGCGGTGATGTGCGGCTCCGGGACGAGCAGCGCGAGGGATTTGAGGAAGTTTTGCAGCTCTCTGACGTTTCCGGGCCAAGTGTAACGCAGGAGCTGTGACATGGCCGAGCGGGAGAGGTGCTTGGGCTCATGACTCGCCTGGGCGAGGAAGTGCTTGGCGAGCATGGGGATATCGCCAATTCTATCGCGCAGCGGCGGGATCTCGAGAACCACGCCTTTGAGCCGGTAGTAGAGGTCGAGTCGGAACTGCCCGCTCTTGACGAGCTGTTCGAGCTTTCTGTTGGTGGCGCAGACGAGGCGGACGTTGGCGTGCAGGGTCTGGGTACCACCGACGCGTTCGTAGGTTCCCTCTTGGAGGACGCGCAACAGGGCGACCTGGGTGTTGGGGGAGATGTCTCCGATCTCGTCGAGGAAGAGGGTTCCGCCGTCGGCGAGCTCGAATCGACCTTGTTTTCGGTTCAGTGCACCGGTGAAGGCACCCTTTTCGTGGCCGAAGAGCTCGCTGAGCAGCAGTGTCTCCACGAAGGCCCCGCAGTTGACCTTGACGAGGGGCATCTGTGCCCTGTGCGAGGCTTGGTGCACTGCTTCGGCGAGCAGCTCTTTGCCGGTCCCCGACTCACCCAAGATGAGCACAGAGGACTCACTCTCAGCGATGAGCTGGACTCTGTGCAGAACCTCGATGAGTCGCTCGTCGTTTCCAATGAAGGCGTTGCTCCACGCCGTATCGGTGACGGGCTGCGTGGTCGGGGCGCAGAGCTGAGGTGAATGTGGGTTGCGTCCAGTGGAGACGGCGTCGAGACTGGCGAGGAAGAGACGGCTCGAGGTCTTCTCGGCGAAGCGCGCTCGCAGAGACTCAGGAACGGCAGCGCTGACCTCGGCAAAGAGCAGCCTGGCGCGGTCGAGCTCTTCGTGGGCGCGACGCTCCTGTCCGAGGGCGAAGTGCAGCAGCGCCAAGTCGTGCAGCAACTCCCAGAGCGGGTGTTTGAAGTCGCGTTCGAGGTACCAAGCGATCGCCTGTTGCAGGTATTCGCAAGACCTGTCGAGCTGCCTGCGCTCGCGCGCGAGCAAGGCCCGCAGCCACAAACCCTGTGCCCATGCCAACTCGGTGTCTTGTGTCGCGCCCATGGCATCGAGCAGGCCCTCGGCGCGCTCGAGCTCACCCAGCAGGATGGCCGCGCGCACACGGTCTGCGATGATCTCGGGCAGCTTGTGCCACTGCTTGTGCTTGGCCTCGGCGATGGCTGTATCGAAGCGCTCGGCTGCAGCAAGCACCCGGCCCTGCTCCATCTCGAGTCTACCGAGCAGTTGCATCCGCCAGGCACGGTAGTGGTGGATTTCTCGGTGTTCGAGGATGCTGCCGGTGGCGTCGACGAGGCTGCGGGCGTGCTCGAGATCACCCATATCGAGATAGAGCTCGGCGGTGTTGAGGGCGGTCGCGACGAACTGGAAATCGTTGGCGCTGCTCTTGAAGGTGGCGAGCGAGTGGAGGTAGTGCTCCAGAGCCTGGTTCCAGCGCAGGGTTTGATGGAAGAGCACGCCGAGGTTGAGGAAGCAGAAGGCACGGGTGACCGGGTTGGAGACGTTGTGTCCGAAGCCCAGGCATTCTTGGAAGATCTGCTCTGCTTCTCGGTGTCGATGTTGCATCAGCTCGACGATACCGATGTTGAAGAGGGCTCGCACCCGCTCATCTGCCCAGGCATGCAGCGTTGCGCGCTCGATGTTGCTTTCGAGCAGTCCTCTGGCTGCAGGGAAGTCGCGCTCGGCGATGGCAATCTTGGCCAAGGTGTTGGCCATGCTGACGAGCTCTCGGATGGAGCCGGCGTCGCTATCGGAGCGAATCAGGGTGTGCCCACGTTGGCAAACTTGGGCTGCGCGCGCCCGCTCTCCGGCGCCGTAGAGGGCCTCGGCGAGCAGTGAGTGCAGCGCGATTTCCTGCTCGGGCTCGTGCTCGGACCGCGCATCGAGGTTGCGCTCGAGCAGTGTCTGGGCGAGCTCGAAGCGCCCCATGTCGAGCAGAGTCCGGGCGATGCGACGCTGCAAGCCGTGTTGGCGCTGAGGAGGCAGGATCCGCTTGAGTTTTCCTGCATACTTGAGCGCACGGCGGTGGTGGTTCATCGCCGTATACAGTTCGATGAGCCGCTCGTAGACGTCGACCAAGGCGCTGTCATCGTCGACGCAGGCGCAGAGCTGCTCGAGGAACTCCGCCGCGCGTTGGAAAGCGAAGCCGATGTGCAGTTTTTCTGCGGCTTCCAACGCATAGGCGTAGGCACGCCCGTCACGGGCGAGCAGGAAGTGGTGCGCGATTTCCTCGACGTCGAAGGCTTGGCCTACGCGCCGTTGCTCATCGAGCAGGTTGGCAATGGCGCGGTGCAGCTCCTGTCGCAGAGCGCTATCGAGGGACTGGAGGAGCAGCTTCTGCTCATGTGGGGAGACGAAGGAGAGCAGAAGCTGTCCATGCCTGACGCGCTGTTCGATGAGGTGGGCATCGAGCAGAACCCGCAAGGTGCTGCCAAGCGCCGAGCTGGGCAGCTCGGCGAGCCGGGCGAGAAAGTCGGGGCTGGCGGGCTTCTCGTAGACGGCAAGGAAAGAGAGAAGAGAGCGAGCTGGCTGACCGAGTCGAAGCAGCCGCCGCTCGAAGAGGTCGTCGACCTGCGCCGGCAGCGCCTCGAGCAGGGAGCGCAAACTGGAGATGTCGCCCCTGGAGGAGGAGAGGAAGCGCTGCACCACGCTGGGATCTTGAAGGAAGCTGCGTACGGCCTGCTCATCGACACCAGCGAGGTCGAGGAGCTCGAAGCCAAGCGTTTGAGGTGAGAAGCTCAAGCCGCTCTCTTGGTCTTGACTGGAGAGCACCAGGAAGCCTCGAAAACGTGGCCTATCGAGGTCGGCAATGGCGTACTGGTCCACGGGATCGAGGGCGTGATTCTCGACGAGGAAGCGAAGCGCCGCCCGACTCGTCGAATCGGCGAGGTGCGCATCGCGAATGACCAAGACAGCGGGCGTGCGCTGGCTGCAGAGTTGCAACAGCCGACCAATGCGCTCGTAGAACTGCAGCTGCAACAGTGGCGTCCGGGGATCGACCCGTTCCTGCATAGAGAACGCGTAGTTACCCACCCCCATCTGGCTGCTGAGCTCGGCAAACTCCAACATCAGCCCATCATCGCTCAGCCCAAGCTCATCGAGGTGATGCACGTACTGACCGAGCAGCTCGCGGATAGGTCCGTAGGTGCGCCCACCGGCGCTCTCGAAAGCAGATTCGAAGTAGGGCTCACGCCGCGAAAGCACATGTCGCTTGAAGTCGTTGAGCAAAGACTCGGCCCAAGAGCCAAGCGGCGCATTGACCACCACCACCTGCGCCCGCTGCTCGAGGCGATAGCTTTGGTAGAGCTCGCAGAGCCGCTCGAGCTTGGCGCGGTGGGGTGCCGACTCTGAGCGCTCATGGAGGGAGAACGCCGACATGGCTGGCCTTGCCTGAAGAAAACCGAGAGCGGCGCGCCTTCGACGCCAAAGCGATGAGACAGCGCGCCAATCGATCATTGTAGGCCTGCGAAAGCCTCAGCAGCAAGAACAAAGCGCACGAGCCGCACGAGCCTCGATTCTCGAAAACAAGCAAAGCGAGACGCGGGCTCGCTCTTGGATAACGTCTAAAGCCAAGAGGAGACAGCAGTCAGTGAAACGAGACCTGCACCGTCACCAGACGCTGCCTGCACGATGCCAGACGCGCCAGACCACGCTCGAAGCAGTAGCTGCAGAGGCCCCACCTCCGGTCTTTGTTTGCGCTCTCGTTCTGCGCAACAATGGTGTGGGTCGCACGGCCAAGGAGGG
>JAVFAO010000352.1:0-7324 GCA_034002465.1 Myxococcota bacterium
CTTTGGAATCCCCCTATTTCGGAGCTTTCTCGACGGCCTTGGGATGCTCATCAACTGCGGCAGGTGTATGCTGATTCTCGGAATGCTGCACCTGCAGCTGCACCTCTCGTCGAGGACGCTGGGGTTCGCGTGCCCTTCGTTTTGAAGCGTCGGGTGCATGAACCCCCCGGCGAGCTCGCTGTGTCGCGGTGTTATTTCAGCGCATCCTCGAGTCCACTCACCAGCCCCTCGATCATGTCGATGTAGCCCTTGTCAGAGGCGGGTTGGGTGGTTCCGACGAAACTGGGCACGGAGATTTGCTCGCTCAGCTCGGCGCAGAGCTTCTTGTCGTCCCAGCGGGCGAGGAGGATGAGCTCGACGCCGCCGTTCTTGTACTGCAAGACCAGCTCGGCCAGGCGCGACGGATCTGGCGGGATGCCGGGCACGCTCTCGAGCTCGCCGACCAGCACCAGGCCCGCCCACTGAGCGAGATACGACCAGTCGCGATGGTAGGTGAGCACACGCTTGCCCTTGAACGGAGCGAGCCGCTCTTCCCAAGCCTTGGTTTTCTCATCCAGCTCGATGAGCAGGGACTTGAGCTGGGCACCGTATTCGGTTGCACCATCGGGATCGAGCTCGATGAGGCGCCCAGCGATGACGCGCGCCACCCGGCGCGCATTCTTGGGGCTGAGCATGTAGTGCGGGTTGCCGAGCGGGTGCACGTCGCCGAGCTCACGACTGTTGACCTCGGGCACCTCCAAGGCCCCCTCGATCGCCACAGAGCAGTTCAAGTGCCCCCGCTGGCCAGACTGGATCTTGGCGTTGGCGCTGCCGGTGAGCAACGTCGGCAACCAGCCGACCTCCAACTCGAGGCCGTTGTAGACGAGCAAATCGGCGCGGTTGAGCTCCACCATCAAGCCAGGCTGCGGATCCAAGAAGTGCGGGTCCTGGGTAGGGCTCGCCAAGACGATGACCTCTCCCCGCGAACCCACGATGCGCTTGCTCAGGTCACCGATGTCGGGGGTCGTGACCACAATGGTCAAGCCCTCTGCATTCGCCCCAGTCGTCGCCACCGAAAGTACAGCCACCATCACCATCGACGCCAACATTCCTCGCATTCGAGCACTCCCAGCTGCGCAGCACACAACGGCTGCAGACCGCCGAGTCGGGCGGCGGTTGGGCGGCATTGCAGTTCACGGGCCATTCGACTCACTGGGACGAATTACCTTCGTTCGCTCTCGAACACCGACCTCGCACCAGAGACAATTCCTTAGGAATGGCGAGAGGATGCGTGCCCTTCGCTTACTTTCGATGGGCTGATTTCTCGACGAAACACTTCTGGCAGCGGAACTGCGCGACGGTCCAGGCTTTCGAACTTCGTACGTCGCTAACGCGCGACGTTGCTCGTCGTGAGATTCGGGCAGCAAGTGCGCTGACACCGCTGACACCGCTGACACCTGGCTGCGCTGACACCTGAATGGAGTGCTGCTAGGCTGACGTGGGCTCGAGCGCGCCCTCCGGTCCTTGCTCAGCCGACTCTGACCGGGTCACTTTCAACTGCTGAGTGGCGAGCGTTTTCGTTGAACGCGCTCAGTTGACGTCTCAACACACCGCTCATATCGCTGGGAAGCTCATGTCTCGCATCGGCCGAAACGACCCTTGTTCCTGTGGCAGCGGCAAAAAGTCCAAGCGCTGTTGCGGCGCCTCTGGCAACCCACAACGGCTCACTGCTCTGGACCGTGATGTGGCTTGGGCAGCCGTCAAGGCTTACATCTACGACGCCAACTTCGATGATCGCCTCCTCGCGGCGCACGAGAAGTTCTTCGGCAGGTCCCGCGGCCCCGACGAGTTCCCTGAGGAACATGAGCACGGCGTGCGTCAACTATTCCACGCGTGGCTTGCTTTCGATTACCGTCTGGAGAACGGACAACGGGTCGTCGACGATGTGCTCGCCAACACTGGGCTGAGCTCGAGTGCTCGCAGCTACCTGCAGCGACTGGCTTCGAGTAGCCTCAAGGTCTATGAGGTGGTGTCGACCTTTCCAGGGCAATCGATGGTACTACGCGAGCTGCTGCACGGTCAGACGCTCACCATCCCTGATCCCCTCTGGTCAGCGGAGCTGCACCGCTTCGAACTCGTCCTTGCACGCATCCTCCCGATGGGACTCGACGGCGAGCCCGAGCTGACGGAGCCTGTGTTCGTGTTGGAGGAAGTCGACAGCGCCGACGAAGTGCAGGCAGCTTTGCAACAGCACTTGCTCAGCTGGCAAACGCTTCAGCCGGGTGCGCCGGAAGCCGAGTTTTGGACGTCGATAGGTCCCTTCCTCTTTGGCCGGTGGGCCAGGCTTTTCGCTGACAGGGGCGGTTTCGACGACGACTTCGACGACGACTTCGACGACGACTTCGATGACGACTTCGATGACTTCGCCGGCGAAACCCTGTTCGCCGAAGACCTGAAGAAGCCCGCCCACGTGACCAAATACCTGCTCCTCGCTCCCGAAGTGGTCGCGCAAGCCCTGGATGGGCTGCCCGACTGCATCAACATGGGCCCGCAGCTCTGGCAACGTATGTGGCCCGAGCAAGAGGACAAAGGCTTCGACGCCCTCGCCATCATGGGAGAGCTGCTGGTGCACAGCAGCATCGGCGAGGACCGCGGCGAAGAGGTCGACAGGCTGCTCCAGAGCAGCGCCCCAAATGCCTGCCTCAGGGTCTGGACGAGCACTCAGCCCAGTGATCCCGAGGCACGGATGGGTCTGCACGATGAGCTGCAAGCCAACTATGCCCTCTACTATCATCACTGGCTCGAGCGAGCGAACGAGGCACTGGGCGGCCTGACACCGCGTGCCGCCGCAGTCTCCACGCGAGGCCGACCGAAGCTCGTTGGCTTGCTCAAGAAACTGGAGTTGGACTACTTGCAGGCGTTGTCCAACCAAGCTCCCGCCTTCGACCCCACACACCTGTGGACCGAGCTCCAGCTCGAGGACGAAGCCGAGGCGCCTCGACGTCGACCCGGCTCGCTGCCCTTGGGTGCCGAGACCATGCTCGAGCTGCTACCGGGGCTTTCCAGAGTCGTCAAGGAGCTCGTCATTCGCGCCCGCTCCCGCGCCGACTTCGGCCCTGCCACCGTGGTCTTGCCCGAGGACCAGCACCAGCCAAAGCTCCGACGCTTCCTCGAGAAGCAGGTCGACGCCGCTCGACGAAGCGGGCGTTCGTTCGACCATGCCGTCGACGACGCTATCCTGCTCAACGAACACATCAGCGCCATCGTCAATTGGGAGCTTCATCACCGCAAGACCTTCTGGGTCGACCCAGCGCTCGCCTGGGAGCTCGAGCACACCACACTGCAGCTCGAAGCGGACTTGCTGCAGCCCCCCTTCGCCAGCTTCGTGCTGGCCTTCGACGACCGCCACACACTTGGTCTGGCGGAGCGTCTGCTCAGCCAAGAACCCGGCTCGCACCAGTCCCGGAAGCTGCAGCTGATGAGCGTGCACGTGACCCATTCCGTGCAGGAGGCGGGGCGCCTACTGCGCCTGCATTTCTCCTTCGACGCCCACGACCAGCAATGGCCCTATCTGGTGGTCCGCGATATCTGGTTGGAGCCGGGTGCGAAGCTCGACGAGATTTTGGATAGCCAGGTGCCCGACCTCGACCCCAGCACGCGCGATCCCTTCTTTGCATCACGGCTACTGCGGCGGCTGGTACGGCTCGTGGTGAATGCCATTTTGTACGCAACCAGCGCGGCCGCCGAGCTCGTGGACAAAGACAAGTGCCTGCCAGCAGCTGGCGGCAAACGTCATCGCCGCCGTGCTCCGACCCCAAACAGCTCCGAGTCCCCTGGAGGCGTGTTCCACCTTCCAGGGCACATCTCCATTTCCCAGCTTAGACAGCTGCAGGCCGTGGAGCGGGGGCGAGACGGGGCGTCGCTGCTGCATCGCTTCTTGGTGCGCGGACACTGGCGTCGGCCCAATCCCAAGTACCGAGACCAGCGCCTGCGTTGGATTGAACCCTATTGGAAAGGACCCGAACTGGCCACCATCATTGAGCGCGCCTACAAACTGGTGCGCTGAGCTCGAAACGCAAGCCAAGCGCCCAATCGACAAGAACTCAGGAAAATTGTCGAGCTAAGGTGTGATGCGGTCCTCCGGCATGGTCTGGAAGAAGTCGCGTCGACCAGTAGCAAAGCTCGACAGCGTGCGCTGAGCGCCGCTGGCCCCATCGGCAGCAAAGCTCCACTCGCCGTGGACCAGGGTGACGTTGGAATCGCGACCACCCTCTGCCTCACGGTACCAGAGGCGCACGTCGACGCCGCCATCTTGGCGCGAGACCGCCTCGGGAGCCGAGAAGGCCGGATGCCCCTTCTTGCCGAAGATGGGATGGGACTGGGATTGGATGCCGCCCTCGGCGTCGAGATAGACCCGAGTGACGTATTCCATCGCCATCCGCTCACGCCCGCTCGCGTCAGCGCTAGCCCAGCCCCAGTGGGCCAGCACCGCGGGTGCAGCCTTGGACAGGGGCAGGAAGTTCTCATTGACCAGCACCCCGACGACCTGTGCGGCGTGGGTCGTCACCCGCGCAGCCACCACCTGCACGCCTTTGGGCTTGCCGAGTGGCCGCAGGTGGATATCGCTGGCGGCGACCGCATAGCCCAGCACGTTTTTCACCTCCACTTCGAGCAGCGCCATCTGTTCTTGCTCCTTTCTTTGTCGCTGCAAAGCAGCGTCGAGCCGCATCCATGAAAGCGCGAAACCACCGATGGCGGCGCGCTTCGCCTCCTCGACCCAGGCGTCGATGGCGACGGCGAGCTCGGGCTCTTCGTTGGTGCTTGGGGTCTGCGGCGGCTCGGCTTGTTGTGCTGGTCGAGGGGCTGCTTCGGGCCGGCAGCCACCCACACCCTGCGCTGCGAGGGAAACCAGAGCGACAAGCACAAGCCCGGGGACGCGTTCCACCAACATGTTGACCCCTGGATCGCAAGAGAGAGCGTCGAAGCCGCCGGGGCTATGTTAGAGCGCTGCACCCCTCGTTGACAAGTCGAAGCCAAAAGGCGGAGACTCGCTGCGAAGCTAGCCCGAAGGGTGCGTGCCAGGGATGGCACGCAACAAGTCGAAGCCAGGAGGCGAAGACTCGCTGCGAAGGCAGCCCGAAGGGTGCGCGCCACGGATGGCGCGCAACAAGTTGGGGGAACAGGTGAAGCGCCCAATCGACAAGAACTTGGGGGAACAGGTGAAGCGCCCGATCGACAAGAAATCCTTGGGATTGTCGCGAGGATGCGTGTTCTTCGCTCGCTTGCTTTGATTGTTTCTCCCGTCTGACGGTCTCCCACGAAGGCAGCGTGCAGGTGAGCGAAGAGCGCTGGGGTTCTCCAGCGCTGGGCAGCACCTTCGAGCTGCGCTATGCCCGCGACTATCTGCGCTCTTTCGAGCTCGAGGATGAACCACTGAAGGCCGGTGAGATGCGCCTGCTCATCTATGTCGGGGCAGCATTGATAGGAGCAGGTGTGCTGGGCCTGCTCTTTCTGGCCGTTCGCGCGCTGCTGCGGAGGAGGAACGAGGGGCGAGGGGCGAGGGCGCGGCAGGTGAGGCGTGAGGAACGAGGAACGAAGCGAGCGCATCGCACAGATGATGACGATCTGTCGCAGAATGGAGACGAAGTGCTGTGGACCGGCGGTCTGGAGCAGGTCTACACTGTGCGCATCCGGGGTCGTGGGACGTGGCAAGGCCATTGGCGAACGCCGATGGCCTTCGCCTGCTCAGTCTGCTTTGAACCCGCGGTTCTGGAGGAGGTAGCCCTCCTCTCGAAGCAGCCGCTCGAAGTCGGACAGCCAGGTCTTTGGGACGGCGAAGCGCGCGTCGTCGAGGCGCGCGCAGGCGCTGTGCACCTCGGTCCGGGCCCAGATCTTGTCGGCGAGCTCGACGCTTCGGCAGGAGACGAGGTAGGCTTCGTCGTCGACGCAGAAGCTGTCGCGGCGGGAGGCGTAGTCTGCAAAGAGCTTCTCGATCTCGAGAGGGAGTTCGGCGCCCTGTCCGCGACGCAGCACTTCGCGCAGCTCCTCGAGCTTGCTTCCTCGCTCGGCGAGCGCCAGGAAGCGCTCCGGCTGCAGACGCCAGACCGTTTTGCTACACTGCGTCGCGCAGCCATCGAGGCTTTCCCTTGCAGTCACGGGTAAGCGCTCCACGAGCACCTTGATCTCACCGTTGGGCAGCACCTTCCACAGTTCGGCTTGCTTGCTGCTCGGCTCGGCTTGCCCCAGACAGCGTGCCCCAAAGGGACTGAGGCGAAACTGCACGAGCCCATCGTAGTTGCTTCTCACGGGCTCCTGACCCCAGTAGCTGTGAACTTGGGTATCGGCGAGGCTGATGGTGGAGACGTCGATGAGGCCAAGGGTCGCGGCCACCTCGAGCAGTACCGCGCGCACATAGAGCTTGAGCTCGACCAGGTCATCCGAGTGAGACGACCAGCCGGTGAACTCCACCAGCCTGGGCGGCAACGCGTCTCGAATGAGGGGCTGGTCGGCAATCAAGAAGTTCACGAAGTGGTCGACACCTACCCAGCGCATGAGGGGACAGCGAGAGAGCGCATCGAAGAGCATGGCGCGGCGCTTGGCGGGAGAGACGGGAAGCTCATCAGAAGGAACGTGAATTCGTATTTTTTGAATACGTCTGAGTTCGTCGAAGCTGGAAACCAATGCTGCGTCGAAGAGCCGTTGCAGGAGACCTTCGAGATCCTCGAAACTGGGCGTCGACTTGAGGGAAACCTTGGTCTTCGCAGCCTGCGCCAAGCCTGCATCACTGAGCAGGCGCGGCCAAGCGACCGCGCGAATGTAGGGGGCGTTGCGCTCATGCGGATCAATGGCGTTGAAGTCGCCCCCTTGCAGCCGTGGGAGCAGCAGGGCGGCGGCCTGTCCAGTGACTCGCCCGTTGGAGGGGTTCAGGGGCAGTGGCTTCAGCGCCAGCAGCTCGCAGACCTGTCGCAGCTCGAGGCGCGCCGCCTGCTCGCGCAGATGCACGGTCTGCTTGCGTTCGACCACACGCTCGTAGAAGCGCCCACGCTCGTTGTAGCCCGTCTCCTTTGACATGCATGGGTAGAGCGTCTCGGAACCTGCTGGCGGCGGAGCCGGGCTTGGTTCGGGCACCCAGGCCTTGAGGGCCTCCTGCAGCTGCTCCGGCATCAGACCGTGGATGATGAAGAAGTTGAGCATAGCCGGGGTGCGCTTCTGGGAAACCTCGCGGTTCACCCCAAAATCTGGCAGCGCACCGTATTTGCTCTTGAAACGGGCGTAGTCGATGTCAACGATGGTGTTGTGCACCACCTCGCTGAGCATCGCCTGCTCGAGCGGCTTGAGCTGTGTC
>JAVFAO010000353.1:0-7339 GCA_034002465.1 Myxococcota bacterium
CGGCGAGGGGGACGCTATGTCGCCCAAGGCAAGAACGCTCCAGTCGCGGCGATGCCGTTGGCAAGAATCAACTGACCGTCGCGCCTACTGTGGCCCCGCGAAGCGGGCTATGTCCAACAACTTGGGGGAACAGACCAAGCGCCCAATCGACAAGAAGTCAAAAGGCAGTTGGTGCTCTACTCTTTGACCCGCTCGACGTAGCTGCCACTGCGGGTATCAACGCGAATCAACTCACCTTCTTCGAGATAGAGAGGGACCTGCAGGACGGCACCGCTCTCCAAAGTCGCAGGCTTACTACCGCCGCTCGCGGTGTCACCGCGCACCCCTGGATCGGTCTGGACCACGCGCAGGACGACGAAGTTGGGAAGCTCGACGCTGATCGCGTTGCCTTTGTAAAAGAGCACCGAGACCTCGAGGTTGTCCTTGAGGTAGGGCACCACATCCTCGACCCGCTCTTGCTCGATGCGCACTTGGTCGTAGGTCGAGGTGTCCATGAAAACCAGGTGGTTCTCTTCACGATAGAGGAACTGCATCGTGCGCTCCTCTAGGTCGGGCTTGCCCACGGTATCACCGGAGCGAAAGTTCTCCTGCAAAACGCGGCCGTTCACCAGGCTCTTGTACTTGGTCTTTACGAAAGCCACACCCTTGCCGGGTTTGACGTGCTGACACTCGACGATGATGAAGGGCTCACCGTTGATCTCGATCTTGAGGTTCTTTCGGAATTCTTGTGTGCTGTACATTGATTCGACTCCACTCTCCTACGACGCACTCAGGCAGCGCTCAGCCACGTCACAACAATCGCTCGACCCAAGGACAAAGCAAGGTCAACATCCTGCGTGCCCGCTCGATATCCGCGCCAGCCTCGAGCGCCACCAGCAAGACGTGTTCACCTTGCAGTGACATCCCCAAGGCCGTCACATGCTGCATCCGAAACAGAAACTCGTGGCAGGGTCCCGTCTGCTCGAGCGCCCCGTTTCGCGCAAGCAAGCGAAGGGCGTGGGTGAGCTCGACAGCCAAACTCGAGAGCATCTCCGCATGCGCTGGCAGTACCTGTTCAGCAATGCTGACCGCGTCGCGATCGAGCAGCAAACAGCCCTGCACACCCTCTACATGCGTCGAAACTTTCTGCAGCAAATCGAGAAACAAGCCTGCTCCCTTCATCGACGACCCAACGAGCTCAGTGGCGGCACCAGCACCGACTCGACACGACGGCTCCGCCGCTTTCATAGTGGGGCAAGCCCTGCCCGTCAAGCGAGCAGCGCATTTCTTGTCGATTGGGCGCTTGGGCTGTTCCCCCGTCTTTTTGTCGATTGGGCGCTTGGCCTGACTGAACTGCTGGCTTCGCCCCGAACCTTCGAATCAGCCGGCCCGCATCGCCCAAGACGGCACAACGAAACGGTGCAATGGAGACTGCTGTCCCCAAGCTCTGACCCCATCAGCCAAGTGCTGCCTGACCGCACCCGCTGTGCTCTGACTGGGCGAGTGGCCACAGGCCAATGTGCTCCTGTGCTTGGAGCAGCTTTCGAACGCCGCGCTCGAGCACCACCTCCTGCCCATGCCCCGTGCACAAGGAAAGCCCTGAGGTCCCTTTCGCGCGCAACACCGTTGGAGCTTGTCGCGCTTGGATCGTTTCTTGTACAATGGGCCTTGGAGCTTTTTGTCGCGCGTGCGCTGTGACGCGCGGACACCGTTCGAACCCCTACAGGAGGATGCGCCAGTGCCGCCACCACAATCTCGCTTGGGAGACAAAGCACAGATTCCCGCAGATGCCCACGGCTGCCCTGCTTGTCCACATCCGTGCATTGGACCGGCCATCACCGGTTCACCCAACGTCTATGTGAACTCGCGCCCAGCCCTGCGCGTTCAGCCCGACGCAGGCATCCACGCCGCCTGCTGTGACGGCAATTGCTGGCAAACCAAGGCCGGCAGTGGAACCGTCTTCATCAACAGCAAAAAGGCCGTGCGTCAAGGCGACGCCACCAAACACTGCGGCGGAACCGGAAAAATGGTCGAAGGAAGCGGCAACGTCTTCACTGGCGGTTGAGCTCGCTGCTTTCCAACTTTCACTCACTCTCACGAAGCTCGCAGCGCCTTCGACAGACGTTGCTTCGCGTCCTGAAGGCTCGCTCGCGCTCAAGCCTTGGGAAGGTAGGGGGCGAGCGCCTGGAAGAGCTGCGGCCGTGCCGCCTCGAGCAGATCACGGATCCGCTCCATCGCAATGGAGTCGGCAAAAACCAAGCCCACGATGAAGCGATCGTCGAGACCGGTCATAAAGACGCTCTCGCCCTGCTCGGCTTCCGTCATCTCGGGAAAACGAGCCTGCGGATGAAAGGCGGGTGAGGCCCCCACGTGGGCGAGCAGACGGCCATTCTGGTTCAACAGGAAGGCGACACGTGCAATGCCGTCGTTGATCAAGCTGTGCAACACATGGTGAACCCGTCGCAAGGTCTCCTGGTCCATGACAGCATCCTCCTCGAAGCACCCGCGTGCAAGCAATCGAAAGTGAGCGAAGGGCACTCCATCCCCGCGAGTCATCGAGCGGGATCGGTGCCCGAGAGCGGACGAATGCAATCAAAAGTCAGCGAAGGGCACCCATCCCCTTGCCATTTCACAGGAATTGCCCCTGGCGCGAGGCCGATGCCCGGCAACGAGTGAAGGCAAAGCAACACCGCGCTGCGAGCATCTAACACCGGGCAAGCGCAGCGGTCAATGGCTCCGAACAGCCCAGCCTGGTGAGCTCAGAACTTGAACATCGCGCCACCCATCAGCTCGAAAGTGTCGTCCCAATCTCCGAAGCTGATGCGCAACTGAGCGAAAGGATTTATCATCTCATCCGGAAGAAAGAGGCCACCTCCGATCACATTGGCCGCCACATCAGTATCGGAGATGTCGCCCAAAGGGGTGTCCACACTCACATACGCCAGCGCAAGACCAGGGGCCACGTAGGGCTTCACGATCGGGGTGCCCACGTCAAAGAGGAAGGGCAGGTTCACGTCGAAACGGAAGAAGGTCACATCTTCCACGAAGTAGTAGGAGGCCCCAACGTTGCCGTGAAGCTCGATGGTGGGTGCCAGAGAGGTGATCCCGATCCAGGCATCGGCGCCTGCAAAGAGTCGCTCGCCATCGAAGTTGTAGCCAATGTGAGGCCCGATGCGAAACTGGGCCGAGGCTTCATCAGGCGCCGAGACGAAGGCAAAGACACAAAGTGCAGCACCAACGATGAGAAGACGATGTAACATGGTAAAGCTCCGAAAACAGGTGGCCAATGCATGAGTCGACTTGGCTCGACGAGCTTGCTGAGGATACGCAAGAAGTCCCGCCACCTCGACTCGACCCGCCATGCAGAGTAGGGCATGTGGAGCCGGCGTCAAGCCTGCCACGAAAGCACTGGGCCTTTGCGCGCCCTACACCCTGGCCTCGAGCGACGGAAAACCGTATCCTCACGCCATCGCTTCGGATGCACCTAACCCCCGAGGCCACCCAAGAGCCATGAGCGCCCCCTCCATCCATCGTCGCCTGCCGCTGCCCTCGGAAGCTGTGCTCGCCGTCGGCATCTGCGCCATCGTCCTCGTCCTTCTCATCCCGATGCCCTTTTGGGCCATCGACCTGATGCTCGCGGCCAACCTCGCCTTCGCTTTCACGCTCTTCGCCATGGCCCTCTCGCTGCGCGGCGCCAACGCCGCTGCTGCCTTCCCCGCCCTGCTCGTGCTCGCCACCCTGCTGCGCCTCAGCCTCAACGTCGCCACTGCCCGCTCCATCCTCTCCGCTGCTCACGCTGGCCAAGTCATCGAGGCCTTCGCCCAGTGGACGGCTGCAGGAAGCCTCGCTGTGGGCCTCGTGCTCTTCATCGTGCTCAGCATCGCTCAGCTCGTGGTCGTCACCAAAGGCGGCGAGCGCGTCGCCGAGGTCGCCGCACGCTTCGCCCTCGACGCCCTCCCAGGCCGTCAAAACGGCATCGACGCCGAGCAGCGATACGGGCGAATGAGCGCCACCGAGGCCAGCCTCGCCAGAGCCCAGCTCATGCACGAGAGCCAGGTCCTTGGTGCACTCGACGGCGCAATGAAATTCGTCCGCGGCGACGCTTGGCTCGGACTCTGCGTGCTGCTCAGCAACGCCTTGGCGGGTGTGAGTGTCGGTATTCTGGTCTTCGACATGGACCCCAGCACCGCCCTGCAACACTTCGGCATGCTCACCATCGGTGATGCCTTGGTCATCCAGATTCCAGGCCTGCTCAGCGCCATCAGCGCAACCCTGGTCGCCACCCGCGTCACCTCCGAGCACACGCAGAGACCCTCCTTGGCGGCACAGCTCCTTGGCCAATTCAGCCAGCACCCACAAGCCCTCGCAGCTGCGGCGCTGCTGCTCGCCCTGCTCGCCCTGCTCCCAGCGCTGCCCGCTGCACCATTCCTCATCCTCGCCACGTGCACGGCTGCACTCGCGGCGTGGTCACAGCACCAAGCACGCAGCAGCGCTCCGCCCTCCACCACCCTCGAGCTGTGCCTACCCGCCGAGAGCAGCCACGCATCCGAAACGCTCGCCCCCCTCTTCGCGCAACTACAACAGCGCCTCTGCATGCCTTCCCTGAACTGCCGCTGCCATCGCGACGAGGCCACCCAATCGCTCACCTTCGTCCTCGATGGCCGACGCCTGGCAGAGCTTCCAGCAGAGGCGGATATCTCTAGCATTGAATACATGCTCGAGCGTCTCACCCCCAAGCTTCTCGAGCTCGCTCAGGTGGAGGCGCTGCTCGACACCCTCGCCCGAGAACACCGTCGACTCCACTCGGCCCTGCTCGAGCGCTTCAGCGCAATGGAGCTCAAGTCGCTGCTCAGCGCGCTGCTCGCCGAAAGGCTCCCCATCCACCCCTTCGACCAAGTCATCGAGATGGTCCTCGATGCAGGGCAGGGGTTGAGCCAAGAAGAATACATCGAAAATGTCCGCTCTGGGCTCACCTGCATGCTTTTGCCAAGGCTGCGCGACAATGCGTTCCAGTTCATCGCGCTGGGCCCCCGGCTCGGCCTCGCGCTCTCACTGAGCCTGCGCAGGGACGGAAGCTTGAACCTGGATGATGAAATGCGTCAGGACTTGCGCTCGCTGCTACTGTCGAAGTGCAGCCCAGATTCCAAGAGCGTGCTGTTGACCGAAGGGCGCTCGCGTCCTGCGCTGAGACGATTCGTGGAGACCGAGCAATGGCCTCACCATGTCGTCTCCAAAGAGGATTTCGAGCTGGCCCGAGAATGGCTCAGACTCGAGCTGAACGCCAGCATCGAGCTGGGTCAGTGAGCGCCCAGCCCTCGCCGGAAAAGGAAGACGCGCTTCAGGCTACTCGAGACGAGTACAGATGACCCGGATCGAATCGATGACCGCGCCCGACTTCCCTTCCAACCCCGTCATCACATATCCAGCGGGGCAGCTCAGGGTGAAGAGCTTGCCGCCAGTCCCACCGGCCCAGTCGCTCTTCCACGCCTGTCCACTCAAGGTGGTGCCGCCAACGCTTGGCGTCTCAGCGGGAGCCGCCGCCGAAGCCGCGCCATGCATCTTGACGTTCGCCACGTGCTGTTGCAGCTCGGTGACCACGCTCGCTGGCGCGAAGTCCTCCGGGCGCATCCCCCCCAAGCTCTCGGCATCACCACAGCGCGAGGCGTAGGCCACAGCGCTAGCCCCAACGCTACCCCGCCGAGCGACAGTGAGCTCCTCTGCCCTCAAGGTTTGCCGAAACAGCTCATGTCCATCCAGCTCGACCCCCAGAGAGAGGGACTTTTGTGCCGCCTGAGCCGGCAACGGAGACTGACGTCCCAAGACCAAGGAGTAGGTGCCATTGGCCACCGCCACAAAGTGGGCCTCACTCCAAAGCACCTTCTTCGCTTTCTCGTCACTGTAGAGCTTGAAGACGAGCGGGAAGACGCCAGCAACGGGCGTGCTCTCTTCATCGATGAGCTCGCCAGCATAGAGGAGCTCGAGCTGCATCTCCGACGGGCTTGCCTTCGGGGTCACCTCAGTGCCTTGCTCCTTGTCGCCACCCTCCTCCTGGGCATGGGCTCCAGAAGCCAAAGACACCACCACCAGCATTGCCGCCAGGCACTGCCATCGAAGCATGCTCTCCTCCCCCGACCCGCCATTGCGGCCAAGTCATCGCTTGGCTGATAGCACTGACGAGGCCGGAATCATTCCTCACTTCGCGCGACGACCACAAATCCTGCAGCGGCCATCACCACCAATGGTGCCGATGCAGGTCTCATCGGGACAAAGACGGCGACGGGTCCAGGCGCGACGCTTGGATGGTTTTTCGTCCTCTTCGTCCTCTTCGTCGTCGTCCTCTTCGTCATCGTCCTCTTCGTCGTCGTCCTCTTCGTCGTCGTCCTCGTCGTCGTCCTCATCGTCCTCGTCGTCGTCGTCGAAAGAATAGGGATCGTCTTCGAGTTCGTCGTCATCCTCGTCGTCGAAATCCTCTTCCTCGTCGTCCGGCTCTACGGCGGCAGCAGCCTTGCCCTGGGCACCACAGACATTGCAGATGCCAGCCTTGTCGAGGGTTCCGACGCAAGTCTTGTCCGGGCAGAGACGTCGACCTTTCCAGTCGCTCTCGTCTTCGTCGACGATCCGTCCTCTGCCCGCTTTGGGCAGGACCGTGGGTTCGAGCTCATCATCGTCGACGGGAGGCAAATCGGCGTCATCGAGGTCATCGAGGTCTGCCTCGAGCTCGTCATCGAGCTCATCGTCGAGTTCCTCATCGAGCTCAGCGTCTGCATCGCCATCAACGTCGAGCTCTTCGTCTTCGAACTCATCCGGAGGCGGCGCAGCCTTGCTCTTGCCTTTGGCCTTTTCCTCGCGCACCGTCGTCTTCGTATCGCGCTTCTTGGTCATGATGAGATCCACCTCTTCGCTGGGAGCTCGTGGTCGACACGCACGTACGTGCCCGAGCACGGAGCGGAGTCGCAAGCAAGGTAGTCGCACAGATTCGTGCCGATTCGCAAGATTGAGGAGGAACGAGTTCCATACGAATCGGTGTGGACGCAGAGCGCAGCAAGCCGTCTCTCGAGCTCGAGGGGCAGAGCGTCGTCTTTCAGCTCCCACGTCTCGAGCGGAGCTTCCACATGATCTGTGAGCACTTTCGCCATCGCATCGAGTTCGTCTGTGTCGCCCACGGACGGCTCGCTGAGCTGAAAGCGGCTTTCCTGCTCGAGCAACGCCAGACAGCGCCTCACCTTCGGCGAGCGGTGGTCGTCGAGCCCCGCCCCACTGGGAAGGACGTGGAAACCGTCATCGACCTTGGAGAGGGTCAGCTTGCCTTGGGGCACCTGCGCGACCTGCAGGCCGAGATGGTTGCCGAAGAGCAGGTTGA
>JAVFAO010000354.1:0-7334 GCA_034002465.1 Myxococcota bacterium
CGAAGAAGAACTGCTGGTTGAGCTCAATCCGATCCTCGGTGATGGTGACGAGGGTTCGCGTTTCGGGGCAGCCGTCCTCGTCCTCGTCGCCGTCGTAGTCCTCGGGGTCATTCGGGCACTTGTCCGAGGTGTCGGGGATCTTGTCGTTGTCGTTGTCGAGCTCGGGGCAGCCGTCCTCGTCTTCGAACTCGTCGAAGTCTTCTGGAACGTCTGGGCACTGGTCGCTACCCTTGCACTCGTAGAGGTCGAGCTTGCCCTGCTCCGAGACCCACGGGTCGCAGATGGTGTCTTTGTCGTTGTCGGGATCTGGGCAACCGTCCTCGTCTTCGAAGGCGTCGTAGTCCTCTGGATCGAGGGGGCAACGATCGAGCTTGTCTGGGATGCGGTCGCCGTCCTTGTCGAGCTCGATGTCGGGGCAGCCGTCCTCGTCTTTGTCGCCATCGAAGTCTTCAGGCTCATCAGGACATTGATCGATGTCGTCGGGGATGCCGTCGCCATCGCGGTCTGAGCTGACCACCACCTGCACGTCCTGGCACTCGGGCGCACGGCTCTGTTGATCGGCGAGCTCTGAGAACTCGGCGGCATATTTGAGGTGGTCACCTGCGCGGCTGAAGTTGCCTTGGTCGAGCTCCCAGGCGCCAAACTGCGCATGCGACTCGGCCAGGGCCAGCTCACGCGGCGCGCAGCGGTAGGCCCGACTGCGCATGTCCTCGACCTGTTTGCTGACCTGCATCTGCTGGACGCGCAAACGCGAACCGCTGGCGCAACCGCTGGTGGCAAACACCGCTACCACTGCAGCGAGCACCGTCCACATCGTCAACAGCTTGCACTCACTTCGCATGGATTCCCCCAACGCCGCGCGATTCTCGGCGCGTAGAAGAGTGGTTGCCCGTCACTGTAGTGGCACGTTTCCCGCGCTCGGCGGCCCCATCCAAGGAGACTGCAGCGACTTCTTCTTCGCGCGCTCGGCGAAATCCTTGGCCTGATCGGCGAGCTGGCGCGCGATGCCAAAGTCGGAATAGCCCCACTCCTCACTCGCCTTGCGCAGCATCTCCACGGCCATCGTATACTCGTACGGAGCACTCGATTCGGCACCCGCCGCCTTCGCCTCGTCCAGCGCGGACTGGGCGCTCGAGATCGAGACCGTCGACCAAGTCGGGCCCACACAGCCCGCGCTCAGCGCGGCAATGAGCATAAAGCCTAGGCAGAATCGCAACATGGTCCACCCCTGCAGAAAGGCCCCACGGCCCGAACCCTGCGCCACTGCACGACACGCGTCACAGCACATGGCGCTGCGAACCGACGGTCAACGTCACCACCGACGGTCGACTCCCACTTGCACCGTCTAACAAAGGCCTCGCGCAGTGTCAAGAAGCCTGGGTGCAGCCCGCGTCCTGCGGCACGCTCAGGGCGGAATCGGCACCACCGGCGAGCCCGGCGACAAGCTCGGTGCAGACAAGGGTAGCTCCACAGGGGTCGGCGACGCCAACAGCGACACCGACGACATCGCACGCTCCACCTCCACCCGCGTCTGCTCCGCGTCGAGCTGCGAAGACGCCTCCGGCCAGGCCACCACCACCAAGAACCACCCCTGCTCTACGTCCCGTACACCGCACGCATAGGCCCAGGGGCCATCCGGGTTGTCCAAATGAAATCGAAGACCATAGAGCGGTGCCCACTTCGGTGCCTGTAGTGCGCACCCCCAAGGCTGCACCCCTACATGAGAACGATGCAGTGTCGCCCAGAAACTGTTGACATAGGCCTCCACCACCTGCTTCAAGCTCTGCGCTGAGAACCCCGTCAGAATACGACGGGCGTCGATCATCGCGATGCTCGCCACCGTCCCATCCGGTGAGCGCCACACGCTCAGCTTGCTGCCCACATCGCCGACGAACTCCTTCTCTCTCGCGCTCCAACCCTCGGGCAAATCAGCCTGAAACGCCGACCAGCTGCCCTCGTCAGCAGACACCTGCAGCGGCCACCACAGCAGCAGACAGCCCAGCATCGCTTGCACTCTGCCTATGCTCGTGCTCAATTGTCACCTCCACGGCCCCCTGCGCACCTGCAGGTGCGCCACCGCACAGGAGATTAGCATGGAAGCACTGCGGGCGCAGCTCAGCAAGGAGCTCGATAAACCCACAGAACAACTCGACCAGCAAAGCCGAGCGCTCTTCGACCAATTCATGCTCGCCATGGCCGACGGAAAGCTGAGAGCCGCCTACTGTGTCGACGGCCAATGGCAAGCCGATACCCTGGTCAAGCGCGCAATTCTGCTGGGCTTTCGCCTCGGACGACTGACCCTACCCGAGCCCGCCGGCCCCCTCCACTTCAGCGACAAAGACACCATGATGCCGCCGAGGCAACCCTACCTCGAGCGCAACCTGCGCGTCGTCCCCGGTGGCACCTCCATTCGCCCTGGTTCCTACGTCGGTCGCAACGTCACCCTCATGCCGCCTGCCTTCATCAACGTCGGCGCCTACGTCGATGACGACACCATGATCGATAGCCACGCCCTCGTCGGCTCCTGCGCTCAGGTCGGCAAGCGCTGCCACATCTCTGCAGCCGCCCAGCTCGGCGGCGTCCTCGAACCCATCGGACAGGTGCCCGTCGTCATCGAAGACGACGTCTTCGTCGGCGGTAACTGCGGCGTCTACGAAGGCACCATCGTCCGCGCTGGCGCGGTGCTCGCCGCTGGCACCATCCTCACCCGCGGCACCATCGTCTATGACCTCGTCAACGACTGCCAATACGCCGCCCGCGACGGCAAACCCCTCGAAATCCCAGCCGCCGCAGTCCTCGTCCCTGGCTCCCGAGCCGCCAAATCACCCTTCGCTCGAGAGCACGGTCTGCAGCTCTACGCCCCCCTCATCGTCAAGTACCGAGACCAGCGCACCAACGCCAGCACCACCCTCGAGGAGGCGCTGCGATGAACAAGAGCGATGCGAGACGCGCGTCTGCGTCCAGCACCCGGCCCTCGATGAGGCTCCTGCCCCAGCTCGAGGCCATGCAGCCCACCCTCATCCGACAACTGCACGAGGCCAAGCCGCCAGGCGCCATCGACCTCGGCATGGGCCAGCCCAAGCTCGCCCCGCCACCCCTGCTCGTCGCGGCGATGCAGGCCGCAAGCAGCAACTGGGCTGCCTACTCCAGCAATGTCGGCCTGCGCGAGCTGCGCGAACGCATCGCCGAAGCCAATGACGCCCACCCCGACGAGGTCATCGTCTGTGCCGGCTCGGCGCAAGCCCTGTTCATGCTCATCAGCAGCATGCTCGCCCCAGGCGACGAGCTGCTCGTGCCCGACCCGGGCTATCCCGTCTACCCACGCATCGCCCAGTTCTGCGGCGCCACCCCCGTCCCCTACCCCCTCGCCGCGCCAGGCTTCGGACTCGACGTCGACGCGCTGCTCGCCAAGCTCAGCCCCAAAACCCGCCTCGTGGTCCTCAACAACCCCAGCAACCCCACCTCCTCCATCGCCAGTGCCCAGAGTCTGGCGGCGCTGTGTACTGCGCTGGCCGAGCGCGGCGTCCCCTACCTCAGCGACGAGGTCTACGCCTCCCTCGACTACCGCAGCCCTGGCGCCCCTTCCGTTCGACTACGCGCGTATTCACACGAAGGCTTCACCGTCGACAGCCTATCCAAGAGCCACGCGCTGATGGGCTGGCGGCTGGGCTGGCTGATTGGACCACGCAAGCTGTGCCAGCAACTCGTGGTGGTGCAGCAGATGATGCTCAGCTGCGCCCCCGTGCCGGCTCAACATGCAGCAGTGCACGCCTTCAGCCCAGAAGGACTGCAGGCGGCTGCGCTGATTCGCCAGACCTTGGCGGCGCGGCGCGCCATCGCCCTCGAGGGGCTGCGCAGCTGTCCCGTACCGATGCCCACCTGCGAAGGTGGTCTCTACTGCTTCATCGACGTGCGCCACCTCAGCAACGGCGACGACAAGCGCCTCGCCTTCTCCCTACTCGAGCACGGGGTCGTGCTCATCCCAGGGAGCGCGTTTGGCGAGAACGGCCGCGGCCATCTGCGCCTCTCTTTTGGCGCAAAAGAAGAGGACCTGCGAGAAGGCATCACCCGACTGCGGCAGGGACTGGAGGCCATTTCTTGTTGATTGGGCACTTGGCCCGTTCCCCAAAACTCTAGAGGAGAGAGCGAAGTGAAAGCAGAGGAACGAGAGTATCTCATCGCGTTTCGCCGAGAGCTGCACGCGTATCCCGAGCTGGGTCGCCAAGAACACCGCACCTCAGCGCGGCTCGCCGAGGAGCTCGAGTCGCTGGGGCTGGAGGTCCACCGAGCCGTAGGTGGCACCGGCGTGGTCGGCATCCTCTCGGGTGTACAGCCGGGTCGCAGTTGGGCCTACCGCGCCGACATGGACGCGCTGCCGGTGTGCGAGCCCGAGGGCTTGGCCTTTCGCTCGCAAAACCCCGGGGTGATGCATGCCTGTGGCCACGATGTCCATTGCACTATCGCCCTGGGCATTGCGCGACAAGCCGCGCTTCATCGCAAAAACTTGCGAGGGAGATTACTGTTCGTATTCCAGCCCAATGAGGAAGGTGCGCCTGGCGGAGGAACGGGTGGAGCGCAGGCGATGGTCGATGATGGACTGCTCGAGCGATTTGGCATCGAGGCCATCTTCGCGATGCACTGCAAGCCAGACCTCGAAGTGGGCGAGATAGGCTTCACCCGCGGTGGCGCATGGGCGAGCTGCGACCACTTCTATATTGATGTCGTAGGGCAACAGACCCACGGCGCGTATCCACATTTGGGCAAGGACCCGATCGTCGCGGCAGCGCAGCTCATCGATGCCCTCGCCCAGATCCCTTCGCGCCGCGTGGATGCGCGCAAGCCTGCGTTGATTTCGACCTGCATGGTGCACGGCGGCGAGGCCTTCAACATCCTCCCGGAGGTGGTCAAGCTCGAGGGCATCGTGCGCGCCCTCGACAGGGACGTGCGCAATCGCTTGAACGCGGCCATCGAGGCGACGGTTAAGGGAATTGCGACAGCGCACGAGCTGCAGGCCTCGGTGGAAATTCATCCGGGTGCCGACGTCACGGTCAACGATGACGCGCTCATGGATGCTGCGCTCGCGCATCTGCGAGGCAGCGTCAAGCTCATCGAGACGCCGCCGCAGATGGGGGCAGAGGACTTCTCGGTGTTTGCAGCGCTGATCCCAGGCTTGTATCTGCAGCTCGGCGTCAGGGATCGGAGCAGGCCCTACGCTCCGCTGCACTCCCCGAAGCTATCCATTGACGAGGATTGTATTCCCATTGCCGTCGATGCGATGGCACCCTTTCTCATGGACCTGGAACTGAGCACCGAAAGCACGGAGGGCTGAGCGCCATGCTGCACTCACTTGCTTCTGCGGCCCAGATGCGGTCGCTAGACAAAGACGCCATCGAACATTTCGGGGTTCCTGGCGTGGCCTTGATGGAGAACGCTGGCCGCGCCGTCGCGGTCGCCGTGGAGGAGGAGCTTGGTCTGCTGCCGGGGCGGATGGTCGCGAGCGCTGCCGTTGAAGCGAGCAAGCCCCTTTTCGCCACCGCTGAACGGCTCAAGCGCCGTGTGGCCATCTTGTGTGGGGCCGGCAACAACGCTGGCGATGGCTTCGTTGCGGCGCGCCATTTGCGTTCGCGCGGCATCGAGGCGAGCGTGGTCCTCTTGACCCCGCGCAGCAAGTTCAGCGGTGACGCCAAGGTCAACCTGGACATCTTGCAGCGCATGGCGGTCTCCTGCTTGGACCTCTCGGAGCTCGACGAGCCCTCGTTTCGCATGGCCCTCGATTCGCTTTCGCGCGGGCAATTCGAGCTCTGGGTGGACGCGCTCTTGGGGACGGGGCTGACTGGGGCGGTGAGAGGGCGGCTGGCTGCGGCGATCGACTTTTTGAACAGCCGCCCCGAACCCATTGTCGCGGTGGATTTGCCTTCGGGCTTGCACGCCGACACGGGCGAGGTCTGCGGGCGAGCGGTTCGGGCGAGCCGCACGCTCAGCTTTGGTTTGCTGAAGACGGGTCAGGTCTTGGGCTTTGGCCCGGAGCTGTGTGGTCGCTTGGAGCGCGTGGACATTGGAATTCCCTTGGATGCGGTGCACAGCGCTGGCTTGATGGGTGAGCTCATCAACCACGGGCAGCACCCTTCGCTTCGTGCACGGATAGCCCTCGCCAGCGAGGGCAACCTGAGCGGCTGCTTTCCTCGCCGCCTTCGACAGACCTACAAGGGCAGCTACGGGCATGTCTTGGTCTTGGGGGGTGCAGCTGGCAAGAGTGGCGCTGCGGGCATGGCTGGGCTCGCGGCGCTGCGCTGCGGCGCTGGTCTGGTGAGCCTGGGCAGCACCGCCGAGAGCGCGCCAGCGCTGGCGGCGGGGAGCTGGGAGCTGATGGTGGAGAGCGTGTGTCGGGGCGAGCGTCTCGATGAGCTGCTGCTCTCGTCGTTGCTGCGGCGCTGCACAGTGTTGGCGGTGGGTCCGGGCCTGGGCACGGCGGCATGGGCAGCGACCTTGCTGAACCTGCTGCTGATGGGCTTTGCGGGACCAATGGTGTGGGATGCAGACGCGCTCAACTTGCTCGCTGAGCATGACAAGCTCAGGAGCCAGCGCCCGACGGGTCCTCGGATCTTGACGCCGCACCTTGGAGAGGCGGCTCGCCTACTGAGCAAATCGCGCGACCACCTGCAGGCAGACCCAGTGGGCACAGCGTTGGCGCTGGCAGAGCGTTTTGGCTCAGTGGTGGTGCTCAAGGGAGCGAGCAGCGTGGTGGCGCGCCCGGATGGCCATTTTGCGGTGAACACCACGGGCACGCCGGCGATGGCGACGGCGGGCATGGGTGACGTGCTGACTGGGCTCATCGCGGGGCTGCTGGCGCAGGGCTTGGATGCATGGAATGCAGCCAAAGCGGGGGTCTGGCTGCATGGCTGGGTGGGCGAGCGAGAGGCACAAGCCTGTGGTGAGCGGGCGCTGGGACCGATGCAGATGATCACGGGCTTGGGAGCGGCGCTGCGCGAGCTCGAGGGGGAGTGAGGTTTCCGGTTTCCGGTTTCCGGTTTCCGGGTTTCCGGTTTTCGGTTTTGGGGTTCGGGTTTTGGGGTTCGGGTTTTGGGGTTCGGGTTTCCGGTTTCCGGGTTTCCGTTTTTTTTGCAGCTCTCCTCAGCGGCGAAAAACCCCATTTCGCTTGCGCGCTGCGCGCGGCTCGCTCGTTTCTTGGGGCGCTGCCCCAAACCCCGCCAAAGCCCACGTGATGCGCATCACGTTGAACCGCATGAAATCCATTGCAAATTTCTGTACAGAATGCAACGTGGTCGTTGCTGTCTCAATGCATCAAAGGCTGACCGGCCAATGCATCGAAACGC
>JAVFAO010000355.1:0-7331 GCA_034002465.1 Myxococcota bacterium
CTTTGGCCACGTCTTGCGCATCACATGTAACCGCTTGAAGGTCACAAACAATCTCGACGGGAATGGCAGTCGTCGGGGCGACCGGCCGGTCGCCCTGATAGCGCACCATCGACGTCATTCGAGCACCGAGCTCAGGGCAGCGCCACAGCACTGACGGACGTGCAACCAAGTCTTTCGGATCGATACGAGGAAACGTGCGCTTCCTATCGATGAAAGTCAGGAAACGCCAGCAAGAAACAATCGCCGTGGTCCTCGAGCACGGCAGTTGTGGGGCAGAGGCCCTAGACAGCTGCTCAGGCCTCGGCAGTGGTCGCCAAAGCTTCGCGCAAGAGAGCGCTCAGCTCAGTGAGCTCGAAGGGCTTCTTGATTAGCGCGTAGGCGCCTGACGCGGCGCATTGTGCGCTGGTTTCTGCGGTGGCGTAGCCGGTTGCCACGATCACCCGAAGCTGCGGCGCGAGCTGCTTGAGCGCGTTGATCAGAGTGAGGCCGTCCATCCCAGGCATTCGAAGGTCCGTGAGGACGAGATCGAAGTCCTCACGACGCACCACCTCCAAAGCCTCGGCTCCGCTGCTCGCCGCGGTGATCTCGAAACCATCGAGACCGAGCATGAAGCTCAGCATCTGCAGCATGTCTGGCTCATCATCGATGACGAGCACTCGGTTGGGATTGCGGAGCATGTGACACCGACCGCGAAAACGCGCTTCGCCAACGAGTGCGTCCACACCCGCGCCCTTCGCTCGCTGGCTCCAGAGTGCAACAAGCCAAAGGCAGAAATCGTCCCGGGAAAACGCCGCCCTGACACTGTCGAAGGCCCTACAAGAGCTCGATGTCGTCAACGACCACCGCGAAGATGAGCTCGCTATCTCCAATGTTTACGAAGGCATGCTGACTGCCTGAGGGCTGGACCAGCACGTCACCCGCCTTGGACTCCCTGCCATCGTCCTCTTGGCAGCGCCCCTGCAGGATCATGTAGCGTTCCTCGCCCACGTGCCGATGCAGTGGGAATCGACCTCCAACGGGCAACTTGGCAAGCGCAACCATGGAGTGCTCGAGTCCTGCCCCCCCCTTGAATGCGCACATTTTCAGGGGTGGCCACGGCGAATCCACCCAGGACTTCGGATCGTTGATGTGCTCGAGCAGGTCCATCGCATTCTTCTCGCCAATCGCGGCGAGCTCACACAAGCGGTCAACGAACGGAGCGTAGCGGTACCGGGCAGAGAGCACCGTTTCAATGATGCGCTCCTTGAGCTTGCAGGACGGGCTGAGCTCTTGGCTCGCCAGCGCCACCGCGGCCAGACCATCGGCGGCGTCTTTCACCAGCGCTTTACACTGCTCACAAGCTCGAGCGTGACGTTCGAGCGCGAGCCGCCCCGACTCGGGCATCTCGCCGAGGAGGTAGTCGAGAACGAAATCGTCAACATGCGCACTCATGAAGGGCTCCACATCGAATCCTGTAGGCCGCCTCGCAGTTTCCGAAGGGCCGCAGCGAGACGGGACTTGACTGTTCCTATTGGAATCTTTTCTCTCTCAGCAATCTCAGAGGCAGACAAACCTGAAAAATAGGCGTGTTCAAGAATCGCACGCTGCTCGACAGGAAGCTCATCCATGATCAGCCGCAGACGTTTCCTATCGGGTGACAAGCTGCGATCTTCCTCCTCGTCGGCCGCGACCTCCGCAAAGGACTGATCCTCTACGTTCACCGGCCCCTTCTGGACCGCCCGTAGCCGATCGATCGCTCGGCTTCGCAAGCGAAGCAACAACCAGGTCCTCACCGTGCCACGAAGCTCCGAGTAGTCACCGACATGACGCCACGCTTCCATGAACACGTCATGAACCAAGTCTTCCGCGTTCTGCGGGTTGGACAGCATCTTTCGGGCGACACCAAGCAAAGTGGCACAGTAGCGATCGTAGAGCACGGCGAGGGCTTCGCCCTCACCTGCAGAGATCGCCTGAATCAGCTCGAAATCCGAATAGTTGAGATACCTCAAGATACACCCCGGACGGCCGCCTCGAGATTGGCGGTGACCCTAGGGTGTCTGCGACTGCCGACGAAAGTCAATACTCGAACTGCTCGTCGACTTCTATTGGGCTACGTTGCATGCACCCGAGCGGATCGTTGGGCTGAAGAAAGCGTTTGCCGAAATCCGGGAATGATTTCATAACATGCTGATATCCATGTTCATTCAGCATTCTGGCGAGCTCGCCCTTCTGCAACCAGTGCTCGCTCCACATGCAGCACGCCTTGGAACGTGCTACACTGGCCCGCGCTTTCTTGGGCGAAGCAACGCCTCAGCCCCCCGCCCTTCCCGTCAGGAGCAATGCAATCATGGACAAGCTCATCGTCGCCACCGACAAGGCCCCGAAGGCCATCGGCCCCTACTCCCAAGCCGTCGGCGTTGGCCAAATGCTCTTCCTTTCCGGTCAGATCCCTCTTTCACCAGTGACCGGTGAGGTGGTTGGTCAAGACGTTGCCCAGCAAACCGAGCAGGTGCTCGAGAACCTCGCTGCGGTGCTCTCTGCTGCCGGCCTAAGCTTCGAACACCTCGTCAAGACCACCATCTACCTGCGCGACTTGGAAGACTTCAAAACGGTCAACGAGGTCTACGCCAAGCGCTTCAGTGACGCCCCGCCAGCCCGCGCCACCGTCGAGGTCTCGCGCCTGCCACGCAACGTCAAGGTCGAGATCGACGGCATCGCCGTCATCCCGCCCGCCGAGAGCTAAGGCGCACCGAGTGAGCCCTACCAAGACCGAACGTTCCAACGCGGTGCCATGCAGAAAGCTGGCTCTTACAACCCCCAACGGCTCGAGCCACTGCTCGAGCGCTTAGAGCACGCTTCATTGCTGCGACCTGTGGGCCGCGTCATCGGCGTGCTCGGACCCCGCATCAAGGCACGACTCCCAGGTGCCCTGCTCGGCGCTCACGTGCTCGTCGGCGACCCGCCCGCCACCCTGCGGGCAGAGGTCGTCGCCTTCGACCACGACCAGGTCATCTTGCTCCCACTCGACCGTTTGGGTGCCATCTCCGCGGGCATGCCAGTGTGCCTGGCACCAGACCAAGAGCAGGTCCTGTGCGGAGATGCGCTCATCGGCCGCGTGCTCGACGAGAGTGGACGCCCCCTCGACGACGGTCCCCCGCTGAGCGGAGAACCCTGGTCAATCATGCGCCAGCCCCCTCCTGCGCTGCAGCGCCTGCCCATCACCGAACAGCTCCACACGGGCGTCTGCGTGCTCGACACGCTGCTCCCCCTCGCGCACGGACAACGCCTCGTCATGCTCTCCCAAGCAGGCGCAGGCAAGAGCGAGCTCCTGCGCCGTATCGCCCGCGACGCCGAGATCGATGTCTGTGTCTACGCCCTCATCGGCGAACGCGGCGCCGAGGTGAGGCGCTTCGCCGAGTCTTTGCTCGCTGGCCCCGCGAGAGAACGGCTCATCCTCATCGTCTCCACCAGCGACGCAGCCCCCCGCGCCCGGGTACGTGCCGCCTTCACCGCCACCGCCATCGCAGAGTACTTCCGCGATCGCCGCGGCCTGCGCGTACTGCTTGCCCTCGACAGCCTCACCCGCGTCGCCCGCGCACAGCGCGAGGTCGGGCTCGCCGCAGGCGAGCTCCCCGTTCGGGAGGGCTTTCCGCCAAGCCTCTTCGACCTGCTCCCACAACTGCTCGAGCGCGCTGGCAACAGCGCCCACGGCCAGCTCTCGGCCTTCTACACAGTGCTCTCCGAAGCCCGCGCCGACGACCCACTCTCCGCCGAGCTCGCCAGCCTCGCCGACGGACACCTGCTGCTCAGCGCCAAGCTCGCCCAGAGACAGGCTTTTCCGGCTATCGACGTGGTCCGGAGCTTGTCTCGAGTCGGCCACCTCGTACAGCCTCAGCACGTTGCCCAGGCCGCACATCGACTGCGCAGCGCCCTCTCCACCTACGACGAGAAGGCTACGCTGCTCGAAGCAGGGATGCTCAAGACAGGAGCCGACCCCGAGCTCGATTGGGCAGTCGCCAACTGGCGCAGCATCAAAGCCCTACTCTACCCCGAGACGCAAGCGCCCATGCCCCTCGCCGAAAGCCAAGCGCGCTTGTTGAAGCTCGTCGGGGCTTGAGCAGCTCGCCAAGAGGAAGGGGCCAGTCGAGCCTTCCTTTGATTGGGCTTCGTGGGGCGCTGCCCCACACCCCGCCACAGCCCACGTGATGCGCGTCTCATCTAAGCACCTGAAAGTCATGTGCAGTCGTAGGGGCGACCGGTCGTCCTGATAGCGCACCGACGAGGATATGTGCCCACATCCAAGTCTGAGCTACGCTTTCATCGCACGAAGTCAGGAAACGACAGCAAGAATCTATCGCGGGCGACCGGCCGGTCGCCCCTACTTGGGTGGAGCCATTCTCCTCGGCACGGCATTCCACGTCCCTCACTCCTCGTTCCTCGTTCCTCGCAGCTTGCGCAGCAGGGTGTTGCGCCCAATCCCCAGAATCTGCGCGCAGACACTGCGGTTGCCGTCGTGCTTCTCGAGCAACTGCGCGATGTAGCGACGCTCGAGCTCGGCCAAGCTGGGCTCGTCCTCGACGCTCACTGCTGCGCTCGGCGGTGACACCGCCCGCAGCGTCTGCGTTGCGTTCGCCCTCGGCAAGGACAGATCTGAGGGCGAAATCTCATCGTCAGCAAAGATGACCGCCGACTCGATGCAGTTCTCCAACTCCCGCACGTTGCCCGGCCCTCGAAGCGCCTGCCCGACGCTGGATAACTACCTCGAGAACCCCAAATCGTGAGCTGCAGCATGTCGACCTCCTCGCCTGCTTTGCGCGTCCTTCGCTGACCTCGAGCATGCACTTCAGCAAGCGCCGGACCACTCCTACTCATGCATCAGAAGCCAATACTTTCATGATGTTATCAAGTCTATCCAGGTGCTCGATTCTGGAACACTGCGCACAGCGCTGTTCCAAAATGGAGCAGCGGCGCTCGAGCGCCTGAGCTGGAGAACGAGGCGCTACTGTCCGCTTCAGACGGCTTCTCCTCTCTTCTTCGCGCTCTTCGTGCTCTTCGTGGTGAATGCTGCGAGGGATTGCCTTAGCTGGGAAACGGCCTACCTCGACTGAGCCTGCTCAGCGTCCGACCAACACCAAGTGCTCGCTCGACCAGGGCAGCGACTGCTCGAGCAAATGGCCACGAATGGCCAGCTCGATGGCCTCGAGCTCTCGCTGTTCCAGGCTCACCGAGAGCCTTTCCCGGTACGACCCAGCGACCTGAGTGGGTGGAAACCAGCGCCCCAACAGCGACGGGCTGATCAGCAAGGACGCATCGATTCTCAGAACACGGCCCTCAACAGCAAAACCTGCATCTTCGCAGAGCCGCACGAGCTCCTCGGCAGACCAGTTGAGGCGAGGATCGCTGGGCTCGGTGTAGATCGCCTGTTCGGCTTCGCGCCAGCGCTCGAGCAGCTCGGAGGACAGCCAGCGCGCTTGGACATAGGAACACAGGCGCGGGGTTTGCCGTCCGAGCAGCTCGCTCAGCCCCCAGCGGCCACCAGGGGCGACGAGGCTGCGCAGGTGTTCGAGGGCGCTGCGCTTGTCGGCGATGCCGCCGAGCACGTTGCGCCCAACGACGAGCTCGAAGCGCAGGGGGCTGTTGGTCTCGAACCAGGGGGCGTCGTGCAGGCTGAGGGTAGGTCGCCGCAGCTCTGGGAGGCGTTGGACCTGGCTTTGTGCCAGCTCGAAGGCGCTACGCTCACGAAACCAGGCGTGGACGCCGCCTTCTGGGACGCGGCGCAAGCCCTCCCAGAAGAGCAGGGCGGCGTTGGAGGCGTCGAGCTCGAGGAGCAGCTCATGGCGCGCTGGCGCGAGCAGCTCGAAGAGTGTGTCGCGCAGTCTGCCCAGGCCCTCGCCGACGTTGCTGAGGGCGCGCTTGACCCAGCGCTCTGCGGCGCTGTCGTCGGCGGTGTAGCTGAAGCCCTCGAGGACGACGGAGCTAGGCTCCAGCGCTGCCGCCAACTGGGTCTCTCTGCGGCGCTCGAGCCGGTCTCGAATGGCGCCTTCGTAGCCTTGGTCGCTGGGTTGGTAGAAGACTCTGCCTTGCAGGCCTGTTGGCAGGTATTGTTGGGCCACCCAGTGATCGCGATAGGCGTGTGGATACAGGTAGTTGGCGCCATGCCCAAGCGCCTCGCCGTCTCGCCCGCCGTCCTTGAGGTGCCCAGGCACGTTGCCTTGGCGCTCGCGCTGCACCACCTCGAGGGCATCGAAAAAAGCCATGGTGGAGTTGGACTTGGGTGCAGTGGCGAGGTAGAGGGTGGCATGGGCCAGGTGGTAGCGTCCTTCGGGCAAGCCGATGCGGTCGAAGGCGGCGGCGCAGGACTCGACCACCGAGATCGCCGCTGGGTCGGCCAAGCCCACATCCTCTGCCGCGAGGATAAGCAATCTTCTGAACACAAAGTTTGGATTCTCTCCTGCGTGAATCATGCAGGCGAGCCAGTAGAGCGCGGCGTCTGGGTCGCTTCCGCGAACACTCTTGATGAAGGCGCTGATGGTATCGAAGTGGGCGTCGCCCTCTTTGTCGTAGAGGACGGCGCGGGCTTGGATGGAGTCCTCGGCAACGGCGAGGTCGATGTGGATCACGCCATCTTGGCTGGGGGGTGTAGTCTCGACGGCGAGCTCTAGGGCGTTGAGGAGGGCGCGGGCGTCACCGTTGGCGACGTCGATCAAGTGGGCTTTTGCTGTGGCTTCGAGCTCCACCCGTCGTATTCCGTATCCGCGCTCCGGATCAGACAACGCCTGCTCGATGACGCGCTCCAAGTCGGCGCTCTCGAGGGAGCGCAGGACGAAGACGCGGGAGCGGCTGACGAGGGCTTTGTTGACCTCGAAGAAGGGGTTTTCGGTGGTGGCGCCGATGAGGATGAAGGTGCCGTTTTCGACCCAGGGGAGCAGGGCGTCTTGTTGTGCTTTGTTGAAGCGGTGGACCTCATCGACGAAGAGGATGCTGCGTTGCTCGTACATGGCGAGGCGCTGTTTGGCGTCGTCGATGGCCTCCCTAATGTCTTTGACGCCGGCGAGGACGGCGTTGATGGAGAGGAAGTGGGCTCGGGTGCTGTTGGCGATGACGCGGGCGAGGGTGGTTTTGCCGGTGCCTGGCGGCCCGCTGAAGATGACCGAGGAGAGCTGGTCGGCCTCGATGGCGCGTCGCAGCAGTCTTCCTGGGCCGATGATGTGGCTTTGCCCGATGAACTCGTCGAGTTTTCGGGGGCGCATGCGCTCGGCGAGGGGGTGTCCAAGGGCGCCGCGATGTTTCCAGTCGAAGAGGCTCATAGGAGGTTGGGGCTGGGGGTTGGGGAGTGGACTCGTGGGGGGGGG
>JAVFAO010000356.1:0-7330 GCA_034002465.1 Myxococcota bacterium
ATGGGCAGCCACGAACGAGATGCTGCAAATATCCGTTGGGCCTGGCCGGGCGTCAATGGTGCGACAAAAGTGCTTTGCTGTGCGTGAAGCTCGTTGCTCCGCGCTGATTCGTCCAGCCCTAGCAAGCCATCCCCCTCGACATGCTGCAGGTCGTCGAAACCAAGCTGCACTAATGCGAACAGTCATCACTCCTGCCGTTCCGTGTTAGGCTGGGTTTGGCTGCGAGCGGGAGCTGAGCTATGATTCTCATGAATGAGTGAGACCAGCCTGGCCGGAAACGATGAAGGTGAGCGGAGAGCGCCAACACACTGGTCGGCGGTTCCTGTTCACGTTCCTGTTCACGATCGAAGCGACCCATCGCTGAAATGCGAGGACCCAATGAGCAGCAGGAAAAGTCAACTCAAGGCGACTGTGGAAACGATTTCGGATCCGCTGGCAGCGACGCTCGCGACCTTGCAACAACGATGGATTCCAACGACGGCTACCCCGTGCGCCATCCAGGAGCTGCAGTATGGACAGCGACATATCAGCATTCTCGGCGGAACACTGAGAGTCTGCGCAGACGCGGCAGAGCTACATTGCCAACTGCCATACCGGGATGGTCTCGGATTCGACCTCTTCCCTGGCCTCTGGAATCATCCGTTGAAGGCGCTCACGGTGGACGGTGCCGCTTTCGACGCGCAACAGGCCATTGAAACCAACACCAGCATCGATGGTGTCCGACGACATGCCCAGACCACTCTGAAAGCATTTCAGTGGCAGTTGATTGGGAAGACGAAGCCGAGCTACTGGGTCGGCAGGTTGAACCGTGCGTTGCCAGCGTCGCCTGGAAACCTGCTCCTTCGTGGTGCCCAAGTGAACGACGTGGTTGGCTTGCCTTGGTTCTCCCGTGGCCATTTTCGCTTCCAAGGTGCACAGCACACCTACTACCTACTCGCGACGCAGGAGCGCCAACAGCCAATCCTGGTCATAGATCCGCAGCAATCCCCACTGTCATTGAAGGCAGTGAACCTTGAGCTACAAGCGCTGAGCTTCTGTTTTGGTCAGCCCTACGCCTGTCCACTTCTCGTTGGAGTGGACCCGTCTTGCTGCAGTGTCGCCTTCGCTGGGTCGGAGTTCGGCTTCGCTACGCTGAACAAGAACCGTATCGCTCCGCCCGTGCCGCTGGACTTCATGGACATCTGGCCAGTGACTCTCTTTGAGACACTCGTGCCGGTTCTTGACGACCCATCGAGGTCTGAGCAGTTGCTCACAGCGATTTGGTTTTTCATGGAGTCGTTGTCCGAGATATGGGTCAGCAGCTACGAGTCCAAAGCGCTCCAGGCCGTCTTGGCGGCCGCGCGTCTGCACCTGCCCGAGCCGCCCAACAGAGCTCAACTGCATGGCAGCCCGTTGGCTCTCGTCACGAGTGCACTGCAATGTGCAGGGCTCCCGGAGAACAGTGACCTGCTCACCGCCGTTTCTGAAGCCTCGGATGCCTTGTTCGGTGTGTCTGTGCCGGGCTTCGCGCCGACAGCCACCTTTGATGACAGTCGCTGTGAGCGATTGCGGACCCTGGCGACTGGCCTCATCTGTACTGCCGTTGGCTATCGCGGCCCAATCGTTGGTTGGGAAGACAGAACGGCAAATGCTGCGTCCACGGGGTGGTGGACGCGCGACGACGCAGTCGACCTGCCCAAACGATGGACTGCGGAGACTGAGCAAGAACCCTCTCAACGCGTCACCCACCTTTGGCCCCGTTTCAGCCGACCGCGCCTGCCTTCGTCCCTTCTGATTGACGTCGTTGCCAAGTTTGCAGAGGGTCTCGGCTCGAGGACCGGAGGTGTGGTCTCCGCGCGTTTGATGCCTGTCCCTGGGATGGCCGAAGATGAGCTCCCGCTCTTCGACTTTCGGATTCTTGTCACCAAGACGCCCAACATCAACATGGTTCTGTTCTCGCTCGAATACGACGCCAGGGAGGAGCAGGTTCGGGTGATTGGCTGGGACGCGGAGTCCCCGTTGATTTCCGACGGCAGCGAGATGAGTCGCTTTCTCAAGGAAGTCGCGCAGTCGCCAGAAACTTATCGCTCGGTACAAAGGCTTCTGCTCGCGACGCCCGAGGAGCAACCGTGATGCGCGTGCTGCAGTGGAATATGCAAATCACTGAGCGGAACGCTTCTACAATTGCATCTGCGAGACTCGAGCTACTGTCTGAAGCACTCCAGCAACTGCAACCAGACTTCGTCTTTCTGCAGGAAGCCGACAGCAGAGCTCGCCGGATGCTGGATGTTGGGTATGAGTGTGCAGAGGGTCCGAAACGAATCGTCACGCTCTGGCGGAAAGGACAGTATGTCAGTCAGGGTTCGTGGGAAGCGACACAACGAGCTCAGCTGACCTTATTGGATCCGTCTTTTTTGCTCCTGAACGTGCATCTTCCTGTGCTCCATTGTTCAAAACCGAAGCAGAGGAGCGCAGGCGGACACATCCGAGAAGAGCTGATCCTTGCTCGCGGCCAACATGCAGGTCGACGGGAGGTTCATGGTGGTGACTACAACATGCCGCCGCACGATGAGCTTCTGGTGATGGACAGTGGCTTCTACGCCAATCGCTGCCTTGAGTACGCGCTCAAGTCTGGCATCGACATTTCCAAGAAGCGGCTGTTCAATTGCTCCTGGAAGGTCTATGGGGGAGATTGTGGGGCCCTCGGGACATACTACAGTGGAGACTGCGAAGACGGCCCATGGAACGTTCCCGACCAAATCTTCTTGGATCCGCAAATAGTGGGCAACGGGATAGTCGAGGTGCGCGTTATCACCACAGTCGCGGAGCACTCTTTGATGAAGCGAACCGGAACGCCTGGTGGCCGGGGGTCAGACCATTTCCCACTCTTCGTGAGCGTTGGCGATGCCACCTCATAGCCCTTTCAGCCATTGAGATAGTGATGATCAAACTGCAGATTCCCAAGCTGACGGTTTCCGTCGCCCGCGACCTCCTCTCCCGCTGTTCTGTGGATGCGAATTTGTCACGCTATGTCTCCAACATGCTTGCCACAATGGGTAGCCAACCTTGCACCGACGATCCGTCACTCATCTTGGGGCTTGGCCCGACGCACAGCCCGCTGCTTCTCAAGAACGAGTCTTGGCAAGCGATTCGCCAGGTGATGCAGGCGTTTCTGGAGTGGGAAGTCGAGACCTCGGTGAGTGTCGCCTCCACCGAAATCGCTCATGAAGTCGAGACTGCGTTTCCACCGCCAGCCTACGAAGTAACGCTCGCAGACAGCAAACCAACGATCGTGCGAGTGCGCCAGGTGCCCATTCGCACTGCAGAGTAGAAACTCCAACAAGTGGGGGGAAAAGGCCGAGCGCCCAATCGACGGGAAGTTGGGGAACAGGCCGAGCGCCCAATCGACAAGAAACCGATCGTCGACGATCACAGCCTCCGAGAGAAAGATGACTGCGCCAGCCTTCGGACTCCGCCTCGCCGCGGTTCGCATCGAGAACTTCAAGTCGCTTCGCGACGTGGCGCTTGCGATTGAGCCGGAAACGACTGTGCTCATCGGCGAGAACAACTCGGGCAAGACCTCGTTTCTCGAGGCGCTCGATGTCGCCTTTGGGCGGCGACAAGCCCAACTCACCGACCTCTACGACGGACCCGACGGGCGCGCCGAGCACTTCGTCATCGACCTGCGCTTCGAGCCGGGCTCGGGAGAGGAGTTTGGGCAAGGTGTGGTCGACAAGGTCGGCAATGCCATCCGCGTGTTGACCGAGCCGCAGAGCTTCGTCATCCGCCTCACAGTGGCACGCAGCGCCACCGATTGGGGGCTCTCGCTGTCCCGCAGCTACGTCAATGGTTGGGCTGACAACGCTGAGGAGGCCAGCACCCTGCAGTTGTTGACCGAGCCACACGTGGGGCGCGACATTCTCGACTTGCTGCACTTCGAGATGCTCGACGCGCGGCGCGATGTGGTCGAACAACTGCGCAACCGGCGAACCTACTGGGGGCGAACGGCTGCAAAGGTCGAGCTCGACCCCGCGACGAAATCACGGCTCGAAGGCGAGCTACGCACGCTCGGACAGGAGCTCACCGAGAGCAATACAGTCCTCACGCAGCTTCGGACCGACCTCACCTCGCTGAGCGATGTCTTCTCGGGCCAGGCGAGCGTCGAGCTCGAGGCCTTACCGCGGCGAGTCGATGACTTGGTGCGGGCAATGGACATCGTGATCACATCGACCAACAGCTCTGCGTTTTCCGTCGAGCATCACGGAATGGGCACGCGCTCTCTCGCCGCGTTACTCGTCTTCCGCTCGTACATCAACGTGGTGCGGCACGACCAGAGGGCGGACCACTCACTGAGCGTGGCGGCGTTTGAGGAGCCTGAAGCCCATCTGCATCCGCAGTCCCAGCGGGCGGTGTTCGAGCTGCTGGCAGCAATTGGTGGGCAGCGCATCGTGTCGACCCACTCGGCACACATCGCGTCCATCGCAGCCCCCGAGGCGTACCGTCTGTTTCGCAAGGTGGGAGCGCTTACTCGGGTGGCGGCAGTCTCTCCTTACCAGATGTCACAGTGGAACCGCGAGCAGGTGCGACGCCTCGTGCAGCTCCAAAACCCAGAGGTGCTCTTCGCCAGAGTCGTGGGGGTCTTCGAAGGCCAGACAGAAGCGGCGGCGTTCCCAGTGCTGGCGCGCGCGTGGTGGGGCGAGCGAGGTGCGGACGGCAAGGGGGTGTCGTTCGTGTTCACCGCAGGGGCGGGCAGCGCGAAGCACATCATCCCGCTCCTCGATGTGCTGCAGATTCCTTGGGTCATGTTCTGCGATGGGGATGACGGGGGCGTGAAGGGGCTTCGCGCCGCAAGCGCTGCACTTGGTCGGACGCTGGATGCACGCTCGCCAGAGGTTGTGCAGTTGCCGCTGGGGCACGCTTTCGAAACCTATGTCGTCGACGTCGCTGGCTGTCTTGCCGAAGCCGTGGCGGCGGTGAATGCCCATCCCGACGGCGACTTGGCCGCGTACAAGACGAAGCGCCAAGGCAGCAAGCGCAAAGATGACTCGATCCGAGACTACACGGGGCCAGATGGTGAGCGCTTGGCATGCCTCGACTTCATGAAGGAAAAGAAGGGTACGCTGGGCGCTCTGCTCGCCGAAGAGCTGGTCAATGCCGCGGCAGACAGCCCCCAGACCCAATTGCCGGAGCTGATTCGCGCGTTCTTTTCGCGCATCGACGGGAGGCTTAGTTGAACGCGACGTTTCAGCCCACCGACGAGCAGCGTTTTCTCATCGAGTTGCCCACCGGCTGCCACCTCGTGAAAGCCCCGCCTGGCGCTGGCAAGACGCTAGTGCTCACACAGCGCATCGCGATGCTGCTGACGCGCGAGCCGGGCGCCAGTTTCCGCATTCTGGCACTGACGTTCACCACCAAAGCTGCCGAGACGCTACGCGAACGCGTCAACAGGCTGGCTGGCGAGGCCGCGAAGCGAGTGAATGCTTGCACCTTTCACTCGTTCTGTCGTGACGTACTGCAGCACCACGGCGACGCGATCGCTTTCGCCCCAGATACGACGATCTATGAAGCCGAGCACGAGCGACTCAAGGTGCTCGCTCGCGCACTCGATGACGAGGGTATACGCGTCGAGGATGACAACGCATTGCGGAAGATATTGGTCCGGATCGGCTGGAACAAGCGCTCGCTGCGAGCCCCTGAGGGGGTGCGTGAGCGCGAGCTCTCGCGGGCGTATGCGGCCTATGACCGCCTGCTGCGTCAGTACCATGCCTGCGACTTCGACGATCTGCTGTGGCAGACTTGGCGTCTCTTCGTGGAGGTACCGAAGGTCGCGCGGCTCTACCGTCGCATGTACCGCCATATCATGGTCGACGAGGCACAGGACAGCAACCGGGCGCAATACGAGCTCCTCAGGGTGATGTGCGGGGACGAGCACCGCAACGTCATGATGGTCGCCGACTGCGACCAGTTCATCTACCGCTTCAATGGTGCGAGCGCTCAGTGGTTGAATGCCTTCGTACGCGACTTCTCGGCAGAGCAGCACGCCCTGACGCAGAACTTTCGCTCCGCGGCAGCCATCATCGAGGTAGCGAACAAGCTCGCCAAACAGCTCCCTGAGCACCGCCTTGGTCGTGAGCTGCAAGCCAACGAGGGGCTTGCATCCTCTCATCATTCAGAAGGAATTGCCGCTGTCGAGAGATCGGCGCCCGAGCGCGAGCGAATGTTCGCCGCTACCGCGGCACCTGGCCTCGTTGAGGCGTGGAGCTGTGCCGACGAACGTGCCGAGGCGCGCGCGGTGGTCGATTGGATCGAGCGTCTGCTGGCGGAGGGCCTGGACCGCCGCGCACTGTATCCCGACGAGCCCACCACAATTCGTCCGGAGGACCTCTGCGTCCTCTGTCGCACGCGCTGGGCGAGCACGTCGATCCTTGCCGAGCTCGAGAACCGTGGCATTGCGTACTTGTTTTCGATGGGTCGAGAGCTCGTGGAAACCCGCGAAGGGAGGCTGGTTGTGCAGGGCCTCAAGCTCATCGCCAACGCATCGGACCGCATTTCGCGAGAGAGTGTGCTTGCGGCATGGGCACCGAACGAGCTCGACACCGAGCTCGCTGAACTGCCTCCACCCCAGTTCCTTCGGGCACTCAACAAGTCAGAGCCGAGCTTTCAGCCGTTTGGCCAGATCCTTCTCGCAGCCTTGGAGCGGGCCCTAGATGTGGGTGAGCTGGTGCGCGAGTTGTTCGACGTTCTAGCGAGACTGGCGAGAGATGCCGCCGACTGCGCCCCTGCGCTTCTTGCGGATCTCGAGACCTTGGAGGAGCGTTGGAGGCAATACGCTGGTCACTTGAGCCCCTCCGGGCGCTCCGTCGGTGGCTTCCTAGCGGAGCTGTCGCTCGGCGGAAAGAGCGTCATCAATGGGCCGGGGATACGGGTTCTGACCATCCACGCAGCCAAGGGGATGGAGTTCAAGGCGGTGGCCCTGGTTGGGCTCAACGAGGGCACACTGCCAGACTACCGCAATGCGAGCCGCAGTGAAGATGTGACGGACGAGCGGCGAATTGCTTATGTTGCGATCACCCGGGCCTCGCGCCAGCTCTTGCTCACTCGTCCCCGACAACGAGAGCTGCCGCGCTGCGGCGTGCGGCCGCAAAAGGAGTCACGCTTCGTTGGCGAGATGCGCTTGGAAATGACGGCGCGCTAGCTGGCTCGGGCTGCACGACGCAAGGCCCACAGCCTTGCCGCGGAGCAAAAAAGTTCAGCGCCACAGTCACATGCCAGGAGTCTGCGGTGTTGATTCCCCATCGCGCCAATCGCGCGGTCGAGTGACGAGCTGAACGAACAGGCCAAGTGCCGCGCA
>JAVFAO010000357.1:0-7329 GCA_034002465.1 Myxococcota bacterium
GCATCTTCGCGCCCGCTGTTGGCGTGAGCTTTGCGGATGGCCAATACGACGGTTACTGGTTGGGGTGGCAGCTGCCCTTCTCGGTGCTCGTCACGGGGAACTGGGGTGTCGACTTCCGACTGGAAAACCGCTTCTTCTTCGACTCGAAATTGGACGAGCCAGCGAATGGAGCGCTGCAATTCAGTGTGGGCGTGTTTCACCGCGTGATATGAAAGCGAGTGGAGCGAGAGGTCTCGCGAGAGCGAGCGGAATCTCGAAAGCGTGTGGAGCGAGGCGCGAGCGCGTGCCTGCAATCTCGCACGGCGAAATGACGGGAGTGAAGCGGATGTGGCTGTGGATTGGTCTAGGGGTGGCGCTGGGTACGGGCTGGCTGGCGAGGGGCATGGAGCGCAAGGCCTACGCAGAGTATGACGCGCAGCAGCGCGAAGCCATCGCGCAGGTGCAGGGGCTTGGGCAGATGGAGTCGGCGCTGCTGCTGGGAGTGGTACTGCTGGCGGTGATCATCAACCGTAGCTTCCCTGAGCAGCGAGACCTCGCCCTGGGACTGGGTTTCGTCGCCATCGCCGCTGCAGGTGTCCTCGTTCAGAGCCTCATCCAGCGCAAGCTCCGACAGCGCCCCCAAGGCAAAGCGCTCGCTGGGCGACTATTGCTGACTGCAGCGCTGCGCTTTTCTGGTATGCTCTTCATGATGGCCGTGCTCTTCTTGGGCTTGTGAGCCCGGAAGCACGAGCCCTCTACAAACCAAGCTCAGTCCGTTGCCTGGAGAAGCGACGAGGCCTGTTTGCCCATGAGGCATCGGGGACAACGAAGCCCAGGCGCATCAATCCAGCCCATCAGAAGTTGGGGAAACAGGCCAAGTGCCCAATCGACAAGAACTGCGAGGTCTGCGATGTCCAATCTACGCCCCACCCTGCCCTGTCGGCCGCCTCTCTTCTCGGCCTGCGGCTTGTGTCTCCTTCTGCTCGCCACGACGGCCTGTGACGACGAAAAGCCGCCGCTGACCTGTCCTGCGGGCTACGAGCTGCTCGACGGCTGGTGTTTTCCCAGTAGCGAGGCTGAGCTCGATGCCGAGTCCGATGCAGACACGGAGCTCAGCGAGCTCAGCGACGTCTCTGATGAAGAGGAAAGCAGCGGCCTCGACGAGTGGAGTGACGACTTCCAGGAGGAGCTGGAGAATCCGGACCGTGACGGTGATGGTGTGCTCAACGGGGAGGACAACTGCCCCAACCACCCCAACACCGACCAACTCGACAGCGATGGCGACGGCATCGGTGATATTTGTGACGCCCCAGAGCCCGATCGAGATGGGGACGGCATTCCTGACACGAGAGACAACTGTGTCGAGGTCCCCAACACCGACCAGCTCGACAGTGATGGCGACGGAATCGGTGACCTGTGCGAGAGCAGCGAGCCCGACAGCGATGGCGACGGACGTCCTGACAGCATGGACAACTGCCCCCAAGAACCGAACCCTGGACAAGAGGACTTCGACGAGGACGGTGTTGGTGATGCCTGTACCATCCAGGATGGCAGCCTGCAGCACCCCTTCATCATTTACGTCGCGCGCCCCTACACCCTCTACCAGGACGCGCGAGACACCCGCAATTCGAGCTCTCAGGTGATCGATCAGTATCCGGGAAGCAGCGCCAACGAGGGTGGTCCCGAATACTTCTACGTGTTCCGGCTCGTGCAGCAGAGCCAAGTCGACCTGTGGTTGAACGCAGAGCCCAGCGGCACCGACATCGATCTACATCTGCTGTCCTCACTCGCCCCAGTGCAGCTCATCGCTCGCGACAACCTCAGGGTTTCTGCTCTGCTCAGCGCTGGGACCTACTTCATCTCTGCAGACACCTACGTCTCCTCTGGCACCGCGCTAGCAGGACCCTACGTGCTCAACGCCGAGTTCCGCGTCCAGGTCGCAGGCACGAGCGCTGACCCCATCCCCGTCTGTGCTGCCATCGGAGAGGCCGTCGTGGTTCCGTGTGTCTTCACGGATGCCCGCGATACGAGCAACGCCACGTCGGATATCTTCGACAGCTATCCGCCCAACACAGCCAACGAGAGCGGCCCAGAATTCGTCTACAGCTTCCGCGTCGACGAGCCGGTGCGATTCAGCGCCGACCTCGTCTGTCCCGAGAGCAGCGGCAGCGACACAGACCTGCAGTTGCTGTCCTCACTCGACCCGCTCGTCCTGATCAAGCGCCACGACAAGGCGCTCTACGCAGAGCTCTCGGCGGGCACCTACTACCTCACCGCGGACGCCTACGCCGACAAGGTGGGGCCCTATACCATCGATTTCAGCTTCCGACCGATGGCCTTGCGCGATGAGGAGCTGTTCAACGGCTACATCCTCGAAGCGATCGAATTCCTTGATGCCAACTACGGCAGAATGGGATATGACTCGGCGGTGCTAACCCATAATATCGAATACGGGACCCAAGGCTTCATCAACGCCACCAAGCCTCCCCGGACCATGTGCGTTGCCGCCGTCATGGAGGTGATCCTGACGGCCATGGCGCTGTATGACGCCGATCATCCAGGGGGGAGTGTGTACGGCTACCTGCCCAAAGGCAGCTTCCAGACCTTGGCCTCGAGCAGCCTCAAGGCGCACCTCTGGGTCAACTACGACATCAACTCGGGCGGAAGCGCCGATGCGCTGCGCCACTTCGGCATGGGCATGACCGTGCCCTTCGAGCAGCTTCGACCCGGCAGCCTCATCAACCTCAACCGAACCACCGGCTCGGGGCACGCGGTGATCTTCCTCTCCTTCATCGACATTTCGGGCAACGAATCGGCCACCCACCATGATGGGGTGGTGGGCTTCAAGTACTACTAGTCTCAAGGCGGATACAACGACGGCGGCCTCGACTATCGCTATGCGATCTTCTCCGATTACGGATCGCCCTCCATGCCCTACAAGCGCGACGTGAACGTCATCTACAGCCAGGACCAGAAGTATCTGAATACCGGCGTGATGTACCATCCATCGCTGTGGTTGCCGACGAGCTACGCCAGAGGTGGTCGTGCCCAGAGCGACGTGGAGAGCGTCTTTGATCCGCTCTACTTCGATGGCAAAACCATCGACGATTGAGCTGAGCGGCGTACAGCGTTTGCTCGACGACGCCTCTGTGGCAGGGGATGACCACTGAAGCGTGTTCAATTGCATTCGTTCGCTCGAGGGCACCGACCTCTCGACAGCAGCAAGTCCTTCGGAATGTCGAGAGGATGCGTGCCCCTCGCTCACTTTCAATCGGGCAGAAGAATATGCTGTAGCGACACGCCCAATGCCGAGCTGAGTCTGAGCAACACGCCGACGCTTGGGTTTTGCTTGCCTCGCTCGACGCCACTCAGGTAGGTTCGGTCGAGGTCAGCGGCTTGTGCCAGCTCGGCTTGACTGAAGCCGCGCTCTTTTCGGAGCATGCTCAGCCGACGGCCCATGTTCTGGTAAAAGTCTTGCTCACTTTGCTTCTCGACGGCCTCCAGCTCTTGCTCGAGAAGCTCGCGAAGCCGGTGGACAGCATAGCGAAGATCGTTGCTCTGTACCTGAACCGGCCAACGCTTGCCCATGGAGGCCGCACCGCCCAAAGCCAACAGCGGAGGCTGCGGCAGCTCCTTCACCTTCTCGAGCAAAGCCTCGAGCAAGGGCTCCGAATCGACGTTCGAGAGCGACAAGGCCAAGAGGCGGGCTTGCCGGGAACGCACGAAGAGCACGAGGTCTTCTGCGGGTACGTTGGCCCCCAAAAAATCGACATCCCAACCATCGAGGAAGAGCAAGTCTGCCAACATTCGGGCGCCGATTTCGTGCTGCTCACCTGGAAGGCAAGCGACAATGGCACGTGCGCCCAAGGTCTCGCGCCGACGACTGCGGGAACGAAGTTGCTCGAGGCTGCGCAGCGCGAGGCGACTTGCCAGATGCTCCTGCGCCACGTTCAGTCGTCCTTCGGCCCAGAGATTGCCCACCGCCACCAGGGCGGGGGCAATCACTCGCTGCATCACATCAACAGGCGTGAGGTTCTCTTCCAGTGCTTGGTCGATCAGCCGCAGCGCTTCCGCCTCATCACCAGCCAACAATGCTTCTTCGAATCGAATATGCAGCGCGTTCATGGCTATACCCCAGTGCACTCGAAGCGGCGCACGGCTCGTGGATTACATTGCATCAATTCGGGCCGTCGAGCCATCGGCAAATTGAACCAGCAGGAAGACGCTCCCATCGCCGTTCACGGCGAAGATATCCGCGACGGTCCCTGCGTCGAGAGCGGGCAAGGAGAAGACCAGATCGGGGTTGGCGTCGTTGTCGACATCGAAGCCCAAGCTGTAGGCGCCTGCGGGAATATCGACCTGCTCACTGAGCTCCCCGAATCCGAAGTCCACGAACAGAGGGGCCGGGTTCCCTGCATCGCTCACGTTCCAGATGTCCACCTCGCCCACTCCAGCGGCAGCATGAATGGCGCGGACACGAATCGCTCCATCATCGAGTCCCCAGGTTGAAGTCAGCATCACGGCAGACTTGAGCTCAGCCACGAAGTCGAAGGCGATGGCTGTGGCGCGGGTACCGGAGCGCAGCTCGGCATCATCCAAGCTGATCACTGCCGAGCCAATGCCAGCGCCGGTCGGCGCAACATCGAACTGGTAGACACCAACGGGGAGATCGATATACCCAGTGCTCTCGGGGAAAGCAAGCGCAGTAACAGCAGCAGTCGCGCCGTCGTTCACGAAGATGTCCACATCAGGAGCGTCGGGAGACAGGTGAATCACGGAGATCTTGGCTGCTGCAACATCAATCACGGCCACATCACTGTTCTCGAGCAGCGCCCGCAGCGTCAACACACCCTGGTCATCGAGGACCGCAAAGACGCTTGCCACGGTTCCCGCTTCCAATGCAGGCAACTCGAAGACGAAGTCGGGATTCGCATCGTCATTGGCGTCAATGCCGAGCGTATACGCTCCCGGAGGCAAGTCGAGGTAGCCGCCCGCCGCGCCGAAGGGAACGTTCTCATACAGGATGCCGGGCTCGCCGATCAAGGGAAGATTCCAAATGTCCACCGCGCCGACCCCATCTGCCGCGTGAATCGCTCTGACCTTGATCTGCCCTGGCTCGGAGACCGCCGCATCTTCGAGCGCCAAGGCCGAGATGCTCGCAAGCTTGCCCAGCGCCACGGCGGTGTACTTCTTGTCGGCCATCAGCTCGAGCTCCTCGATGGACAGCACCGCAGTCTCGATCGCCGCGCCGGTCGCGGCCACATCGAAATCGTAGATGCCAGCATCCAAGCTCACGTAGGGAGTCGCAACGCCAAAGGCGAGCTCCGTGATCGCGGCCGGACTGCTCCCGTTGACGAAGATATCGACAGCAGGCGCATCGGGAGAGAGGTGCAGGACGCGCAGCATGGTCTGCTCGGGAGCTGGGAGGTCAGCCGGGATACGCACAGTGGTCCCGTCAGGGAGCTGAGCGAGCAGAATCACAGCGTCTTCCTCATCTTGGACGGCAAAGAGGTTGGCGTAGGTGCCGGCAGGCAGCTCAGGGATGGAGAAGCTCAGGTCGGGCACCGCGTCGGCATCGACATCGATCCCGACAGCGTGGGCGGTCGCGGGCAGATCGGCGGTGTCAGAGGCGGCACCGAAGTCGAGGTTCACGAAGAGCGGCGTTGGCGTCTCCCCAAGTGCCCAAATGTCGACCTGACCCACATCCGGGGCCACGTGAACGGCGCGAACGCGAATGCTGCTGGAAGGGATCCCGTCCAGCTCGTCCACGATGATCAAGGCCTCTAGATTGGCCAAGCGATTGAAAGCGAGCGCAGAGTAGGCCATGTCCGCCTCGAGCATTGCGTCGCTGATGGTGAGCACAGGCTCAGTCGTGCCGGCCGCTGCGATATCGAAATCGTAGCTGCCCACGGGGAGGCTGATGGGAGGAGTGCTCGCCCCGAAGGCCAACGCCTCAATGGCAGGGTCGGCGCCGCCGTTGACGAAGACATCAACCGCGGGAGCGTCGGCAGAGAGGTGCAGCACGCGCAGGCTGGCGGTGTCCGGCTCGATTTCGTCGGGTTGCACATCTGGATCGATCTGGTCGGGATCGATTTGATCTGGGTCGATCTGATCCGGATCGATCTGGTCCGTTGCATCGACCGTGTCGCTGAGATCGGGGTTATTGGGCTTGTCGTCATCGTCGCTACAGGCAAGCACGAGGGAGAGCGCGACGAAAACGCTGGCGAATAGGATCAGATTGGGGTTCTTCAAGTTCATGATGACCTCTCGCGGGCCCCTCCACGGGGCAGGGAATGGAACAGCAAGCAAACGGCTCAGGAACCAACTTCCTGATGCGGTTTATTTGCGACCAGACCGCGAGATGTCAAGTATATCCAACGGATCTTTTTAGTCTGAAGTCTTTTTTCTACATCCGTCGTCTTCGTTCGCTCTCGAGCACTCGCTCAATCCCAACAGCAAGCATCTAGATTCAACGGGATTGTGTTGGGCAGATGGCTCTGCTGGGCTTGCCTCGGACTCGCGTGCCATTTTGGAAAAACACCACCAGTCGGCCGACAGCTTGAGGGAACAGGCCAAGTGCCCAATCGACAAAAAATCACCACACGCTCGCCCATCGCTCATCGCCGACAGTCGCTCCCTCGCTTGCGCTCGAACGGGGACCTTCTGGGGCCTTGAGTTGAAGCTCTGCGAGCCGTGCAGCGCCGAGCGCGGGTTGGTACAGCGAGAGGACTTCCAAACGCATACTTCCTGCTCGGGTGGCGTGGGGAAGACGAAAATGCTGCCAACTCGACTCAGAGAAGAGCAGTTTGTAGGAACGACCAGCGACCAGCAATCGCGCGCTGTGGATGCCTGCACCGCCTTCTTGTTGAATGAAGACGACATCGCCAAGCTCACTGTTTTCCCGCAGCTCCAGCTCGACATGATCACCCACCCCCAGAGACAGGCTGCTCGCGGGGTCCGCGTCGCAGACCCTCAGCGCTTCTCTCATCAGGCGGCGAGCGGTGTGGACGTTTCGCACCGCGAGGGACATGGGCTCGGCTGCCATCGCCTGCTCGTCGACCAACCACGTCGGGTCTAGCTCCGGCATCGGCGCCTCTGTGGAAAGTGATGCCGCATCGAGACCTTCGCTGTCGGCCAGAGAGCCAGAAGCAGGCGGAGCGCTGAGCGCTGGGCGTGCTGGCTCCTGTTTGGTGGCGCTGGCGAGCAACGTTGTCGAAGCTTCCGCAGGGAGGCTTGGCGCGCTGCTCGGCAGTCGACGTTGACCAGCGCTCAGCCAGCTCGCCGTCAACGATTGTGAAAGTGCCGAAGGCTCAGCTTGCTCCACCTTTTGCACATGCCAGTTCGCCAAGC
>JAVFAO010000358.1:0-7320 GCA_034002465.1 Myxococcota bacterium
TGGCGTCGGGGATGCCGTCGCCATCGGAGTCGGTGTCGATGGCGTTGGGCACGCCGTTGGCGTCGTCGTCGAAGGTCGTGTCATCACCGTCGGCGATGCTGTCGCCGTCGCTGTCAACGCTGTAGGGGTTGAGACAGGAGCTGGGGCCACAGGTGGTAGCTTCGAGGAAGTCGGAGAGCGAATCGCCGTCGCTGTCGGGATCGAGGTAGTCTGGCGTACCATCTCCGTCGGTATCGCGCGGCTGGGACGGATCATCACCTGCTTCGACGAGGTCATCGATGGTGTCGTTGTCGCTGTCGGTGTCGAGGAAGTTGGGCATCCCGTCGAGATCGGCATCGACGTTGCTTTCGATGTGGTCGAGGATGCCGTCGCCGTCGCTGTCGCCGTCACGGAAACTGGGGATTCCGTCGCCGTCGGGATCGCCCATCCCTTCGATGGCATCGGGGATGCCGTCGGCATCGCTGTCGAGATCCAGGTAGTCCGGGATGCCGTCACCGTCGCTGTCGATCAGTCCTTCGACGGCGTCGGGGATGCCGTCACCATCACTGTCGTCGTCACGGAAGTCGGGCGTGCCGTCGCCGTCGGAGTCGATGGGCGGCGTGTGGGTGCTGCTGTCTCCTGCTTCAATGGCATCGGCGATGCCATCGCCATCGCTGTCGTCGTCGAGGTAGTCCGGCACTTCATCGAGGTCGGAGTCGACGAGGGCTTCGCGACCCTCATGCTCGTCGGCGATGTTGTCGCCATCTTCATCGGGCAGCGGCTGGCGCATGTCACGACAATGCTCATCGCACCAGTCCTCGCCGTCACAGTCTTCGTTCAGATCGCGGATACCGTTGCCGCAGACCTCTTTGCTGGTGCAATCTGCGCTGCAGCCGTCACCACTTTGCGTATTGCCGTCGTCGCAGACCTCACCGCGGTTGATCTGGACGAGGCCATCGCCGCAGCGGCCATTGGGTTCGAGATCTTCGGTTTGGTCTTCGACGTCGAGCAGGTCGACATCTGTGCCGTCCTCTCCGTCAGGGAGCAAATCTGGATCGACGCCATCCTCATCGGGAAGGTCGCTTTGCTCGACATCTGTGCCGTCATCCTGGTCGACCAGGTCGGGACCTTCGTCGGGCTGGACGTCCGTATTCTCGTCCGTCTGCTCAAAACTGCCTTGGTCTGACCACTTGGTGGTGGTTTCACCCGAGCAGGCAAACAAGAGAAGAGAAGCGGCAAAGAGTGCGAAAGGAGTGTGGCGCATGTATTCCTCCTCGAAAAAGAGCACCGTTCCGATTCTAACCTGTCGGCCCCTACTTTTCCAGGACAATCGTGTCCAGGTATTGCAAGGTGCTGACGCAGCTTTTCAGGGCTGACACCGTTGCCGCGCTGAGGAAAAGGGTGAAAGTTCTTGGCAGCTGACCGTTGTTCTAGGTATAGATGGGGGAGGGCGAGCGCATCGTTTCCCCCGACGAGGTCATCATGCGGTTGGGTAAAAGTCTTTTTTTATTGAGTTTTCTCTTGCTCTCCGGGAGCGTCGTAGCGGTGGGCTGCGAGATGCTCAGTTCCAAGCCTGCAGCGCAAAACCTGGAGCGCTGCGAGACGGCGGTGCGTTGTTGTGAGGAGCTCAACCAAGCGAGCGCCTACAACGAGGTGCTGGGGCGTGTTGAAGATGGCCGCAAGTGGCCCAATCACTGCCCTAGCTGGAAGGCGCGAAGTGTCCAAGAGTGTTCGTCTTTCCTTGATGCGGTCAAGGACCAGAAGACAACGCTCGAGAAAGATCATCCGGTCTACGACCACGAATTCTGCGAATGAGCGGCGAGAACCGAGCGCGAGCATCGGTGCCTGCGTGACTTTCTACGGAGGAGAGCATGAACCGTAGCCATCTACTTTTTCTGGCGCTGGCGAGCAGCCTCTTGGCGTGCGGTCCCAAGCAGACCAACACGGGCATCAAGTTCGTCGACACCGACGGGTCTCAGAGTGCTGCCAACGGCCTCTTCTTCGACATGGGGCCGGTTGACGATCGCCTCAACACCAGCGCTGGCGACAGCCAGGACTGGCGCTATATCATCATCCCCACCTCAGGTCGTTTGAGTGTGACCGTCAACGTGGATGATCCCAACATGCCTGGCGCCTGGGTTCTGCGCGATCCAGAAGGGCGAACGGTGCACCAGCAGTCGCTCAACCCCGCGCAGGGCTTTTATGAGGTGCGCTCTCTGCCAGTGCGTCCCGGTCAGTATTACTTCCAGATCAGCGCTTTCGAGTCTGCTTCTCCGTACACCGTTGGCGCCACCTTTGAGCCAGATCCCGAGCCGGTGGTGGTTGCCGAGGTCGAGCCCGAGCCCGAGGTCGAAGAACCGAAGGAGAAGGTGCGCAGCAGCAGGGGGAGCAAAGACAAAACCGACAAGCCCAAAAAGGATCCCAAGCCCAAAACCGATGAGCCCAAGGATGACGCTGGTGCGGCCAGCGCCGGCAATACCAAGGTCGTCGGCACGGTCACCTTGGTCACCCCCCGCGACGACGGCACTGCCGAAATCACCATTCGCGGCGTAGGTGGGGCCAATGGCGTGACCGAGGGCATGAAGGGCAAGGTCGAGGGCCTCTCGGTCAGCGTCAAGACCACCAAGTGCTACACGACCAAGTGTGAAGCCGTGGTCAGCGGCGCGAGCGCGCGTGACCTGCGGGAGCAGGGCAAAGTCGTCTTCATGGTGCCCTGACCCCCATCGGCCGCCCCCATGCTGTATGCTCGCTTGCGGTGCCTGCCGCACTCCGTTTTCTTGTTGATTGGGCGCTTGGCCCGTCTCCTCAAGTTGTTGCGTGCCATCCCTGGCACGCACCCTTCGGGCTTGCTTCGCAGCGAGTCTTCGCCTCCTGGCTACGACTTCTTGTTGATTGGGCGCTTGGCCTGTTCCCCCAAGTTCTTGTTGATTGGGCGCTTGGCCTGTTCCTCCAAGTTCTTGTTGATTGGGCGCTTGGCCTGTTCCCCCAAGTTCTTGTTGATTGGGCGCTTGGCCTGTTTTCCCAAGTTGTTTTGCTGCTGCGCCGCTTCGCTGCTCTTCAGCGCCGCCCTCGGTTGTCAGGCGGACAAACCCCCTCCCCCTGAAGCATTGGCGCCTCGCGAACCCTTCGAAGGAAAGCCGGTGCTTCGGCCGCGGGTCGAACACCAGTTTCGGCTGAGCGATTTTGTTGACCCAAACCCCACTCGACGTATTCTCGTCGAGCTCGCGTTGAAAGCTCCGGTCAACCATGACGAGAGCCTCGAGGAGCTCCTCCTCGAGCTGCTCGAGCGGCGCATGCCCACCCCATATCTGCTCCGAGAACGCAAGACCCTCGAGGAAAAGGAGCGCAGCTGGGGGCGCGTCTACGTCATCTACAGAAAGCGCCTTGACCGCATTCGTTCCACCGCGAAAAATCAACCGCGGCGCGGCAAGATCCGAGCTGATGTCGAGATCGTCACCCATTTTCCCAAGGGCTTTGGCTCCAATTGGGATGGATTCCGCTATCAGTTTGCTTTCGAGCGGCCGCTCGACCAACTGCGCCAACTCGATCTCGATTTCTGGAACAGCGTGCGAGGTCTGCTCCCAGCTCTCGTCCTCTCTGATGAGACCGAAGCACCTCCCGACTTGCAGCTTCGTGAAGAGCTTGGTCACGGCGATTGGCCACCGCTCTTCGAGCAGCCGCTGCTTGGGCTCTTCCCCGATGGCTGTGCCGCGCTCAGGACCGACACGGGGATCGAGTTGCGTCGGCTCAGACAGAGCCGCTCAGCCGTCATCCGTCTCGACGATGGTCCGTCCCTCGCCGCTCACTGCACGCTGAACGGGGCTTTTGTTGCGCTCCCTGCCAACAACCGCTCGGCTCGGGTGTCCTTCGAGCCGTGGGAGAGCAGGGGACAGCGATGGAACACTCAGGTCTCCTTTAGCCAAGGGATCGAAACGGACTTGTTGCGGTTCATCCTCGCCCAAGATGTCGTCTGCCTGCTCGGGGAGCAGCGTGAGCGCGGACTGCGCTATGCCAAGCTCGCCTGCTTTCGGCAAAGCACTGGCGCCCTGCTCTGGGAGTGGGCCACGGATGGCAGTGACGTGTCCGCGATCGATGTGCGTGACGAGCGCGTGATCATCGCAACGGGCCGACGAATCGTGGAGCTGGAGCTGCATACGGGGCAGACCCTGTGGAGCGCAGAAATAGAAGATGCAACCGGTGTTTCCAGCTCTCATGCCAATTGTGTCAACGGCAAGAGCATGATCTTTTCCCCGCGCAGTAATCGCTACTTGGCCTACGACCCCAAGCTACGCCAGAGCCCCTGGACTTTCGCCACCTTGGGCTCCGACTTCATTTATTGCGACGAGCTTGATGGGATCTACCTCGAGCAGGCGGGTGGAAGTCTCATTGCCCTCGAGCGCGACAGCCTCACACCCCGATGGCGTTTCCATGTCGGCGAGCAGGTCGTCGACCTGCTTAGCTTTGGCGGCTCGCTCTTCGTGCTACTTCCGCGCGCCATCTACCTGCTCGAGCCAGAGAGTGGACGCATTCAATGGGCTGCAGGCTTGCCCTTCATGGCGCTGCACCTCATGACCTTCGAGCGCCGCATCTATGCGCGCAGCGCCGACAGGGTGTACGAGCTGACGCGAGCCGACCGCATATAGCGAGACAAGGCAGAGAACGTTCAGAAAGCCCCGCCCTCCGAAGCGAGCTTTAGGCTTCGAGGCTCTTCTTCCAAGCCCGCGAGCGGGACAGCTCCTCGAGATAGTGTTTTATCTCGGCCGCTTCGCGGTGCCGGCTCCAGCCGAGCAAGCTGGCCATGCGTTGCGCCACCAGAGACGCGCAGGCCTCTCCCTGGTCAGGAGCTCGGAAAAAGAGCTGCGAGCGCCGTATCATGAAGTCGCAGAGCGTCGTGGCGAGCTCTCGGCGCACGGCCCAGTCAACTTGGACCATCAGCTCAGGGCGAGTGTCTTGGAGCCGCTGTCCGAGCTCTGGCGTTTCGGCGATCAGCGCAGCCAAGGCATTGGACATGGTGCCGTAGACCGAGGCGAGGTGCAGGGCACCGCGCTCATCGAGGTGACCTTTGGCGCGTTCATGCGCAACTACGGCGATGCCGCTGACGTCGTCCACGGGCCAGAATCGACCGCCTGGCAGCGGCACCTGGTCGGTGCGCGCATCCCGAAGTTCGGAGACGTCGTGAGAGCTCAGTCGCAATAAATCCACAGCCTTGTCGACCACCTCCTTGGCCATTCGCCGATAGGTCGTGAGCTTGCCGCCAGCGACGCTGAGCAGGCCGTCCTGTCCGATGACGATCTTGTGTTCGCGGCTGACGTCGCTCTCTTTGACTTGCTTCGAGGTCTCCATTGGGGGGGCGATGAGGGGGCGAAGACCCGCCCAGGTCGAGCTGATTTGCTCGGGACGCAGCTCCAGCTCTGGCAGGAAATGGCGAACCCCTGCGAGCAGGTAGGCGATGTCGTCAGCGTCGGCCGCGACTTTGGCGGGGTCGCCTTCGAAATCGGTGTCGGTGGTCCCGACATAGCTCTGCTCGCCCCAGGGAATGATGAAGAAGACGCGACCATCTGCTGGGTGGCTGGCCACCAGCGCGTGGTGAACGGGGATCGCGGACCAGGCGGTGACGAAATGGACGCCCTTGGTGCAGCGCAGGAGCTTGGCTGGGCCGGCCTGAGGGCTGAGCGCCAGCACGTCGTCGACCCAGGGGCCAGCGGCGTTGATCACCACCCTTGCCCCAACCTCGGCTTGGCGCTTGGAGAGCTGGTCTTGGACGGTGGCGCGCTCCACTCTGCCCTTGTCGTCGTGGCCCAAGTCGATGACCTTGGCCCAGTTCAACGCGACCGCACCTTGATCCACCGCATCGAGCAAAGTCTCCAAGGTGAGCCGGGCATCATCGGTGGCGCAGTCATGATAGACTTGGGCGCCTGTGAGTCCAGTTCGGCGCAGGGCCGGCTCCTGAGTGGCGAGCTCTTTGGTCTTGAGTCGTCGGTGCAGCGCTGGTGTGCGAAAGAGAGAGAGACCCTCATAGAGCCACATCCCAGCACTGATGCTGAGCAGGCCATGCTTGCTACCACGGTAGACGGGAAGCAGAAACTCCAGCGGATTGACCAAGTGAGGGGCCAGATGCAAGAGAATATGGCGTTCGCTCACCGACTCGAAGACGAGGCTGAGCTCGAACTGCTCCAGGTAGCGCAGACCACCATGAATGAGCTTGGAGGAGCGTGAGCTCGTGCCCGACGCGAAATCCTGCATCTCGAGGAGCGCGACACTGAGTCCACGGCGCGCCGCGTCTCTGGCGATTCCGGCACCGTTGATGCCTCCGCCGATGATGAGCACGTCAAAGCAACGCTCGAGCTTGCTCCACTGTTGTTCTCGCTTGGCCATGTCCCGCTCCTCGGCTTGCGCCCACAGACAGCAACGCCTCGAACATCATAGCGTGGGCGCTGCGCTTTGGGCAGAGCTGAGGGGCGCAGCGTCAGCTCTGTAGCCTTCGTTCGCTCTCGGGCACCGACCTCTCGCCAGCAACAAATCCTTCGGATTGTCGAGAGGATGCGTGCCCTTCGCTCACTTTCGATTGCCATCGTCGGTCACCTTCCCAAGAGGGGGCAGGTTCTGCGACACGAAGAGTGCGATCCGCTCGGCAAGCTCCTCGGGGTGCTCGAAGTACGGGCTGTGGCTGTAGCCCTCAGGTTCCTCGATGAGCGCTGTGGGGGGCAAATGCCGCCGAAAAAAGCGCAGCGCCGAGCGTGGGAGCAGGGTGTCGTTGGTGCCCCAAATGAGCAGTACCGGCAGGCTCAGTCGCTCGAGTTCGTGAGGGCGAACGAGGTGCGATTCGCTGACCGAGTCGAGGAGGGCCCTGACGCTGGGAGCGTGAAATCGCTGGCGAAGCTCGGTGGCGAAGAGACGTAGGTAGCGCGGTGGCTTCTCGTAGATATGCTCAAGAAAGGAGAGCATGGCGTTGCGGTCAGGAACGCTCAAGCGCTCGAGCAAGGCTTCGAACTCCCCATCTTGGAAAGGCGCGCCTGCTGGGGAAAGCAGCACCAGCCCGGAGCAGGCCCCCGGATGGCGAAGCGCGTACTGCAGAGAGAGTCCACCGCCGAGTGAATTGGCAACCAGAATGGGGCGACCTGGAATGGCTTGCAGGGTTTGGCTCAAGCCAGCGAGGGCGCGGTCGAGGTCGAGCTTCTGGGGACTAGGGCTCTGTCCATGACCGAAGAGATCGATGGCGTTGACGTCGAATCCACGGTCGAAGCAGGCTTGGGCGAGCGGCAACATCGAGAGGGCATTGGCGCCAATGCCGTGGATGAAGGCCAGTCGTGGGCCCGGCTCCGAGGCCTTCGATGCGCGAGG
>JAVFAO010000359.1:0-7305 GCA_034002465.1 Myxococcota bacterium
TGGTACTTGTACGATTACCCGACGAGCAAGGTCATCGATCCTCTGGGCCCGGACTCGGGCATAGACCGGGTCTGCCGCGGCGGCGCGTATTTCAACGATGAATTGACCACGCGAGTGTCGATTCGCTTCAAGCGCGAATCGGACGATCGCTTCGAGTCCGTTGGCTTTCGTCCAGCCAGGTCGGTCCCCTGAGCTGTGTTTTCGACACCTCAACACGCGACCGCACCCCAGTCCGCCTCGCGCTGGCCGCGCTCGTCAGCCTTCCCCCGCGTTGCGGGGCAAGCCCTGCGCATTCCCTGGAATGCTGCGCTTCACCTGGATCACCGCATCGCAGGTTCCTTGGAATACTGACTCGCGCCGGAGTAGCGGCTTTGCTATCTTCGATCTGGGCCGCTGCGTATCGAGCGCGGTGGCTGACAGCATCGGCTCCCCTAGGTTCTGGAGCGTATCTGGTGAACGATATCCTGACTGCTGCGCTCCTGCCCGACCTGCCGCCCACTGGCCGCGTGCTGCTTGCTGGTGCGGGTGGAGGCTATGACGTGCTCGGCGCTGTGCCGCTTCTGCTCGGGCTCGAGGCGGCGGGACACACGGTGCATCTGGGCAACCTCAGCTTCTCCAACTTGGATTCCTTGGCCAAGCGGTGTCCTCAGGGCGTGCTCCAGCACGCGCCGGGACTGTACGAGCTGCGTTCAGAGGCCGCTACAGAGGACCTCTACTGCCCCGAGGCGTGGCTGGCGAGATGGCTCGCGAAAGCGAGCGAAAAGCACGCATCCTCTCGACATTCCGAAGGAATTGCCGCTGTCGAGAGGCCGGTGCCCGAGAGCGAGCGAAGGCTATCTGCGCAGGTGCAGGTCGAGCGCAGCGTTTGGGCGTGGCACAAGAGCGGGGTGCGTCCGATGCGAGCCCACTTCGATGCTCTGGGCGAGCGCCTGGGGCTCGACGCGATCGTCCTGATCGATGGCGGTATCGACCTGATCTTGCGAGGGGACGAGTCCTCGATAGGCACACCCGCTGAGGACCTCAGCTCCCTCGCCGCTGCCCGAGCTTCTTGTATCCCCATTCGTCGCGTCTCGTGCCTCGGTCTCGGCGCAGAGCTTCGTGACGGTATTCGGCATGAGCAGGTCTTCTCTCGAATCGCTGAGTTGACCCGCCTTGGCGGCTACTTGGGAGCCAGCGCCTTGGTCGGCGCGTCGAGTGTGGGCCGCGCCTACCGGGACGCGGTGGAGTTCGTGTTCAGCCACCAGCAGCGCCACCACCTCAGCCATGTCCATCGCGTCGTGCTCGCCGCCATGGCGGGCGAATATGGAGCCACGGCACCCCACGTATGGCTGTCCCCGCTGCTCAACCTGTACTGGCACTTCGAGCTGGACACGGTCGCCGATAGCCACCTGTTTTTGGAGCACCTGGCCTCGACCCAGACGATAGGGGAGGTCACCCTTTGGATCGAGGGGCTGCGCAAAGGTCTCCGCATCCAGCCTCAGAGCGTGCTGCCGCTGTAGCTTTCTCGTGTTTGATGGGATAGAGGGCTCCTGGCTTCGACTTGTGCTCGGCGTCTGATACGGTCAACCGCCGGACCTGCGCTGCGAAGCGCCCTGGCTGGGGCGAATGATTATTCGCCCCCTACAGCTACCCCCTATGGTCGTCCACGATGCATTTGTAGGGGCGAACAATCTTTCGCCCCTCTGCAACGACGGCGAACCACACCCTATGCTCCTGGCTGGGGCGAATGGAAACCCTAGCTGTCGTGCGCTCGCGCTCACTCCAGCTCTTCCCCGCATTGCGGGGGAACCCGCGATGCGGTAGCCCGGCGCGCAAGGGACCCGCGATGCGGTAGCCCGCTGCAAGGTAGTATTCCAGGGAATGCGCAGGGCTTGCCCCGCAATGCGGCCAGCATTGCGCGTAGTCTATCTCATTTGAGGGATTCGAAAAGCAGCTTTTCCTGGTGTGGCGGCTGCCTGGCATTGGGGCCGAGACCTCTGCACTACTGCCCAACGCAGTTTGACCTGCACACTTTCACGAGCGTAGAATGCGCTGCAGTGCCGGTCGCTGCAGAGCAAGACTGGCAGCTTCGCTCATCGAGCGTGCACGGCTCCCCCTTTCTCTTCAACGCCTCGCTGGAACAAGCGAGCCCGCAGCTCCAGGCGGATCGACACTTGAAGAACTGACGAACACCCGCAGAGCACCTGACCCGCAGAGCCAAGCTCTCGCAATGGGTCGGGCCTTCATCCCCTCTCTCCTGCGAAAGTCAAGCAGGGCGAGCCACTCTGCGCCGCTCGTGTTCGTCTCGATACCGCTCTGTTCGTCTTCCATGACAGGGCAACGCGAGAAGTGAGCGAAGCGAGGCACGAGTCAGCGTCTGTGGCGGGCGCATCCGATGCGTCTGCACAGCGCTGCGAGGGTCTCGCGAGAGCGAACGAATGCAAACAACTGCGACGCGGCGCGCTACCTCGGAGCACCTATGCTATCCATCCAAGGCCTGAGCTTCTCCTATCCCAGCTCACCCGTGTCCATCTTCGAAGACCTCAGCCTCGAGCTGCGGCCAGGCTGGACCGCCATCGTCGGCGCCAACGGCTGCGGCAAGTCCACCCTGCTGCGGCTGCTCTGCGGCGAGCTCGTACCTTCACGCGGACACCTCAACTTGCCCGGCGCCGCGCTCTATTGCCCACAGCCAACCGAAACCGAGCCAGCCCTGCTCGAAGACTTTGGCGCCGACTGGGGCGCTGAGGCGGGTGCCCTGCGCGCGCGCCTAGGCATCGGCGAGGACTGGGCGTGGCGCTACCCGACGCTGTCCCACGGGGAGCGCAAGCGCCTGCAGCTCGCCGTTGCGCTGTGGCGCAGCCCACACGTCTTGGCGGTGGACGAGCCTACGAACCACCTGGACGCCGCAGCGACGGCCATGATCGCCCAAGCGCTCGAACGATTCGAGGGCGTGGGCTTGCTCGTGAGCCATGAGCGAGCTCTGCTCGACAGACTCGCGAGCCACTGCCTGATGCTTGGCCCCTCTGGTCCGCAGCTCAGACCCGGCAACTACACGCAAGCGCGCAGCCAAGCGCAGCTCGAGCAGGACAGCCTGCGGCGCGAACGCGATGCCAACAAGCGCGAGCTGCAGCGCCTCGAGCGGGAGGCCAAACGGCGCGCACAGCAAGCATCCCAAGCCGATGCCAAACGCTCGATGCGCCACCTCGACAAGGCTGACAGCGACGGACGCGCGCGTATCGGCCTGGCCATCCTCACCGGCAAAGACGCCCGAGCAGGTCGACTCGCCAGGCAGCAGCAGGCCCGCGTCGACAAGGTCGCAGAGCAGGTCGCGTCGATGCAGCTCGACAAGTCCTACGAGGCCCCTGTCTGGTTGCCAGATTCGTATTCGAGGCGAGCCTTTGTTGCCACACTTCCTGCGTCCAAGCTCGAGCTCGGTCCCTCGCGCTGCCTACATTGGCCGGACTTGCACCTCGGTGCACGCGAGCGGGTCGCGGTCTGGGGTTCCAACGGCGCGGGGAAGTCGACGCTGCTTCGAACGCTGGTGAGGGCGGCCTTCGACTGGGACGAAGCGCTGCCGCCAAGCCCGCTACAGCTCCAGGCTCAACGCGTGCTCTACCTCCCCCAAGAGCTATCCGCCGAGTCGGGCCCGGCGCTGCTCGAGGAGCTGCGAGGACTGGGGGACGAGCAGATGGGGCAGGTGCTGGCGCTGGTCTCTCGTCTTGGCTCGCGTCCAGAGCGTATTCTCGACGGCCACGCGCCCAGTCCGGGTGAGCTGCGTAAGCTGTACTTGGCCCAGGGCATCGTCCTGCAGCCCCACCTTCTGATCTTGGACGAACCGAGCAACCACCTCGATCTCCCCGCTACCGAAGCGCTGGAGGCGGCGCTGGCGGCGAGCCCCTGCGCGCTGCTCTTGGTCAGCCACGACAGTCGGCTCGTCGCGCGTCTGTGCCAGCGTTTCTGGTGCATCGATGCGGCGACGGGCGTACTGAGCGTTCGGGACGAAGCCCCGGAAGCAGGTGCTTGATGGAGGGCAGCTTCCGGCCGGGCTGGACGGCGCAGGACGAAACGTGGGGCCGGCTTCCAGCCGGCCGACCGCAGTCGCGGCCTGGTGCAGGGCGAAACGTGGGGCCGGCTTCCAGCCTGCCAAGCGCATTGTTGGAAGGCCTTGGCGGTGAGCCTATCTCCTCCTATCGTGGCCCAAAGCTCGCCCCCTCCCCAGCCTGACCGAATTCGACCACCAACGACATTTCGAGGGGACCACCGCTTCGGAGTCCATCGAACGCAGCGACCAGACAGCTCGAAAGGCCGCTGTCGGCCGTGAGCGAGGGTTCTTGTCGATTGGGCGCTTGGCCTGTTTCCCCAAGTTCTTGTCGATTGGGCGCTTGGCCCGTTTCCCCAAGTTCTTGTCGATTGGGCGCTTGGCCCGTTTCCCCAAGTTTTTGAGTAGCGCGAATGAGTGAGCCACCTTCTTCAAAGACCAAGCTCAAACCCAAGCTTCCTGCGAGCTGCGGCTCGTCGTGCGTGAACCAGATGCAGTGTGAGAGCAGTGGAAGGCGAGAGCGAAGCGCCTCCACGAGGGGCTGACAGGACTCGACCGAGCACTGAGAGAGGCGGACTCCGAGATCCGGCTCATAGACCACGTAGCGCGCCGCACAATCGAAGTCGCTGAGCGCCAATGGTCCTTCGCAATACTGTTGGCGGACGGAAGGCAGCGACGCTCGTTTCTCGTCGCTTCGAAGCACCGCAGGATCGTTGAACTCAACGATGGCAGCCCAGGACTCGGGGGCAGGCGGAAGGGCCAGCTCGGCGAGCCCTTCGGCGACACAGCGACGTTCGGCGTCGGAGAGCTCCAGTCGGAGATAACTGCGTCCCATGCGGTTGATCGAGTCGGCAAAGCGGCCTTCTGCGTCGACCACAATCGCGAAGCGACCGAGGAGAAAGCCTTGCCGACGAAGACGCTCTGCGAAACAAGGCATCAGCCGTGCTGGCTCGTCCTCGAGAAAAGTACGCAGAGGGCTCGAGACAGTGCCTGACTGAAGCTGCAGCGTGACGGCCGGCCGCGTCGCCGACGCCAGGAGCTCCCCCCTGTGCTCTCGACGGGGTCTCCGTCCTGGGCTGGGGACAACGGCTCGACAATTGGATGGTGTTCGCCGGGAGCTGTCGCGCCCCCGCAGCCACTGAGCGCAAGCACAACGATGACGAGCGAAGTGACTGAGAACCGAAAAGGCATGCTGTAGTGGTCTTCCAAACTCGTGGCGCGGGGGAATTGGGCACGCAAGCGCCGCGCCGACAGTAACAAATGGCGGTCACAACTCAAGCCCAGGAAAAGGAAGAATTTCACGCAAAGTCGCAAAGTCGCAAAGGGAGGAAAGCACGGGATTGGTGCTCTTGCCCGGTTCTCACGCAGAGTCGCAGAGCCGCAAAGCACGAGGAGGTATGGCTTCGGCACAGGGCAGGCTTTCCAGCCTGCCAACCGCAGTCGCGAGCTGGCGCAGGACGAAACGTGGGGCAGGCTTCCAGCCGGCCGACCGCAGTGTCGGGAGGCCGCAAGAGCGGAATGCGCAGAACACAACGTGGGGCAGGCTTTCCAGCCTACCAACCGGGTCACGGCGTGGCCTGCTCTCTAGCGCGCGCAACGGAATCCCAGGTTGCTGGCCGTATGCGAAGGCGCGTAGCTGTTTCGAACGGTGGTACGAAGCGCCGAGCCGTAGTTGTTGTGGCTTCCGCCACGGGCGACCCGATAGCTGCCGGAGCTAGGACCCGCTGGGTCCGTCGCCGGACTTGCGCTGTAGTAGCTGGGATCATACCAATCTGCCACCCACTCGAAGACATTGCCCGCCAGGTCATGGACACCCTCGGGGGAGACGCCTTCGGGAAAGCTCCCTACTGGGGCAGTCTGCGCAAAGGAATCGAAGCAGCGCGCCTCCGAGCAGTTCGCCTTGGCTGGAGACTGGTCCCAGTTCAACTCCTCGCAGTGGTTGGCGTCGAAGATCATGGGGCAGTCATCACCCCATGGGAAGCGCCGATGCACCGTCCCCTTGGCAGCGCGCTCCCACTCGGCCTCGGTGGGCAGGCGCATCCCCCGCCACTGACAATAGGCTTCGGCCTGATGCCAGCTCACCTCGTTGATCGGGTGGTTCTCCTTTCCCGCCACCCCAGAGGTCGCGCTGCTCCCGCTGCCAGCGGGAGTGCAGGCCCCAGCGGCCACACAGGCTTCATACTGGGCGGCGGTGACCTCATAGCGGTCGAGCTCGAAAGCGCTCAGGGTGACGTTGTGCACCGGCTGCGCGTTGCTGTCACACCAACCGTCGGTCGGTGGGCAGCCCATGGCGAAGACGGTGCTGTCCCCTGAGGCAGGAATACGGATGAGTTCACCCTCTTGGAGGCAGTGGCAGCCATCGCAAACACCGCTCACACAGCTACCGCAAGACTCACCACAAACGGTCCCACACTCACAGCCTAGAGAAGCGCAACTGTCCTCGCACGAGGACACACAATGCCCCGTTCCGTCACAGACCTGGCCTTCTCCGCAGCCCGGCATACAGTGGCCGCCGCAGCCATCGTCACCGCATACCCGGCCGCTGCAGTCGGGCTCACAGAGCGGCACACAGCGACAGCCATCACAGGGCGCGGTCTGAGGGCAAGTGCCACAGGATACGCCGCAGACCTCACCGCAGTCACAGCCAAGAGAGGCACAGCTCTCGGAGCATTCTTCGACACACACGCCCTCGACGCAGCGCTCGCCCTCCTCGCAGTCAGGACCACAGCTACCGCCACAGCCATCGTCACCGCAGTGGCGCCCTTCGCAGTCGGGCTGACAAAGACAGTGGCAATCGACGCAGTTCCAACCCTCGGCGCAGCTCCCACAGGACTCACCACAAACGCTGTCACAGTCGCAGCCCAGCTCCTCACAGCTCGACGCACATTCCTCGAGACACTGGCCCTCGACACAGCGCTGCTCTTCGCCGCATCCTGGCTCACAGATACCGCCGCAGCCATCATCGCCACACACCTTGCCAGAGCAATCGGGAATACACTCACAGCGACAGCCGTCACAGCTCCCCTGCTCACAAGCGCCGCAGCTCTGCCCGCACACCTCGCCACATTCGCAGCCGAGGGAGGTGCACGTCTCCGTGCAGGTTCGAACACAGCTCCCCGCGTCGCACAGGAAGCCCTCGTCGCAACCGGGCGCGCACTGACCACCACAGCCATCGTCGCCGCACTCCCTCTCGACGCAACTGGGCACGCACTCGGAGGAGGCGTCGTCGGAGGCGTCGTCGGTGCTCTTCGTCTCTGCGACACAAGCAACGAACGACAACAGCCCTG
>JAVFAO010000360.1:0-7280 GCA_034002465.1 Myxococcota bacterium
CGACGCCGACGCGCACGAATATCCCTTTGAAAAACAACTATTTGAAGTGAGCGGCGGGGGATTGATGAAAAGCCAGAAAACGAAAAAACGCGTTCTGAGCTGAGCTCACAACGCGTGCTCTACGCGGCTTGGGGCCGTGGGTCTATTCGCTGGGGCTGAAGACGAAGGGGAACTCGATGATGCAGACGCCGCCATCGGGAGGATCGAATTTGAAGCGTTTGATCTGGCGTTCCATGCAGCCTTCGACCTTGTCATTCTTCATGGTGGTGGTCTTGACGAAGACATCCATGACGGAGCCGTCGGTGCCGATCTTCCAGGACATGACAATCTTTCCTGCGAGGTCCGGCTCGGCGAGCAACTGTCGCTCGTAGCAGTTTCGCAGGGCCGAGGCCTTGGAGCTGACCACCTTCTTGATATTCTCTGGGCGGCAGAACTGGCTCTGGGTGGAGGCTTCGAGGGCGAGCTTGGGTTTGACCTTGACCTTGGTCTTTTTGCCGAGTCCCTTGCTGGGGCCGTCGCCGCCACCGCCGCCACGATCGACGAGACCACCGATCTGCCCTGCGCCACGGCCACCTGCGCCGCCGCCGCCGGCACCTCGGCCCATACCCATCGCGCCGTACCCGAAACCGGCGTTGAAGTAGCCGCCATCGGGACCGATGGCCATCTGGTCCATGGCGTCACCAAGGCTCTGGCCGCCGAAGAGGCTGGCCGCGCCTTGAGCACCGAGCAACTTGTCGGACATGGCGGCCTGGATACCCACGGGCTTGTCGGTTTTGACGACGTTGTGCAGGGTGACGTCGAGCTCGGACTCTTCCTGATCGCGGGGATCGACTTCTTGGAACTTGTCGTCCTCTTCCTTGGCGATCTCCTCCTCGGTGTTATCCTCGGGTTTGTCTTCCTTGACGATCTCCTCTTCCTCTTGCTCTTCTTTGACGTCGGTCATCAATTGCACCCAGCGCTCGTCGAGCTGGATGGTCTTGAGATCCTCTTTGGTATCGTCGGTCCAGTAGGCCCAGAAGAGGAAGCCGCTCTGCAGCAGCACGCTGAGCAGGAAGGCGATACCGGTGACCGAGAAGAGGGCCGCGACGAGGGCGGCGATCATCCCGGTGAAGCCCCCAAAGGAAGCGGCACGCGCGACAGCCGCTCGAGGGAGCACGAACTGGAAAACGACCTGCGCATCGCCGAGGCGGATGATACCCCAATCACCGGGGCCGACACGCGTTTCGAAGAGCTTGGCCTCCGACACGTTCTGGTCGGGTTTCAAGCTCTTCACGCTGCCCTTGGCTTCGAAGCGAGACTTGAGCGATTGCTGCAGAGGCTGCGTTTCTTTCTTGAGGTGCAGCTCGCCATCGACGGCGTCGGTGAGCCGCAGCACGAAGCCCTCACCGCGGTGTTGGAAGAGCTGGAAGCCCTCACTCAAACCGATGGGCGGCAACGGGATATCGGCGCCCGCCTCGGTCCCGATGGTGACCTCGCCGGACGAAAAGGTTCGGTCATGCACGACGCGGTTCTGATACACAACCGCTACACGAAGATCTCTCAGGCTATTCGTGCTCACCGCTTTTTTCCTCCACACCTCAGCGGCTCAGTCGAGAGCTTCGACCCCAGACGATGTCTTGGGATTCGACTCCATATCGGAAGGGCACGCTACTCGCTCACCAGCCGCTCGTCAATACCTTCTCCGCGTCGAGTCCGACTCGAACACTCCCCTTCGACAGCGGTGCTGGTCGAGAGTTCCCCGGCAAAGGCGAGATCGCTCCAAGGAATTCACACTCATCAATGATTTTGATAGGTTGGCGAATTGCTGGAGCGTCCTTTTTTTTCTGATTCCAGAATCCGTTCGCTCTTGCGAGGCGCGCGCAGAGAAGCCTGCATGCTGGCGATTCAGGCGAGCAGGGGGTCATCTGCCTCGAGGACGACGAGCTCATCGTCGAACATTGGCTCGGGTAGGCAGCTCTCTATGAAGCGACGCAGTTCGGCGCGTCGAGCGTCGTCGAGGTCGAGGAACTCGAGGCCCACGTCCCACTTGCCGTCAGCTGCGTCGACGACGCGTGCGACCCGAGCATTCGCGGTAAACCGGGTCTCGCCTTGAGGATGAAGGAGGATGAGGTCGAGCTTGCTACCCAGCTCGAGTGCGCGGGAGGAGCTGAGCAGGGTACCGCCGGCTGAGACGTCGATGGTGCGTGCGCTCTCGAGCTCGTCACCGATGAGCTGTGCTTCGAGCTCGAGGTGGAAGCGCTCATAGCGTCGCTTGACGGCATCGATGGGAGGCGGGCCGGGATACTTGGTAACGAGCCGGGCAGAGGAGGCGCCACCAGACATACTGGCGAGGGTCTCGAGGTAGGCCTCCCAGCGTTGTTTGGCGACGGGACCGACGCCATAGAGGTGCACGCCCATTCCTGGGGCGACACCGCGTGTCAAGGCCTGCTCGACGCTGACCCGATGGACGACCAAGGCTAGGACCTGCAAGTCGGCGCTACCATCGGGCATGGGGAGTGAGAGGCGCAGGATCCGGCGCATGGGGCTGGGGGCATCGGACTTGATGAACATTCCCTTGCGCGAGACGTCGAGCGCCAGAAAGCGGGAAGTCTTGGCGCCATCGGTGACGATCACTGGGATTTCGACGGCGATACGCGCTGCTTCTCGTCGGTCTTGACTCATGCTCGACTCCTCTCGACGACTTCCTGTCGATTGGGCGCTTGGCCTGTTCCCCCAACTTCTTGTCGATTGGGCGCTTGGCCTGTTCCCCCAAGTTGATGACACGCAGCCTTGGCGAGTGGCCAGGCCGATCTCAGAATGGCGCTGCCGTCTGAGAACAGCAAGTGAGATACAGGGCCTGAAGGCAATCCCTGGGCGCTTGCAGAGCCGTCCACTTCTTTGCTTGGAGCGTCCAGTCCAGGCTTGCAAGCAGGGCTCGGCTGCTGTCTGCGGCCTAGTTGCCGACCTGAGCGCTGAACCAGAAGCCGGTGAGAGCGTCGAGATCAGCAGTGAGCTCCTGGATTCTGAGTTCGGCGCGCAGGGCGTCGGCGACGTCCGAGGGGGGATTGAGCTGCATGTCGATCTGGGCGCGGCGTCGCTCGTAGTAGAGTTTGGTCACCGTGGTGAGCACATCTTCGCGTTGCTTGGCCATTCGGGCGGCTTCGCGGGCGGTGCGCAGGGTGTCTGGATTGAAGACGAGCTCGGAGAGGTCCCACTCGACGCGGACGTTGTGCTCCATTTGCTGGTTGTTGTTGACGTCGCGTCGGCGATCGCCACCCAGCACCGCGCCGAGGTTGTTGAGGTCGTCGTCGAGGCGGTCGAGCTCTTTGTCTTCATCGCGGAAGCGGAAGCGGTATTCGAGGCGCTTGGGTACGATATTGGCGACGGCTGCCGAGGAGTACCAACCATCGATGCGTTCGGGCTCGAGGCCGGCGTAGGCCATGGCCACGGCCTGCACCTCTGTGACGGTGGGTTCCTTGTCGTACTTCGAGAGCACCTCTTGCGCGCTCTGGGCGAAGAGCGCAGCCGGGGCAAACAGAACCGCACATGCAAAGAGTGTCGAGATGATGCGATGGCGCCTCATTGGCGGTTTCCTCCTTCGTCGAGCATTCCCAAAGACTGGTTCACAAGAAAGATGGGGGGCAGGCCAACGATTTCTCGTTCTTCGCGCAAGTCGGCCTGGGGTGAGCGCAGGTGCGAGCTGGCAGCATGATAGGCGGTCGTGAAGTAATTGCCCGAGTAGGCATCGAGCATCGCGGTCATCTCTTCGAGCTTGAGCAGGTTGGTGACCTGAGCCTTGAGCTTGTGCTTCTTGCCCGAGGCGAGTTGAGCTTGCAGGGCTCGACGTTTGATGTAGAGCTTGATGACCTTGAATGCGAGCCGTTTCTGGGCTTTGTAGACCTGGATGCGCAAGGAGTTGATGAGCAGCTCGGTGGAGTCGGAGAGCAGCTCTCCGAAATCCCACCAGGCCATGACGTTCCAGATGAGGTTGGGATCACGGCCGTACAATTGGATATCGCGGTTCTGGGTGAGCAGGTTGTCGACGGTGGCAGGCTCTCCGGGCGTGAAGAGCAGATGAGACGAGCCCTCATGTTCGCGTCGTTCTTGGCGAATGCTGAGGCGAACATCGACGCGAGGGGCCCATCGGCTCCAGAACTCACGGCTCACCCAGGCCTCGGTGTCGATGCTGTCGAGGCGATGGAAGGCGAGGGCGGCGCGCACCACCTTGCCGGGTTCCGGTTCGGCGGCCCAGATTTGTTGTAGCTGCTTGAGCAACTCCATTTGCACCGCTGCCTTTTCACCTTGGACGGCCTGCAAAAGACCGGTGGAGCTGCCAAGCCAGAGTTGTCCATCGCTGTCGGAACTCAGGCTGAAGCACTGCTGCCCCAGTAAGCCATTGCTCTGTCGTTGCCAGCTTTTTTCCTGTGGCCCGAGAGAAAAGACGTCCGTGTCGCCCAGCACGTAGACCGAGCCGGTATCGCTCACGGGTATGTGCAACCGCCCCAACCCCGAGGCGTCGAGGCCTGCGCTGGGTAAGGCCTCGAAGCTCTGGCCGCCGTCCAAGCTTTGCAGCACCAAGCGCGCGCTGCTCACCAAGACACCGTCTGCATCGTCGGGTAGAACGGCCAAGTCTCTCACATTCTCGACGTCGAAGCTGGTTCTGAGCTCCGAGAAGGTGGCAGCGCCGTCCTCACTCACGAACAAGCCATCCAGGGAGAGCGCGTAAAACCGGTTTTCGTCAATGGTCGCGTGCACCTTGCGAACGGGTCGCGAGCCCAGCTCACCGAGGGGCTGCGAGAAGCTGCGGCCACCGTCGTCGCTGTACATCAGGCCACGAACCGTACCCGCGACGATGCGCTTTCCCTGTTGGCTCACCCCCACGCTGAGCACGCCTCGGCCATGCTCGGTGTCGGCGCTAGCCCGCAGAATCAATTGCCAACGCTTCCCATAATCAATGGAGCGATAGAGGCCTCGGCCCGTGGCTGCATAGACGTGAGCCGGCGCCTCGGGGAGCACCACCAGCTCCCACACCGCGACCGGATCCGCCGCTAGGAGCTCGGCCTCTTCATCCGCAAAGCCAGCCTCTTGCAGGCGCTGCTTGCGGCTCACGTAATCGAACTCACCTTCGTATTCTCCAACATCATCGAGGAGCGACCAATAGGCTTCCTCCCTGAGTTGGTCATCCATTCCGAGGACCATCTCCTCCGCCAGCTCTTCTCCGTATTCATCGGCGAGCTCTTCGTAGAGTTGATCGCGCATCTCCTCGAAGCGGAAGAGGGTCTCTGAGTCATCGAAACGGCTGACGTCCTGCGCATCCACTTCATCCAGGGCGTCATCGTCTTCCAGCGCTGCCGCCGAACCTGCGAGCAGCAACGTCGGCTGCCAGGTCGCGCCGCCGTCATCGCTGCGGGCGACGTAGCTTCTGCCCGCTGCATACATCACCGCCGGGTCGTCAGGGGCGATGGCGACCGCGGTGACCCCACTCGTCAACGCGCCCGTGGACACATCCAGCCACACCAGGTCGGCGGCTTGGAGGGCGGTGGGGTTCGAACAGAGAACACAGAGCAAGGAGAACGCCAGAAGCCCCAGGCTCGTCGTGCTCCATCGACACGACAGCGCTCGCTTCTCTTCCGGCCGCCTCCCGTTCGCTGTAGCCATCAACATGGATCTTTTCCCCGCTTCGACCCGAAGCTACTCGGGCAGCACAACCTAGCATGCGCTACAGGCATGCACAAGCCGAGCGGTGAAGCAGAATCCATCCGGGGCAGAGCGTATCGGTGTTGAGCGAAGCTCGTTCGCTCGAAGCTGCCCCCTCGTTCCTCGTTCCGCCTGGTCACGAGCTGTCCTGCGCTCTCGCTGTCCCTGGATTTCTGCTTTCGACCCACCTTGCTCTGGCGTACACTCGGTCCTTGCTCGCAGTCGAGCAGCACGCTCATTTTCGTCTCGTTTGGCGAACACTCTTGATGACCACGCCCAGCTAACGACTACGCTCAGTAGGAGCAGCTCATGCCTCTGCGATGTCTTCACACTGCCGATTGGCACCTTGGCGCCGAGCTCAAGGGCGTCTCGCGGCTCGAGGAACAAGAGCGTTTTCTTCAGTGGCTGCTCGAGGTCATCGAGGAAGAGCGGATCGAGGTCCTGCTCATCGCCGGAGACGTCTTCGAGCATGCGCACCCCTCAGCCACGAGCCAGACTGCCTACTATCGCTTTCTCGCCTCGTTGCCCAAGCGCTTGCGCGCCACCATCGTCATCGCCGGCAACCACGACTCTGCCCTGCGCCTCGAGGCTCCCAAGGAAATCTTGGAATCGCTGCGTATCCACGTCGTCGGGGAGCTGCCCAAGGAGCGAGAGCAGTGCCTCATCAATATCGATGAGCAGCTCGTCGTCGCCGCAGTGCCCTACGTCAGTGAGTACCGACTCGGAGTCAGGATCACCGGCAGCTCGAGCACCGAGGTGGCCAGTCGCAGCCAACGCGCCTTCCAGCAGCTCTACACCGAGCTCGCCGAGCTCGCCGAGGAGCGCTTCCCCGACGCTGCCCTCGTTGCCATGGGCCACTTGCCCTGCGCTGCGCCAGGCGTCGCCCACAGACATCAGTACCGACCCGTCTTTCTCCAAGGTGCCCTGCCCACCTCCATCTTCGATGAGCGCTATTGCTACGTGGCCCTCGGCCACCTCCACCAAGCCCACACACCCGATGGGCACCGCGTCCACTACCCAGGCTCTCCCCTGCAGCTCAATTACTCGGAGCTCGACCACGACCCGCAGGTCATCTGCTTCGAGGTCGACCAAGGTAAGCTCCTCGGCGCAGGCTATCGCTGGCTGCAGGTGCCTCGCTTTCGCTCTCTCCTCGAGCTCGAAGGGACGCGCCAGGAGCTGGAGATTCAGCTCGAGAGCCTGCAGTGGCCCGAGCAGCAGCTCCCTCCAATCCTGTACTTGAAGCTGGACGAGGCGCCTGCCGAGCGCTCCCAGCCGCTCGCTTTACTTCGCGATTTCGATGAGTTGCGGCGAGCGATACGGCCCGAACTCAACATCGCCGCCTGCAAACTCAAAGAGCTCGTGCAAACACAGCCGCAAGCGCCTGCCCCCGATCTGAGCCAACCCCGCGAGGTGTTCCGACTCCTCTACCAACACAAGAAAGGCAGTGAGCCCAGCGAGCAGCTCATGGCCCTCTTCGATCAAGCCGAGGCAAGCGCCAAGCAGTGCTCCTGAACCCGGCGCAAAAAACCAAGGGATTCCAAAGGGCTAGCCCTTTGGCGGGGTGTGGGGCAGCGCCCCACGAACAGACAAAGCAGTCAGCGAAG
>JAVFAO010000361.1:0-7275 GCA_034002465.1 Myxococcota bacterium
TCGCGACCCCCTCGGCAACCAGAGCTGTGACCCAGGGATGAGCGAATACCCGGGCTACGCAGAATACGGCCTGCTGTGCTCGCGATGGGCCATCAACTACTTCCAAGGTCGCCGCGGCACCCTGCGCCCCGAAGACCTCCAGCGACCCCGCAGCGAGCTCATCGTCGTCATCATCAGCGATGAAAACGAAGACCTCACCTCGGACTCCGGCTCAGAGCTCGACACCGCTTCCAAAGCCGAGATGCTCACCTTCCTCGGCGTCAACTCGTGGTCCCAGGTCAACGGCAACGTCGTCGGCGCCAAGTTCATCGAATACTTCCACAGCGTCGCGAGCTCCCCTCCCTACGGCGCCGCCACCCCCTTCCTCGTCTACAACAAAAACAGCAGCTACGAACGAGAAGGCTACTTCGAATTCATGGACAAGGATCCCACTGCCTTCCCCAACGGCGCCAGCATGGACATCGAAGTCGAAGCGCAAATACCCGAATTCGTTCAAAAAATCATCCGCGCCGCTACTGGCCTCGCCTCCAGCTTCGAGCCCTCTTCGACACCTGTCACCGCCAACATGCGCTGCGTCGTCCAACGCGCCTTCTCGACCGACAGCATCGAGCTCGAGCACAGCCTGCAGAATGGCTGGAACTACGACCCCGTCGCCCACTCCATGGTCTTCTACGGAGAGGACCGCCCGCGACTGCTCGACTCCTTCGCCATCGCCTACATGTACTGGGTCAGCAACGACTAGCGCCTTCGGCCACTCTCTGCCCATGCGCTTGGCGCGCCACCTCCCCGGCTCCAGCAGCTCCACCGCGCGCCTTGGATAGCTGCGCAACCGTAGCGCTCAGCGACACCCACAAGCTCGGAGCCTCGCGTGATCCGAATCATCGCTGGCCGCGCCCGCGGCACCACGCTCCAAACCCCCGAAGGGCGTCACACGCGCCCGACCCGCGCCGCCGTGCGGGAAGCCGCCTTCTCCATGCTCGCCTCGCGCCTCGACTTCCAAGGTCTGCGGGTGCTCGACCTCTTCGCTGGCAGCGGCGCGCTCGGCCTCGAGGCTTGGTCTCGCGGCTGTGCCGAGCTCTGCCTCATCGAAAAGAGCCGCTCAGCCTGCCGCATCATCCACAGCAACCTCGAAAAGGCGCGCGCCAGCCAGGATGCCACTCTGCTCTGCGCGCCGTTACCCAACGCATTGCACGCGCCCCCTGCAGCCACCTTCGACCTCGTCCTCGCCGATCCGCCCTACGCCTCGCCCAACACGCTGCTCAGCTCGAGTCTGCAGGCACTCTGTGAACACCAATGGCTCTCCCCTGAAGCGTACCTCCTCCTCGAACACCACCAACACGACGAATTCGAGCCCCCATCTGCGCTTCATGCTATCGTGCAGCGCCAATACGGCATCAACGCCGTCTCTTTGCTCCAGTATCGACCGCTGCTCCGCAAGGAGGACACCCAACCATGAGCAAAACCCCGCGAATGAAGCGGATCTCTTCGTCCATCACCCTCGCCATCGACGCCAAAGCCAAGGAAATGAAAGCCGCTGGCGTCGACATCGTAGGTTTCGGCGCCGGTGAGCCAGACTTCAACACCCCTCAGCCCATCATCGATGCTGCCAAGCTCGCGCTCGAGCAAGGGCTTACCAAGTACACCGCCGTAGGCGGTACGCTGGCCTTGCGCGAGGCCATCGCCGCCAATCACAAACACCGCCACGCCGTCGACTGCTCCGCGCAGAACGTCATCGTCAGCGTCGGCGGCAAGCAGGTCCTCTACAACCTCGCCATGGTTCTGCTCGAACCCGGCGACCGAGTCCTCATCCCCTGCCCCTACTGGGTGAGCTACCCACCACAGGTCGAGCTCGCCGATGGCGTCCCCATCATCCTCCCCTGCAGCGAGGAGGACCGCTTCCTGCTCACGCCGGAACGACTCGAGGCAGCGCTCGACGAACACCAACCGCGGATGCTCATCCTCAACAGCCCCTCCAACCCCACCGGACAAGCCTACCATCGCCACGAGCTTGCGGCGCTGTGCGAGGTGTTGCGCGCCCACCCCACGACCATCCTCGTCTGGGATGCCATCTACGAACACCTCGTCTATGACGGATTCAAGCACTCCGAGCCCCTCAGCATCGCCCCCGACCTACGCGACCGCATCGTCACCGTCAACGGCTTCTCCAAGGCCTATGCCATGACCGGGTGGCGCTTGGGATACGGCATCGGCCCCAAGCCCATCATCGACGACATGATCAAGCTGCAGGGACACTGTACAAGCAACGCGACCACCTTCGTCCAAGCGGCTGGGCTCGCTGCCTTGGCGCTGCCCCAAACAAGCATCGATGAGATGGTAGCCGTATTCGCCAAGCGCCGCCAGCGCATGCTCAGCCTGCTCGCCGACATCCCCGGCCTGCGCTGTCTGCCACCTCCAGGCGCCTTCTACACCTTCCCCAACGTGCAGGCGTTCCTCGGGAAGCGCTTCCAGGGTGAGCTCATCGAAGACGACCTGCAACTGGCTGGAGTGCTGCTCGAAAAGGCTGCAGTGGCGGTGGTCCCAGGCAGTGCCTTTGGCGCGCCAGGCTTCATCCGCCTCTCCTACGCCACCAGCATGGAACAAATCGAGAAGGGCGTACAACGCATCGCCGAGGCCCTCGCGCAGTTCGAATAGCGCTCAGGCGGCATCGGCCTGCGAGCTGTGCCCCGGCCGTACCAACGCGCGGCACAACGCCAACAGCTCTCGACCACGTTGCCCATCGCGCAGCCGTAGGTGGCGCACTGGTTTCTTGCGGCTCTCGTCGCTGCGACTCTCGAGTACGCCCTCCTCGAGCAGCAAACGAACCGCATTCTCGAAGCTCGGCTTGGCCAGGCTCTCGAGAAAGCGCACTCTCCCCTCGTGGTAGCTTGCACGACAGGCGAGCATCGCGTGCTCGATGAACTCGGGCTCGGGCATCCAGCGCTCCTCGAGCTCGGGGAGCTCGCGAAACACCAGCGCGTACGCCTCGACGAAGGTGATCGTCATGTTGCGGAAGAACTCGAGCGCAGAGGCTGGTGCGGTCACCTGCAGATGTACCTGCTCAGGCTCACTGTCGTCGCTGGTGGCGCTCATGCGACGCAGCCAGTGGCGTTCGACGTAGCTCTCAATGAGGGGTTCGAGCAGTCGGCGAAGCTCATCACCTCTCTCGATGGCGAACTCGTGCCGCAACAACGCGCCGAGCTCCTCGACCCGCGTGAGCAGAGTTTGCTGGTCGAAGCTGCCCGGCTTCTCCAGCAGCGCCATGGAGAGCAGCGCGTCGTACAGAAAAACGTGTAAAATCGTGTTCTTGTAGTAGGCAAGCTGGGCGCGCTCCTTCTCGGGCACGCTGAAAAACTCCTGCTCGCCTGGCGACGCATCCATGCTGGTCACATTGAGCATGCCTGCGTCAACGAAGAGCTTGACCGCCTCTCGCAGCAGGCTCTCGACGGCCTCGCCTGCGGCGACATGCACGCTGTCTTTCGAAAAGCTGGTGTCTGCCAGGAACGGATCAGCCAGGAATCCGAGCTGTGCCGGCTCGAAGGCGGCGGCATCGAGCTGAGCGAGGCGCGCGCGTTGGGAGGCGAGGGCGTTGCGCAGCGTTGGGGATAGCCGGGTTCCCTTGATTCGCATGAGGTTGAGCAGGTATCCCATGGTCGCGCTAAGTCGGTCGTGACCCACGCCGCGACTCAGGTGCGTCAGCAGCGAGAGCCCGAGCAAGGCGCTGGGCGTGACGATTCCGGCGGCGCTGATGGCGGAGATGAGCTCTCGTCCCGTGCTCTGCGTGAAGCGCTGCAGCGCTTCCTCGGAGCTGTCCTGAGCAAGCTGCCGCTCGAGCTGGGCACCCACGTCGATGCACTCGCCAAAACTCACGTAGAGACGGCCATAGCGACTGGTCAGCACCTGCGTGGAGCGCAGCAGCGCGCCAAGATTCTCCTGCTTCTTCTTGGCCCCCATCAGCTCGGCTTGGTGTGCGCCGGCCTCGATGACCCGCTCGTAGCTCACAGAGACAGGCACCAGCTTGAGCGTGATCGACGGGTTGCGCAGGTGAGCGTCGAGGATCATGCGCAGGATGCCAAAACGTGGGGGGAGCAGCTTGCCGGTGCGGCTGCGACCGCCCTCGATGAAGAACTCGATGTTGTGCCCCTCCTCGAGGATCTTGGCGATGTAGGCGCGCACCACCAAGTTGTAGAGCTCGTCCCCCTTGAACTGCCTGCGGATGAAGAAGGCGCCGCTGCGCCGAAGCAGCGCGCCGACGGGTGGAAAGTTGAGGTTGTCCCCGGCGACGATGTGCGGCGGGATGAGCCCGCGTCGAAAGAAGAGGTAGGAGATGATGAGGTAGTCGATGTGGCTCTTGTGGCTGGGAATGAACACCAATCGACTCTCACGAGCCGCGTTTCGAATACGCTCGAGGCCATCTTCATCGACCTCGAGGCCATCGTAGATGAGGTTCCAAATGGGGTACAGGGCAGCGCAGAAGAGCTTGACCGCGAGGATGGTGTAGTCGGAGCTGAGCTTGTCGAGCATGCGACGCGCGTCGCGCATCAGCGCGTCGACATCACGCGGATCTTGCTCGGCGAGCTTCTCGATGTCGGCGCGAAAGCGGGGATCGCGCAGGAGCTCTCGCTTGATGGCGTGCGCTCGCTTGACGGGAGGCCCCACCACGACCTCGCGCTCCTTCTCGATAATGGAGAGCAAGGCTTCGCGAAGTTCCTTGGCGCTGTTGGTCTGGGTCTTGAGTTCGACGCTGTCGCAGACCTGGACGTGGGGGGCACCGAGGATGAAGAAGGGCTGCCAGATGTTGCGGATGAAGAAGAAGAGCTTGCGCAGCAGCCCTGGGTGTTGGCGGGTTCCGAAGACGTTGTCGACGAGCGAGGGCTGGGATTCGACGCTTCTGCGCTCCCAGACCACGAGCAGTGGCAGCAGGATGATGGGGGTGTCGCTGCCGCGTTGCAGCTCGACCAGGCGCTCGAGCAGGGCGGTGGAGTCTGCGTCGTGCTCATGGCCGAGCCAGCCTTGGCTCAAGCAGACGAGCGCGGTGTCGCCGCGCTCGACGCAATCGGCGAGCTGCTCGGCGGCGGGGCGCTTGTCCTTGCGGCTGAAGAGGTAGCGCAGCCAGGACCAGAAGGGGCGCAGGAAGACGCTGGGGCGGTTGTTGGACCAGCGGGCGAGCGGGAGCTGGTGTTCGAGGAAGGCGTAGTTGAAGTAGAGCTGGTCGAAGCCACTGCGTTGGCGCAGGACATAGACGACGCGACCGCGGCTCGCCGCGTCGCGGATGGCGGCGACGAGGCGAGGTCCGAAGCTGAGCTTGGCGAAGAACCACCACAAGGCGAGGCGGATGAGCGCGTTGACCCGCGTGAGCATGGCGGCGCGGGAAGGTGTTTTCGAGTGCACAGGCATAGTAGGAATACTCCTCGGCCTCCGCCCGGCGATAGGTGGGCGGGCACAGCGTTTGTAGCGCAAAGCTGAGGCCGCGCAAAGGCTCAGCGGGCATTCGTTGGCGCCTGGGATTGGAGGTATGGCCATCGGAGCGCGTTGAGGGTGCGCGTCCATGGGGCGGGTGGGGCAAGAAATGAAAAGGGCAGCTTCAGGAAGCTGCCCTTCTGCTACGCGGTTCCCAGCGGGTTACGGGGTGACGGTCATGGTACCCGCCAGAGAGGGATCGAAGGCGAAGGTGTCGTCGGTGTCGCAGTACGCCCAGGTCGCGCCACCATCGGCGGAGAAGCGATAGGCGTAGCGGTAGGTTCCGGCGGTCAAGGCCTTCGAGATGCTCGCCTTGTACTCATCGTTGTTGTTGCTATCGCCAGTGTCGTTACCCACGGCGCGGACCCAAGAGAAGCCAGCCACATCGGTGCTCAGTCCGAAGCCCCACTGCGCCAAGACTTTGGCATGCGGATCGTACAGGTGCTGGGTGAGCTCCGTCTGGCCCGCGATGTAGACGCGGCCGAAAATGTCCACGGCGGTGGCGTCGAGGGTGAACGACGGAATGGGCCACTGAACCTTGCACCAACCAATGGTCAAAGAGCCGGGGCAATGGGCGCCCACGCCATCGAAGGTGTCCTGCGCAAAGGAGTCCCACTCCACTGAAGGATCGAAAGCACCGCCAGCGGTGTTGCCCTGGGTGATGGAGCACTTGCGGCGCAACGTACGTTCTTGCGTGGTCACGCCTCCGCCCGTCCACGCGGAACCAGGGTCAACGCCAATCTGACCAAAGATATCGACCACAACTCCGTCGCAGGTGAGTTCGAGAGCATCGTCACCGTTGAATCCAGTCACCGCAGAGGTGGCATCGCAGTTGTCCAACAATCCAGCAACAGAGCCGCCATTGCACACCGTGAAGGTAGCCCCAGCGGCGAGCACCCCACTGGGGGTATAGGACTGGCTTGAACTGCCGCCATTGAAGGACGTGCGAAGCGTGCAGCTGCTCAGATCAATCTCATGACCAGAGGCATTGTAGAGCTCTACAGCCTTGTTATTGCCGCTGCCTTCGATGTACTCGCTGATGAACACGTTGGTGCAGGCGCTGACGTCGTAGCTCAGGCAATCGGTGGCGCAGGCGAGCGTGCCGGCGGGCCACCCCAGGTCGCCACAGGTCTTGCTGTTGAGCTGGCCACCGTCACAGACTTCGCCAGCATCGATGACGCCATTGCCGCAGTTGGTGACGGCGACACAGGCGCCAGCATCACAGACCTTGCCTTCGGTGGTGCAATCGTAGTCGCTGAAGCCGTAGTCGCAGACACCGCCGGTGCAGGTACCTGTGGCGTTGTAGGTGCGCACCGAGTCGCCAGCGCACTCGGGAGCGGGCGGAGTGTCGCAGGTCACGCCATCGCAGGGATCCACGCAGGCACCAGCGACGCAGATGTCGCCGTCATCAGCACAGTCGTAGTCGAGGAAGGTGTAGTCGCAGACGCCGCCAGAGCAGGTTCCAGTGGTGTCGTAGAGGCGCGCAACCGTACCGCTGCAGCCGTCAGCAGGCGGGGTGTCGCAGGTCACGCCAGCGCAAGGATCCACGCAAGCGCCAGCCACGCAGATCTCGCCGTCGTCAGCACAGTCGTAGTCGAGGTAGTCATAGGAGCAGACGCCGCCGGAGCAGTCTCCGGTGGTGTCATAGACGCGTGCGACGGTGCCAGCGCAGCTATCGGCAGGCGGCTCGTCGCAGGTCACGCCAGCGCAAGGATCCGCCGCAACGCAAGCGCCGGCCACGCAGATCTCGCCGTCGTCAGCACAGTCGTAGTCGAGGTAGTCATAGGAGCAGACGCCGCCGGAGCAGTCTCCGGTGGT
>JAVFAO010000362.1:0-7263 GCA_034002465.1 Myxococcota bacterium
GGTGTCCCGTGTGCGAGACGCCGCTTGCGACCACCGATGGCTTGCAGAGGCTCGATGAGCAGACCTGGCAGCGCGTGCTACCGCCTTACACCCAAGACTGTGCGAGGATCCAGGCAGAGCTCAGCTTCGAAAGAGATGCCCATTTCCGATTCGTCGTCCACACCACGCTTCACGTCTGTAACCTGTGCGACTCGGCAATCTACTCATCCGTGGGATATGTGAGTGACTGGAGTGCGATGGCCTTGCTAGGTCCCAACGGCTCGTTCTTGACACCCAGTTGTCCTATGCCTCTCTGGACCGACTATCCCCCTTGGCATCCGAAGAGCGAAAGGCGCTTGATGGACACCAGGATTGCTCCTCACTGTTCGCAGCAGCTCACGGGAAAAAATGCGTTTCTTGACCTCCTGGGAACGCACGAGACGCCGGTCCACTTCCTCAGGTATTACTACCCGCGTTTTTGGACGAGCGCAGAACAGGCGGCGGACGCGCCGGACGCGCCAGATGGGCGGATGTGTGGGCTCTGTTTTCAAAGCTACATTATTGATGACAAGTTTCGCCTGGATACACCCTACTTTGACTACCCTTTGTCCTTGCCCGAGGAGCTGAGTGAGGTGATGTATTTCGAAGAGTGTGACCGTCCGCCACCCTAGGTCCTGGCCGCTTTCCCCGGACTGGGCGAGTCTTCCCGCCATTCGTTGAGCGCGAATCCGCAGCCCGTGCTGAGGAGGCACATGAGCATGCACGACCCCAGTCTGCCTCGCGCTGACCGCGCGCGCCATCCTCTCCCCGCCTTGCGGGGCAACCCCTCTGCAATCCTGGGAATACAACGCCGCGACTCGATGACCGGCCGAAGGCGGTAGGGGCGCCATTCATGGCGCCCGCCCTGAAGCGACCGACAGCTAGGGTCAACCCGCGCACCGACCGAGGGCAGTAGGGGCGCCATTCATGGCGCCCGCCCTGAAGCGAACGACAGCTAGGGGTCAACCCGCGTCCGTTGGACAGAACACAAAATCCAGCACCCGAGGCGAAAGTCTAGCATCCGAGGCGAATTTTCTTGACCACCTCAGTCCCCAAAGACTACGCTCGATTTTGCCCGTCGTGTTGCCCTTTGACCAAGGAGCGAATCATGCAATCGAGAGTGAGCGAAGGGCACGCACCCTCGCGCCAATCCGAAGGATTTGCAGCTGGCGCGAGGTCGGTGCCCGAGAGCGAACGAATGCTATCGAGTCTGCCGAGACTGTCACAGCTGCTACTCGTCGCAATGACGATGAGCACCTGCACAAATGTACCCCCCCCCTGATGTGAGCATCGAGCCTGGGGTCTACGTCTCGCCCGATGGCGCGCTCTCGTTGCGGGTGCCCAGCGCTGCCCTCGACGCGCCAATCGAGCTCGAGGCCCAGCGCCTCGCCGTGCCGCCGCGCGGTGCGGTAGCCGCCTGGGAGCTGGGGCCCGACGGGACACAGTTTGCCGAGGCTGTCGCCTTGGAGGTGTCGCTCGCCGAGCTCACGCTCCCCGCAGGTGTCGACGCCGCCGGACTCTACCTCGCCGTGCTCGAACAAGGGCGCTGGCAGAGACTCGAGCAGGGATACAACGATGGACAGCGAGTGGCCGCCGAACTGAAACACTTCAGCACCTATGGCGTGGTGGCTTCGCCTGCCGACGTCGCACACCACGGAACACGCTGGGAGGCGAACGGCATCGTGGCCACCGCTTCGGCTCCGGCCTTCGCGCGGCTCTTCGTGTCGCCCACGGCCATAGGGTTCTATGTGAGCGCGGCGGGCGTCAGCGAGCTCAACGTCGGCTTCTCCGGGCTGCCCACCGACGAGCCCAACTACCTCTACCTCGACTCTCACGACGAGCTGAGGCTGCTCACGCCCGCCGACGGCGGCGTGCTGTCCTTGCAGCTCGACGGCACGCGTGAGCACTACCTCTGGATGCAGCCCCAACCAGGGACGCTCCGGCTCGGCGACGCGCCGGGGATCAGCGACGAGTGCCCCAGCGTTGGCGTGCGCGAAGGAAACACCTGTCGCCTGACCCAAGACGTCGAAGGCGAGCTACAGTTCGTGGCGCCTGGGCAGGTGCTGGACTGTGATGGCCACAGGATTTCACAGCATTTCCAGGCGCGTGGCACAGGCATCGGCGTTCTGATTCATCAAGATCAGACGACCCTGCGCAACTGCGTGCTCGGCGGTGAGGACGCGGGCTACTGGCAGGCCGTCGTGAGCTACGGCTGCGAGGGCACGCGGGTGGAGGAATGCCAGCTCGAGGGCAGCGCGGTCGGGGTCTCGCTCTTGTCGACCGTGGGACCTGAGGTTCTCTCTTCGGAGCTGAGCGTCGAGAATCTGGGCATCGAGGTGTGGGGCACTGGGGCCACTGAAGCACGCCTGTCGGGGAACAGGATCTTCTTGGGTTCACGAGCCGTGGGCATCGAGCTGAGGGGCTTCGACAGCCCGAACGGTGCGCAGCTCGTGTCGCAGACGCAGCTCACTTGGAATGAGATTTCTGCGGTCTCGGCTTCGACGGCGGTATCGATGAGCTGGGCCAACGAGGTCGAGCTGAGCCAGAACCGCTTTCATTCGGTGCAGACGGGTGTGCTCATTGGCGAGGGGACAACGGGCCTTTCGCTGTGGTGGAACGACGTCGAGTCGTCCGACTACGGCGTGTGGTCGTCGTCGGGGCCTCTGGAGCTGTCGCAGGCTGGGCGCGGCAACTGGTGGGGACGCGCGTGTCCAGGGCCGCTCTTCGAGGCGGGGGTGGACAGCAATCGCACGGATGTGCTGGACTCGTATGCCTACGGCATGGCCTCGGGGTGGGAGCTTGGTTGGACACCGGGCTGCGACGAGACGGCACCAGAGCCCCCCGTTGTGGAGGCTCCTGGAGACGGCGCGCGTCTGTTGACGGCACATCCTGTATTCCTCGGGACAGCAGAGGCTTTGAGCACGGTGCGGCTCTACGAGGATGGAGTGGAGCTGGGTGCAACGCAGGCTGATCGCAGTGGCCGCTTCGTCATGGCTGCTGCGCTGCCTCTGCTTTCGGGGGTGCACACGGTCACGGCGACGGCGACGGACGTGCAAGGCAACACGTCGCTGCCCTCGGCGCCACGAAGCTTCGAGACCGCGCAGCTCTCGGAGCTTGAGAACAGCGAGCCTCAAGACAAGCTCCGCGTGCTCTCTTTCGAGTTGGGTCCAAATCCCTTCGACCCACGCACGGAGCTCAATCGATTGACGGTGGAACTTGAGGTCGACGGCGTGAAGGGGCTTGGTGGCAACTCGCCCAAGCATCGATTTGTCGCGATGATGCGGCGCACCATGCGCGATGCGCAGACAGGCGCTGTGGTGGCGACGGTCTATGCCTCGACCGAGCTGGACAATGGCCTATCGCTGCAGGGCTTCGAGCTGAGTGATGGCTGGGATGGTCGTGACGAACTGGGTGAGCTGGTCGAGCCCAATCGCGCCTACTCACTCGAGGTAGAGGTGATGGTAGCGCGCTTCTGGACGGGCATAGGCAACGGTCCGGGTTGCGGCCCGGAGGATTTGCAGGAGGCGCTGCGCATTGGTGCGTCCCCTGGCGTGTTCGAGCGGATCAGCGCGCTACCGGCGTGCTGTGTTTCGGTGCGACCGTTGGTGAGGACGGTGCTCAATTGGATGCTTTCTCAGGTTGTCGCTCTACCTCCATGGAATCCGAGTACGCACGCAGCTCGAAACTGTGCCGAGGCGGCCGAAGCCTGCAAGCTCAGTTCCCTCGAACAGAAGGTTGACCCGAACAACGCCGACGGAAAAGACCAGTGCGATATCTGCCAGTCTGGCTGCCTCATGGCTTGTTCGTCATCGATCAAGGACTGTGCCTGGCCCGTGCCAACTGCGATTAATGCACGGTCTTGTCGATACTGGGACGCCGCATACGGCGAAATCCCTGCTCCAATTGGCTCACCGGTAGGCACGTTTGCGACAAAGGCGAATCGGAAACCTTGTTCTCCGTGGCCAGCTTCTGCCCTTGGGGAACCGAATGTCCTGAACGAGTGCACCTACCTGTGCGACACCTCCTACTGCCTCAGGCATTCCACTGCAGACGAACGCGCTTCGAAAGCTTGCTACGGTCTTGGTTCATCGCTCGATCAGAGTCAGATGCTGAACTGTGACGGGTGCATATGGTTTGCCGATGGGAGACCGATACCTGTCGGAGGACCACCCGAGGCGGACAAACAGTGTGAATACTCGTGTGCGAGCGCGATGTGCGTGCGAGATGCATGGTTGCCTGAAAAGTTGAGGGAAACAGGCCAAGTGCCCAATCGACAAGAAATCGAAGGAACAATGTGTTCCTGTCGAGTCGGAAAGTCGCTTGTCATGCCCATAGGCCAGCGCGAAACAAAGGATGTGCGACGACGTCTCTGAGACACCACATTTGTGGGGAAACCATGGCCAGAGCAGTCAACGACGGCGGCGTAGCTCGCGCGCAACCTCTCTTCACTCTGTCGGAGGGCCAAGGGGGCACGCTGCACAAACTCGGAGCTTGCCTCCCGAGTTGTGGGCAACAAAGAAGGTCCCCGGGGGGAGGCCGAGCTCGACTCTTCGCCATCCTGACTTCGATGTGGTGCTGTTTCGTCGTCGCTGCCTGCGCCTCTTCTGTCCATGAGCTCCCTGCCCCTGATGCCATGAGCTCGGGACACGGGGAGATTCGCGCTCTCAGTGTTGGTCGGACGACGAGCTGCGTCGCCATGCAAGACGGTGCGGCTATCTGTTGGCTGCAGAAGGCGGATGGAAGCCTTGAGTACCATCGCTTTGAGGAGCACAGCGCAGACCAGATCGAAACGGATGGAGCATGGGGCTGTCTTCTTACCCGTGACGGGACAGTGGGTTGTTGGGGGGAGCCTTCTCCTGCATCGAGCGAGGGGCAGCCATCCTGGCGGCTCAGGATGATCGAGGGTTTGGAGCGGGTCATCGAGGTGGTCGTCGGACAGCACCACGCTTGCGCGCTCAACGCGGATGGCCGGGTGGACTGCTGGGGTGACAATTCGCGAGGTCAGCGGGGAGTGCCGCTCTCTGCCGCGGATTGGTGGCAACCCGAGCGGGTGGTGGGCTTGGATGTGGTGCAAAGCATAGCAGCAGGTGCCTCGCATTCCTGTGCCTGGCAAAGCTCGGGGCGATTGAGCTGCTGGGGTGACAATCGCTGGGGCCAGCTTGGCGTTGCTCTTCCCGACTGGTCGGCAACTCCAATCGCACTCCAAGGTGTGGATTCTCTGCTCGCATTCTCCCTCGGAAGCCGACACAGTTGTGTCTTGCAGTCTGGGCGAGGTATCAGCTGTTGGGGGACGGGTATCGCAGTCGGTGAGGGGGAGACGCGGGTCTCGAATCGGCTGATTGTAGGGTCCTCGTCCGCGCTCAGTTTGGCGGCTGGTTCGGATTCCACGTGCTGGGTCGAGGCTGACCGACTGATACGTTGTGTTGGGGCAGACGAGGCTGACGTGTTCTTGGCAGAACAGAGTGTGCTCAGTCAGTCGCCGCTCCAACTGTCGAGTATCGAGTCGGTTCATCAGCTCGCCGCCGGCTTTCGCCAAATGTGCGCTGTTCTTGAAGGCGGGGCCCTGCAGTGCTGGGGAGCTGGGGGGCAGGGTCAGCGAAGAAACTGGGATCGATTTCGCCCTGTGGAGGGCCTCTCGGACATTTCGCAAATCCAACTCGGCGACACACATAGCTGTGCGTTTTCGAATGCCGAAGGGTGGCAGTGTTGGGGGAGCAATTGCTGGGGGGAGTTGGGCGAGGTTCCTCGGTGGAACGCGGCTGAGCTGCCCGTGTGGTCGTCGCAGCGCAAGCTTGCACCTCGGCCTTGGGCGCAAACGCTGGCTCTGGGAAGGGCTCACAGCTGCGCGATCGAATCCAAGACCACCGTTTCCTGCTGGGGACAGAGCCAAAGCGGGGAGTGCGGAGTGCGTTCGCCGGTCGCGGAACCCACCAGCATTGCTCTCGCTGCTCGCCGATTGGCCGCCGCGGGCGAGCACAGCTGCGCGATTGACCAGAATGGCGCCGTGCTGTGTTGGGGCAACAACGAGAGGGGACAACTTGGCCTGGGAGGCGTGTTCGACAGCGTAGAGCCAGTGCTGTTGTCGACGCCGGAAGCGTGCACCGAGCTGGATGTAGGAGCGACTCATAGCTGTGCGGTCCTCTCTGATGGTAGCGTTTGGTGTTGGGGTGACAACAGCGCTGGCCAATTGGGCCGAGAGCCTCAGACTTTGAGGCTGGGCATCGGACCGATGACGAAAGCCACGGAGGTCGAACAGGTGTCGTGTGGCTTCGAGCACAGCTGTGTCCTCTATCGCGACGGTCGAGTGGGGTGCGTGGGAGCGAATACATTGGGGCAACTCGGCGATGGCACAACAACTTCGCGAGCGGAGCTGGTGTTGGTCGAAGGCTTGCCCGAGGTGCAGAAGGTGCTGGCCGGTTTTCAGCAGAGCTATGCGCTTCTGCTCGATGGTCGCCTTGCCTTCTGGGGTTCGAGCTTCGACGGGATGGCGGGTGATGGTGAAGGCGCCGTGCGAACGAAACCGATGATTCTCGATGGGCTTGGACGGGTTGTAGACGTTCAGGCTGGCGCTCGTCACGTTTGTGTCTTGCTCGCCAACGGTGAGCTGTGGTGTTCTGGAGCGAATGAGCTTGGGCAGTGTGGAGTCGCGCAGGGGCAAGCGCCGAGTGTGCGGGAGATCCTGTTGGACTCCTTGTGACAGCGCACTCTGCGGACGCTCGGTGCTTGCTTGCTACGGCGAGGAGTATTCTATCGGCAGCACGAGCCTAGACAGATTCTACTCGCTCTTCGACGACGGCGCGTTGTTCGCGTTTGCATCGCTCTCGGCCATGGTCCCTGCTGATTCCAACACCTTCAACGACATCTATCTCTTCGAGCCCGACAGCGGGCGCTTCGAGCTGGTTTCGGCCAGCGCCAACGGTGAGGCCAGCGATTCGGACAGCTTCCAAGCGAGGCTCTCGGCGGATGGTCGGGTCTTGGCGTTCGTGTCGAAGGCGAAGAACCTGGTGAGCACGGACAGTAGCGATGGACCAGCGCTCTTCGTCGCGCAGCTCGCTGGTCAGTAGCCCCGCCGCTGTGCTTCGAGCCTCCATTGAGCTCGAGCGCGCACGGACCCCAGTCTGCCTCGCGCTGACCGCGCGCGCCATCCTCTCCCCGCCTTGCGGGGCAAGTCCTCTGCAATCCTGGGAATACATGGCCAGGCGGTGCGACGAGCCGGGCGCGATTCATCGCGCGCGTGCTGGGTTG
>JAVFAO010000363.1:0-7263 GCA_034002465.1 Myxococcota bacterium
GCGAATATGCTTGAGGGAATACGCGCTGCATCGCGACTCCCCCACTCTATCATTGGAGATGGGGTTGGAGGGTGAGGTCAGAAGCTAGAGTGTGAATACGGTTTCGGCGTCGAGGACCTGCGCTCCTCGCGCGCTTCGCGAGGCTCGGATACTTGGGATGTGGTGTTTGTGGGGCGCTGCCCCACACCCCGCCAAAGGGCTGGCCCTTTGGAATCCCTGCTATTTGCGTTGAGAGGTGTGGACAGCATTGAGGGCCACTCGTGCCTGAGAGCTGCGCTCCTCGCGCGCTTCGCGAGGCTCGGATACTTGGGTTGTGGTGTTTGTGGGGCGCTGCCCCACACCCCGCCAAAGGGCTCAGCCCTTTGGAATCCCTTTTATTTGCATTCAGTTGCCTTCTGTCTCCAGCTTCGCGCTCCACTGCAAGGCACCATGCCGAGGATGGAACGCCTGAACCAGAAAACTTGGGGGAACAGGCCAAGCGCCCAATCGACAAGAAGCTGCGGCCTCCCCTTCCGGGAGCAGCCGCACGCACCCCGGAAACACCGAGGCCTGCACCTGCACCACTTTCCCATCAATCCAAATCTGCCACTGCCCAGCAGCGCTGTCCTCTGGCCCACACAGGTACAGCGCCCTCGCCCGCCAGTCGAGCTGCACCCCGTCATACACTGCCCGCCGCTGCAACGCCGGCGCTCGCCCCGCACATTGACGCAAAGCCTCGAGTGTGCGCTCGGCAAGCAGATTGGTCTCCACTTCAATACCCTCGAGGTACTTGACAGACAAAGCGATGAGGCTGCGCTCCCCCGAAGGCCCAAGCACCAGCGCCACATCAAGCCGATCGTCCGCAGTGACCTTGCCCCCCTTGTTGTACACCTTGGTGCCCTCGCCGTAGGCCCGTTGGGCCCCGTCCTCGATGCAGCTCGGCGCCTTGAGCAAAACCTGCTCGAGGAAGGACGCGTCCTCCTGGGCAATGTCGAAGCGCTCGCTCTCTTCCAGCTCGTCGTGCAGAGTGACGCGCCGCATCACCTCCATGAGCTCGAAAAGCGTGCAACAGTTCCCCTCGCGAGGGCACTCCGGATACTCCCGCGTGCCCATCCGACGCGGCAAGGTGAGACTGCGCTTGGCGCTGACAAGCTCGATAGGCACCGACTCGCGCATGCTCGAGTCCTTGTGCAAACGCTGATAACGGCGCTGCAACACCATGAAAGGAAAACCTTTCTCTGGCGTGAGAAATTCGTCGTTCATCGCGTCGAAGCCAACCAACATCATGGTGTAGTTGTAGGCTGGGTTCGAACTCTTGACGATGGACGCACGGACAATGTCCCGCAGGCTGCCCGCATACGGACCATGTTCGTCCTCGAGCATGACCATGGTATGGCCGTCGAAACCCAAGGCGTAGAGCTTCTCCAAGGCTGCTACCGCAGCCGCCAGCTTGACCGTGGAGGCGGGCCAAAAACGCTGCGCACCGCCGTCATCGACGGAATACAAAAAACCCGTCTCCCCCAAAGAATAGTATTCGAAAGCAGGTCCACCATTCGAGTCGATAACTCTGGCTGCCAGCAGGAACGTCCTCTCAGGGGGAGTGTACGAAATGGAGCTGAAGTATTCCGCCAAACACTCCATGTTGGCGCTTTGCCGGGCTCGGTCGAAGTAGGACAACGCTGGGCTCGGCACCCATTCGTAGTTCGTCTCCAGCGCTCGCAGCCCAAGGCTAGCCGCGCACACGCTCTGACTAGCCTGCTCGAGCAGCACACCCAGTCGTGCATCCTCGAGCAGCGCCACTGCGGGCTTCTCGAGGGGCAGCTCGGGTTCGCGCACGGGCTCGGGGCGGCAAGCCGAGAGCCAGATAAGGATGCAGAAGACGGTTCGTACTTTCACGAGTTGACGATTGCTTCAATAAAATCAAAGGGATTCCAAAGGGCAACGCCCTTTGGCGGGATGTGGGGCAGCGCCCCACAATCGCAGTCTTGCTCTGCGTTTCTTCGCCATTCTAGCGCGGTGGTCGCTCGCGTTTGGCGAACCAATCGCGGTAGCTAAGCATGCGTTGGCGGTCTTTCTCGGGGGCTCTGCGTTTGCATGACTTCATCTCGTCGGAGTCATCTGGGGCGCCCCAGCGAATCTCGATGCAGTCGTTGGGGTGATAGGAGAGCTCGAAGGCGTGGCTTCTGGCGACGATGTCGTGCAGGCTCAGGGGCTGCGCCACGCCATCGCTGCGTGTGTATTCGAAAGTTCGAGCTTTCAACTCCTTGTCGAGGGTCTGCTCGAGCTCCTCGAGGACCGTGGGCAGCTCTTCGGCGAGGACGCCGAAGCGTTCGGGGTTGCGTTCGACCCGTCCTTTGAAGTCGACGACGGTGTCGATGGCGATGAGCAGGCGCATGTCACGGGAGGGTGTGGAGAAGTCTTCCCAGGGGCCTGTGGTTTCGAAGACGGCGTAGCCTTCGGGCATGGGGATGTTGGGGTAGCCGTTCTCTTTGAGGTATTGCTCGCCGTTGTCGACGGAGAGGACGCGGCGCCGAACGTCGAGCTCGAGGGCTTCGACCAAGGCGATTTGCGTGGGGATGGGGTCGAGGGCGCGGGGGTTGATGAGGGACTCCATGGTGTCGTAGAAGTCGTCGCGGCTTCCTTCATATTGTTGGCGGCTGAAGGGAGCGAGCTGCTCTTGTTTGGCGAGCTCGGCGTTGCTCATGACCTTGCTTTCGTTGCCGCTGACGATGAGGGGCCGGAAGGCTTTGAAGCCAGCGCCGACGTCTGTGGTTTCTGGGGTGAAGAGGAAGGAGCCGCGCCAGAAGCGTCGTCGTCCGATGGTGCCATCGGGCTGGGAGTCGACGCCGAAGAGGATGCCGAAGCCGCCGAGCTGCTGGGGTCGCCATCCGGCGAGGACGAGCAGGTGTCCGTACGGGTCGGCGAAGGTGGTGCCGGCGCGGAGGGAGAGGCGGTCGAGGGCGACGGGGTAGTAGTCGGTCTCTTCGTCGTCGGGGTGGGTGCGTCCGCTGCCGGAGTGCACGCCGTTGCGCACGCGGATGTTGGAGAAGATGGCGAAGGCCTTGACTTCGTTGGGAGATTCGCGCTCTCCGAGATTGCTTTGTAGGGCGCCGCAGGTGGGGGCTTTTCCGGCGCGGCCGCGGCTGCATTTTCGGAAGGAGAAGGGCAGTCCCATTTTCCAGGCGAAGTAGGCCCGCAGCATGTAGGGCAGGTCGGCGCAGTCGGGTTCCATGCGCAGTTGTTCGTCCTCGCCCAAGCCGAGGTGGTCGTGGAGGATGTTGAGTTCTTGGTTGCGGACGACGGAGTGGAGGTTGGTCCAGCTCACTTCCTGTTCGGCGGGGTAGTCGAAGAGGGCCTCGACCCAGGCGGCGTAGAGGTTTTCTGTGGCCATGGACCAGTTGCGGCGCACGGGCCAGACCTCGTTGCTGGTGTTGTGTTCGGTCGCTCGCTGGCTTCGGAGCTTGAAGGTGATGCAGGCTTCGATGCGCGCGCCATCGCCCCACACTGCAGTCCAGGTCCCTGTTTTTTCTGGTTTTTCAATGGTGGCGATAGTGCTGTACGGGGGGCCACCGAAGTGTCGGCGCGTGCTGCTGACGAGCTGACCATCGGGGTCGAAGATGGACAGCTCGACGGGGCCGAGGTCACGGCTGCTGGTGCCGATGAGGCGTAGGGGTTGTTGGGTGTTGGGGATGCGCGGGGAGTGGAAGAGGGCGACCTCGTTGCTGTCTTTGCACTGTTTGGGGATGCTGACGGGAGCGGCGGCGCGGAGCTTGGCGACGCCGTTGAGCTCGGCGCCTGGGGAGTGTCCGAGGACGGTGAGCTTGGTGACGCGTTCGATGAAGGCGCGGCGCGAGCTGCCGCGGCCGAGCTCGAGGTTGGAGACGGCGATACGGTCGACCTTGAAGAGGGTTTCGGTGGCTTCGGGGCGTTGAGGGTCGCGCTCGTCGCAGGGTGTCACGTATTCTGCGAAGGCGTGGATGGCCATGTCTTGGCCTTCCTTGTCGCGGCCCAGGTAGACCATGATGTGACCGGGAAAGTGCATGAGCACGATGCCGCGGCGCGCGGCGGCCTCGATGATGAGGAGGCGTTCGCGTTCGCTCTGCACGTTGGAGATATCGATGTCGAAGGTGCCGGATTGTGCTTGGTCGGCGCTGTGTCTGGGCATCTCGATGCCGAAGCTGGCGAGCAGCTCGAGCACGTAGGCCGAGCAGTCGCGTCCGCCGCCTTCGCCGCCCCAGCCGTAGGCTTGTCCGAGGGTGCGGAAGGCTTCCTCGAGGAAGGCACGGCGCGTGAGGGGGCGGGGCACGTCGAGGGCCTCGTCGGTGCTGAGGATTCTGCTTGTCTGCAGACCTGTTGGGGTGGCGAGCCAGGCGCGGCGCTCTTCGCCGGGTGCGCGGGCGAGCAGGGTGGCGTCTCCGATGGTGACGGGCGTGGTGTTGTCGGAGAGCTGGAGCTCGCCGCGGCTGAGGAGGCGTTCAGGTGCGAGAAAAGCTTGTGCTTCTTGTGCGGAGAGGGGTGGGGAGAGAGGTTGTTGGTCTTCGATCCAGCCCCATGTGTGTCGGGTACGCACGAGCAGCAGCTTTCCTGGCCATGGTCCGAGGACCTCGAGCAGTTCTTGGGCGACGGTGGAGGAGCAGTTGTTGCGGTTGAAGCGCAGATCGAGACTGGGCGTGTAGTAGCCATCGGCGAAGGGCGCGCAGTGCAGGACGAAGGGGGCGAGGGCGACGCGTCGGGTGGCGCTTTGGGTGCCGGTGAAGGGCTTGGCGTCGAGCTTGGCGAGGAGTTCTTGGGGGAGCGGGCTGCCATCGGCGAGGACGAAGGCCTTGTGTTCGAACTGCTTGCGGAGGAAGGCGAAGCGTTCGTCGAAGAGGCTGTTCCAGCGCTCATCGGTCCAGCCTTGGTCGAGCTCGTTGATGGAGTCGCGGAGCACGCCGTTGTGGTCGCGGATGGCCTCGGGTCCGAAGATGACCTCGTCGGGGTCGCCGTAGTTGCGGGTGCGCTCGAGCCAGTACTCGAGCTTCTGGTGCTCGGCATTGACGCCGGGGAGCAGCTCAGGGGCTGTGAGGGAGCTGGGGCAGAGCTGTGGGGTGGTGTCAGTGTTGACGGCCTCTTCGGCTGGCTTGGTGTTGTCGGCCTTGTCGCCGGGGAGGTCGGTGGGACCGCGTTGTCCGCAGGCGGTGGAGAAGGCGAGCAGGCCAGCGAGGAGCCACAGTAGGGCTCGCGCATAGGTCTCGCGAGTGCGGCCCTTTCTGGGGGAGGTCGCAAGGGTGGGTGCCCTGTGCTGGCGTGTGATAGCAGGTCTCATCGTCGAGCTCCGGGTCGAGCGCGCGTTGTAGGCGCGCGTTGGCGAGCAGTCTACACGCTTTTGGCGTGAGAACGAGACTGCTGGGTTCGGGCATGGGTGGCTTGGCGCAGTCGAATGCGGCTCGGATCTGCGGAATACGGCCTTCGGCGCGCTAGACCCTTGGGATACTGGTGTTCGGCATGTTTCGGGAGACGAAAGGAGTGCACCACGAAGGGCACGAAGGAGAGGAGGGAGTCGTTGGGCCTGCTCCTGTTCGACCGAAAACGACGACGAGTGTGGCCGCGAGCGAGCCTGCATCAATCCCCTCTGCGGCTGTATCACGCAAGGGGGACTTGAAATGGGACTGTCCTCTGTGAGCTGGCTCTACCCGTACACACTTCCAACCAAGCCCGCCACTACTGGACCTCGCCCATGAGGTCGTATTCACGCACCTCGTCGATGCGCACCTGCACGAGGTCGCCTGGGGCGACCTCGGCGTCGCTCTCGTCGAAGGACAGGTAGACCACTCCATCCACCTCTGGTGCCTGGCCGTAGTAGCGCCCCTCCATCACCAGTGGGTGCTGGGCGCTGGCTCCTTCGACCAGCACCTCGAGCTCGCGCCCGAGCAGCCGCCGCAGGCGCTGCTCGTGGATGCCCTGCTGCAAGGTCATCAGGCGGTCACGTCGAGCTTCTCGGATTTCCTCGGGAATCTGGTCTTCGCGGGCGGCTGCAGCGGTGCCTGGCTCAGGTGAGTAGGCGAAGACGCCGACTCGGTCGAACTGCACCTCTTGCAACCAGTCGCAGAGCTCTTCGAACTCTGCTTCTGTCTCGCCGGGGAAGCCGGTGATGAAGGTGCTGCGCAAGACCAGGTCTGGAACGCTGCGCAGCGCGCGGAGCAGGTTCACCTGTTCTTCGCGGCTGACGCTGCGGCGCATGTCGCGCAGCACGCGTTCTGACACGTGCTGCAGCGGCATGTCGAGGTAGGGCAATAGTTTTCGCCCGGCACCGAGGCGCTCGATGAGCGCCTCTGAGAGGTTCCAGGGATAGGCGTACATCAGGCGAATCCAGTGCAGCCCATCGATGCCCTCGAGGGCATCGATGAGCTGCACGAGGGCGTTCTTGTTTCCGACATCGGTGCCGTAGGCGGTGAGGTCTTGGGCGATGAGCACCAGCTCCTTGGCGCCCATGGTCACGAGCTGGCGACTCTCCTGCAGCAGCGAGTCGATGCTACGGGAGCGTTGAGGCCCGCGAATCGCGGGGATGGTGCAGAAGCTGCAGTGGCGGTTGCAGCCTTCGGCGATTTTCAGGTAGGCAGAGCCGCCGCGAGTGGTGCGCACGCGCGGGGCGAAGGCCACATCGACGCTGGCGTGGGTGCGGGTGCGCACACCGAGGTGGGCGTCGAGCACCTCCACGAGGCGCTCTTCCTCAGCCAGGGTGAGGAAGGCGTCGACTTCGGGTAGTTCTGGGCCGAGCTCGTCGCCGTAGCGCGCAGGGAGACAGCCTGTGACCACCAGACACTTGCATTTGCCCTTGCTTTTGTAGTCGGCCATCTCGAGGATGGTGTCGATCGACTCTTGGGTTGAGGCCTGGAGAAAACTGCAGGTGTTGATCACGATGGCGTCGGCGCCTCGCGGCGTTTTGCTGAGTCCGTAGGAGGCGTTTTGCAGCTGAGCGAGCATCACCTCGCTGTCGACGCGGGCTTTGGGGCAGCCCAAGGACACCATGAATACCCTTTTCACACTCTCACCTCGATAAGCCGAAAAACGGATTCCAAAGGGCGAGCCCTTTGGCGGGGTGTGGGGTAGAGCCCCACCAAAACCGGCGCCGCGCTCCTCGAGCGCGAGCCGCAGTCAACGCGCCGCGCGCTTCGAGCGCCAGCAAAAAGAGGCGCCGCGCTCCACGAGCGCGAGCCGCAGGCGAAACACGATTACAGCTCGAGCCCTTCGAAGTCGTACTCTCTCGCGAGGATTGCAGGGATGCGCTGGGCGAACGCGCGGATG
>JAVFAO010000364.1:0-7260 GCA_034002465.1 Myxococcota bacterium
GCTTTCGCGATGCTTTTGACGTGTGCTGCCTGCGCGGGAGGCTGGTCGTGCTGCGAACTGCAAATGCTCTCTTTCTCTGTTTCATTCTCGTGGCTTTGCTCATGGGGTGCAGCGACGACCCCCCGGCCAAACCCGACGCCAGCGGCGATGAGCTCGACTTTCCCGAGCTTCCCGAGCTGGTCGACAGCTCGACTGAGTTGCCTGAGCAGCTCGAGGACGATGAAGAAGTGGACGAGATCGACGACTTCGAGCTCAGTCCCGGCGACGCGGATCAGGATGGTGTCCCCGATGAGGAGGACAACTGTCAAACCCACGCCAACCCCCTCCAAGAGGACGCCGACGGCGACGGACGTGGCGACGCTTGCGATCCCGATCGCGATGGAGATGGGGTCTCCAACGCACGCGATCTGTTCCCCGATGATCCCAGCTTTCCCGTGCCCGTTCAGGCCGACGCGGTGTACGCGCACTCCTCGTCGACACTGTATAGGGTCTCCGTCAAGACGGGCGAGGTCGTCTCGGTCGGCGACATCCGATGGCCTGTCGGAAGGTCTGACGAGGACATGACCGACCTCGCCATCGACAGTGAAGGTGTCATCTACGCGATCTCCTTCAACGCGCTCTACGTCTGCAGCGCAAGTGACGCGCGGTGTATTCTGTTGGCTGACTTTCCAACGGAGCAGGACTTCAACGGCTTGAGCTTCTTGCCACCGGGCACGCTCGATGCCAGCGCGGAGGTGCTGATCGCCATCTCCCAGGCCGGTGATTGGTTCCGTGTGCGCATCAACGGCCCCCTCGCCCAGTTCGAGAAGCTCGGTACCTACGGCGACGGCTATGGCTCAGCCGGGGACGCCTACTCGATCATGGGTCAGGGCACCTACGCCGCCGTCTACGACAGCAAGGACGCAAGCCACGACAACCTCATCATCAAGGTCGATCCACTGACCGGCCAAGCCCTCGAAGAGGTGACCACCCTCCCCGGCTACATGATGGTCTGGGGGCTCGCCGGCTGGACCCAGCGGGCTTTTGCCTTCGACGCGCAGGGCGACATCCTCACCGTCGATACCCTCACCGGCGAGTGGTCAGTTTGTGCCGAGACCCGCATCGAGTGGTGGGGCGCTGGGGTGCGCACCATCATCAACTGACTCGACCGCATTGCTCGCTTCGAGCTGCGTGCTCGGTTCGTGGAGCAAGCGCCTCACCCAGTCGAAGACCTCGTTGCGATCCTCGCAAGGCAGCTCGCCGCGCCGCAAGCGCGCGTAGGCCTCCTCGAATCGCTGTTCGATGCGCTCGCCGTTCCAGGCCATGCGATAGTAGGACCATCCGGTGAAGAGCGAGACCAACGCGCGGGGCGTGGGCGTGGTGTTGGTGGTCCAGTACTGTATCGACGCATCCATGAGATAACCGCGAAGCTCGGCGGTGACCCGCCATGGAGCAGGCCATGGCGCGAGAGCCAAGAGCCAGGCGAGGTTGAGCAGCGCCCAGGGGCAAACGGGAGTGGCCAAAGCGAGCAGCGAGGCCAGCGCCCAGAGCTGCGGGGATAGATAGCCCCAGGCAAAGCGCAGGCGACGCTGGCGCATGTCCCAGAGGTGGACCAGCTCATGAGCGAGCGCTTTGAAAGCGAGCTCGGGGTGTGCCTCGATGACGGCGCGATTGGGAAAGTAGACCCGTGGATAGAGGGCCACGAAGTTCTGGCGCAAATCGAGACGAAGCAGGGGCTTCATGAGGCGGGAGAGCCGGGCCATCATCGCCGATTCATCCGAGAAACGCAGCTCGAAACCAGGAATCCACTGAGGCGCTGCGGCGCGCAAGGCCTCGAATCGTTGCCTCGCGAGCTCGCTTTCTGGGGTGTTCTGGCTGCGCACATCGACCTCCCAGGCTCAGATTGGCACCGCACGGTCGTCTCTGCAAGCGCACGCGTGCAGCTTTGGAAGAGGAGCGGCGAAGCAGTGCGCGATGGTGAAACGGTGTCTGCTTGCAGGTACGGCCAATTCTGCCGCTTTCATGACTCTGGCGATCGGCGGAATCCCAAGATTTTCATAAGGATGCCTGTCCTTGCTTCACTGTCGACGGCCCTACCCTTGAATCCAGGCGGACGCAGAGTGATACTGCCGGCTGCGTGGCGGGTTTGCTTGTCGACGACGTGGCCTGCGTTGTCCTCGCCTGCTGCGAAGCCCCGGCAAAGGGGCCTAAGGATTGGGACCTCGAGCCCAAGCTCGCCGTCCCGTCGCTGCGTCGCTCATGCCAGAGACGTGCAGAGAGTGTGGCCATGAGAGCTAGAGGCTTCGTGTCGGTTGCGGGATTGCTGGTGGGTTTGCTGCTCAACGCTTGTGAGCTGCCTCAGCGCTGCTATCAGGACCGCGACTGTCCCTCTCCGCGGATCTGTAACGCTTCGGGGCAGTGTGTCTATCGCTGTATGGAGGATGTCGACTGCGGCCCTGGCTTCGTCTGTCGAGCGCACCGCTGTGAGCTTCAGAGCACGCAAGTGCTGAACTGCCCGAATGACATGGTGGCCATCGAGAACACCTTCTGCATGGATCGCTACGAGGCTTCTCGCCCCGATGCCACGGCCTTTACCGCTGGCGTGGACGGCTCTCGCGCCGTCTCTCGGGCGGGGGCGATCCCCTGGCTTGTCGATGCCGACAACGCCCTCGCAGAGCAGGCTTGCAACGCCTCTGGCAAGCGCTTGTGCACAGCGTCGGAGTGGGAGTTTGCTTGTCGTGGACCGAACGACAGCACCTACGCCTACGGCAACGACTACGAACCGCAAACCTGTAATGGTATCGACACCTACGGGCGGAATGCGTTCCACCTCATGGCCACAGGCTCCTTCGAGGACTGCGAAAACGGCTGGGGCATCTTCGATCTCAATGGGAACGTCTGGGAGCATACCGCTGGCGGCAGCGCGCGGACGGTTCGCGGGGGCGCCTTCAACTGCTCAGATTCCAAAACTTTGCATCGCTGCGATTACGTCCCGCGCAACTGGAGTCCGAGCGCCCTTGGTTTTCGCTGTTGTTCGGGTGGTTCGCCAGTGACGCCGGTGGACGAAGATGAGCTCGAGAGCTTGGAAGCGCCGCCCGAGAGCGATGCGGAGTGCCTGGAGATGCCAGACTTCTCGGACTTTGAGCTGCTCGAAGTGGCCGATGAAGAGCTCGACGACGTCGAGGAGCTCGACCATGACAGCGTCGACGAAGAGAGCGCTGACGATGACCAAGAAGTCGAGGAGGGTGAGTGCCCAAGCGACATGGTCTATGTGCCGCGTCAAGGGGGCGCCTTCTGCATCGATCGCTACGAGGCTGCGCATGAGGACTCGACGGCGAGCACGCCTGGAAGCTCGTCGGTGCCGGTGAGTGAAGCGGGGCGCTATCCGTGGATGCCTGTGACCCTGAGCTCTGCCCGAGCCGCCTGCGCGGAGGCTGGGAAGCGCTTGTGCCGTGAGGAGGAGTGGGTTTTTGCGTGTACGGGTTCCGACGGCATGGTCTATAGCTACGGAGACGACTACGACCCTGCTATTTGCAATGGTATCGATACCTTCTGCGACTGTGAGGGGGCTTGTGCCGAGGAGCCCGTCTGTCCCTTCCCCTTCTGTCGCAGCGTTTGCGGTGCTGCGTTCAGGGTCATGCCGACGGGCGCTTTCCCCCAGTGCCACAATGAATGGGGAGTCTACGATGTGAATGGTAACGTATGGGAAATCATAGAGAACGAGCAAGGACTCGAGGTTTTCCGAGGCGGTGCCTTCAACTGTTCGGATTCGCAGGCCTTGCACCGCTGCGACCACATTGGCGATTGGAACCCCAGCGCCAAGGGCTTTCGATGCTGCGATGACCCGATGCCCCGTTCGGGTGCACTCTTGCCCGAGCCCAGTGCCCTGCCCTCTTCATCTGAGCCGGTCTCTCGCAAGCCCCGGCCGCGCCGGCAGCTCCAACACCTGTTGCCCCGTGGCAAAGAGCAGCCGTCCGAGCAGCCGCTCTCCCTTGGAGTGTTGGGCTATGTGCCGCCCAAGGCGAGCGCCCGGCAGCGCGCGCGCAGTAGCGCGAGCCGCGGCAAGTCGGCGCTCTCCAGCGACGATTCGGATGACGCGCCCGGTCATCCCGAACGCTTCGAGCCCAGGACGGGAATTGCCCAAGGAGCCTGTGAGTCGTGGGACTGCGAGCTCGAGACGGCACAAACGCTCTGGAATTCTGACGAGCCCCGGGCCGCGGTCGACTACCTTAAAGAGGCCCGAGAACGTTGGCCTGACGAAGCGCAGCTCGCCATCGCGCTCGGGATAGCCTATGTGAGAGCGGGAAATTTCCCATGGGCGGTGCGAACTTTGAGCGCACATCTGGATGAGCGCCCTGAAGATTGTACTGCGCGCCTCTGGTTGGCCTGGGCCTACCTCCAGATGACCGCGCTCGAGGAGATCCCAGCGCTGCTCGAGCATGCGAGTTGCCAGGACTCCACGTTTGGTCCGCGCGCGCTGCTGCTGCGCGCGCTGCTCGCGCACACGCAGGAGGACGATGGCACGGCCAGGGGGCTGCTCGAGCAGGTGGAGCAAGCCTCGTCCCTGTCTCGAGGCGACGCGGAGGCGTTGCGGGCGCTACAGAGTATGCTGGGCGTGGCTCGCCCGGCGCCTTTGTCTTGGAGGATGCAGCTCGCCGCTGGCTTTGCAAGCAATGCCTTGGGGGGGTCACCTGATGATCCCAATCTCGCCAACCGAGAACCTGCGAGCCCCTACGGGGGCTTCGAGCTTCGCGCTCAGCTCGATCCATGGAACACCATGACGACGCGACCCACCCTCGAGCTGCGGGCAGACGGACAGTTTCTGTCTGCAGCCGATGCGACAGACTCCAGCTATTTGGAGCTTTCTTCTCGGTTGGGCTTGCGTTTTGATACAAAAGACTTTGGCTTGGCGCTCTTCTATCGGCCCAATGTGCTCTTCCTGCGCGGTGGTGATGTGTATGAAGAGGGGCCGCTCGCCTTCTACACCAGCCATCGCAGTGAGCTCGACCTCGAGCTGGGTTGGTTGTTGTTGTTCGGTGGTTTTGGACACCGCAGTTTTCGGCAGGCCGTGCGCACGCGTGAGGAGCTCGATCTCGGACTGGGTGCCTACCACCAGCTCGGCAGTGGCTTTGCTGTGACTTGGGGGGGAAACTACCGTCACTGGTTCGCTGAGGGACCCGCCTATGAGCTCGACGGTGGTTCGTTGAGCACTGCCCTGGACTATCGGATTCCGGGTTGGGATTGGCTGTTGCGCGGCAGCGTCAGTGTTGCGATGGATGTCTATCCCGAGTCTTCGCATTACTTTGCAGATGAGGCGCGAGTCGACAAGATGCTGCGTGCAGCGCTGCAGCTGTGGTCGGAGAGTTGGAGCGGGGTGCAGCTTGGTGGCAGTCTGAAGCTGGCGCAGCGCTGGAGCACCGCGCCGAACTACGCCTACTTCGATCTGCGCCCTGAGCTGGCCTTGCGATGGACGGGCGATTTCGACTTCCACGCGCCATCGGAACGCGCTGACGATGTCTTTGTGCTGCCTTGGTCCCTCGAGGGCAAGGGCAGTGCCGAGCGAATCCGCGATATCATTCAGCAGGATGAGGACGTGCAGCGCTCGTCTTCGTGTCTGCAGAACTAGCGAAGCCGGCTCGCCGGCAGAGGAGGATGTCTATGCTTGGGACGTCACTGCGGGTGCTCCGCGACGCTGCGCTGGCGAGTGTGCTGCTGTCGGCGTTGGGGTTGACGGTCAATGCCCTGCGAGAGGATGGAATCCCTGTCTTTGCGGACAAGCCGTACGAGATCTTCGTGCCCTGTCCGGAGCCGTTGGGGCGGGTGGATCCGATGGAGCCTGGTGACCCCTTGGTCTTCGATGGGCGCACCGTGCTCATCGATGCGCGGACTGAGGCGGAGTTCGAGGAGTGGCATGCCGATGGGGCGCGTTTGGTGACCTATGACTACCTCGACCCAATCCCCGAGTCTCAGCTCGAGAGCCTGAGCCATGAGATCGCCAACACCGGAGCCGCACGGGTGGTGGTCTATGGCGACGGCGATGGAGAGCGTGGCAGCACGGGCTACGAGCTGGGGCGCGAGCTCTCTGGCCGTGGTTTGAACAACGTTTACGTCATCAAGGGTGGCGCGACGGCATTGCGGGAGGTCGGCCAATGACGGACAAACAAGTGGGGGGAAAAGGCCAAGCGCCCAATGAACAAGAAGTGAGCGAAGCGAGGCACGAGTCAGCGTCTGTCGCGGGCGCATCCGATGTGCCTGTGCAGCGCTGCGAGGGTCTCGCGAGAGCGAGCGAATCCCAACAACTTGGGGGAACAGGCGAAGCGCCCAATCCAGCGCGCGGTTTGCTCCGCCGCTTCTATGAGTGTCGCGTTCACAGTGTCTTGGCGCTGATGGCGCGCTGGTATTTGGCCTATGTTTTCATCGAGGCGTGCATACACAAGATCAAAGAGCCGTCTCTCTTCGCGGTGGATGTGGCGACGTACCAGATCTTGCCGTTGTCGCTGATCAATTTGACGGCGATCACCTTGCCCTGGATGGAGCTTGGCGCAGGTATCATGCTGGTTGTGGGCTTTCGGTCGCGCGCCGCATCGCTGATGGTTTCTGGTATGATGGTGGTCTTCATGATCGCGTTGGGTATTGCCTTGCACAACGAGCTGGACATCTCTTGTGGCTGCTTTGCCTCGAACACGGTAACCAACGAAGATCCCATCTCCTGGCACACCATGGCGCGCGATGGCGGATGGCTGGCGCTGGCACTCTACGCGCTGTTCTTTGACCGACGGCCGCTCGGCATCGACGGCTGGCTCATGTACAGAAAGGAGAGATCACGATGAAATGGGGCTGGATTCTGTCGCTCGGCGTCATGCTGCTGAGTTCTGCATCGGCACTGGCGCAGACGCCGACTTGTGACGCGCTCTCGGGGGATGCCAAAGAGGTGGCCGAGTCGGTGATGGGCTCGAGCTATCTCTACGATTGTTGTGACGACACCATCTCCAAATGCCTGCAGGCAGCCACGCCCTGCGATTTGGCGAAGCGATTGGCCAACCAGGTTTGTCGGCTCGCTGAAGACGGCAAGAAGGCGGATGAGATCAAGCGCGTGCTCGAGCAGCGCGCGCTGAGCATGAGCGCGAGCACCAAGCCCGTGCCCATCGAGCTGCGTCCCGAGATGGTGTGGGGCAATCCACAAGCCAAGGTGGTGCTCACGGTCTACCTCTGCGGTCGCTGTCCCTATTGCGCCAAGCACATCGTCAAGCTGATGGATGCTATGGAGTCGACGGGGCTCAA
>JAVFAO010000365.1:0-7255 GCA_034002465.1 Myxococcota bacterium
CCCTGTTGGAGCGGCTTGGCGCCATGCCGACTCATGATGGAGCGAGCAGAGCTTAGTGTGAGCGCGCTGAGCTTGCCCTTGGACAGTGGCAGGGGGCGAGATGAGTGGCTGGTGGGGGACATTTTTCGACGCGTTCTATCGTCGCGCCTGGGCGCCGGTTCTTGGGGACGAGCGGACACAGCCGGAGCTGGAAGGGCTGGAGAAGCTGCTGCTCGAGTATCCCTCTGGGCGTATTCTCGATGTCTGCGGGGGCGATGGCCGCGTTGCGCGCCCGTTGGCTGCTTGCGGGCACGACCTGACGGTGGCGGATTACTCGCGCTCGATGCTCGACCATGGTCGATCACAAGTGGGGGCAGAGGCGCTGCGCTGGGTGCGTGCAGATGCGCGGGCCCTGCCCTTTGAAGGGAGCTTCGACCTGGCGCTCAACCTCTATACGTCCTTTGGATTTTTCGACACCGACGCCGAGCATCTGGCGATGCTTTCGAGCATTGCTCGCTCGCTTCGGCCCGGCGGCTACTTGCTGATGGATCTGGTGCATCGTGACTTTGTGCTCAGGGCAGCACCTGGGCGCGATTGGTTTGAGTTGGAGGATGGCAGTGTGGTCTTGCGCTCGTTTGCTTTCGATCCGGTAAGTGGACGCAGCGTGGAGTCGATTCGGCTGATTTCGGAGGATGATGACGTCGAGCGAAGCTGGTCACTGCGTTTGTTCACCGCATCGGAGCTTCGAACGATGTTGTGGCAGGCGGGCTTTGAGCTCGAGCAGTTGTGGTCGGGCTATGACCTGGGCACCTTCTCTTTCGACAGCGAGCGTCTGCTTCTGTTGGCGCGACGGATTGGTGAGTCGGCGCGAGCGGGTGCATGGGGACGGGGTGAGCTCTCGTTGGAGGCACCGAGCTGGAGGGATTTGGCAACGGACCTGCGCTGCCCTATCGACGGGAAGCCGTTGCAGGAGGCAGGAGCGGGGCTGCTTACGCGGGTATTGGAGCGATTTCGCAGCGGCGAGTGTATTCTGCCATTCTCCAGAGAGCCGGACTCGTTGCTCTTGACCAGCGACGGGACAAAGGCGTATGCTGTTCTTGACGGCATGCCGTTGCTGACGGCTGAGGATGTCATCGTGTTCGAAGGAATGGAGTGGCTTTGTCGGACTGAGAGGGGTTCACATGAAGCGCAATGAGCAAGCGCGCGCGGTGCTGTTCGATATGGAGGCGCGCGAGCTTGGAGAGCTGAGCGTGAAGCAGGGGGAGTGGCTCTGGCCGCAGGGGACTGGGGGCTGGTCGCAGACGCTCGACTGTACCGTTGAACCGTATGCGCAGGAGAGTCTCGAGGAGAACCTTGCTGTTGCGCGGCGGGTGCGCAAGCGCTATGTCGCCCGCGCACTGGATCCGAAATAGGCGGTTGTTGCCGGGCTTGCGCGCTTCGCGCGGCTCGCCGGGATGGCTTGCGCGCTTCGCGCGGCTCGCCGGGATGGCTTGCGCTCTTCGCGCGGCTCGCCGGGATGGCTTGCGCGCTTCGCGCGGCTCGCTGGGTGTGAGTGTGGGCTTGCGCGCTTCGCGCGGCTCGCTGGGTGTGAGTGTGGGCTTGCGCGCTTCGCGCGGCTCGCTGGGTGTGAGTGTGGGCTTGCGCGCTTCGCGCGGCTCGCCGGATGTGAGTGTGGGCTTGCGCGCTTCGCGCGGCTCGCCGGATGTGAGTGTGGGCTTGCGCGCTTCGCGCGGCTCGCTGGGTGTGAGTGTGGGCTTGCGCGCTTCGCGCGGCTCGCCGGATGTGAGTGTGGGCTTGCGCGCTTCGCGCGGCTCGCTGGGTGTGAGTGGGGCTCTGCCCCACACCCCGCCAAAGGGCTCGCCCTTTGGAATCCCTTTTATTTCAAAAGGCTTGGGGAGATGTGTCTTGCTCCAGGCCCAATAACCGCGCCTCCAAACGCTTGATACGATCACGCAGGATGGCCGCGTCCTCGAACTCAAGCCGTGCCGCCGCTGCCTTCATCTGCTTCTTCAGTTTCTCGATGCGACTCGGCACCTTCTCCAACGACAGCTTGGCCTCCTTCTCCGCCGAAGCAGCAGGCTGCGTTTCATCCGACTGGACCGGTACATGTTCCCCAAGGTCCTGAATCGCCTTGATGATCGTCTGCGGGACGATGTCATGCGCCTGATTGTAGGCCTCTTGAACGCTGCGCCGACGCCGAGTCTCTGAGACAGCCGAGCGCATCGACTCCGTCTCGTGGTCGGCATACAGAATCGCACGGCCCTCAGCATTGCGTGATGCCCTGCCGATCGTCTGGATCAGCGAGCGGTGCGATCGCAGAAAGCCCTCTTTGTCCGCATCCAGTATGCAGACCAAGCCCACCTCCGGAAGGTCGAGACCCTCACGGAGAAGGTTGATGCCAACGAGCACGTCAAACACCCCCCTTCGCAGATCCCTCAGGATCGACGAACGCTCGAGTGTGTCGATATCACTGTGAAGGTAGCGTACCTTGATCCCTATCTCAGCCAGGAACTCACTGAGATCCTCTGCCATGCGCTTGGTAAGCGTGGTGACGAGCACCCTCATCTGCGCTGCCACAGCCACACGGATCTCCTTGATGGCGTCATCAACCTGGTCAACGGCAGGACGTATCTCCAGGGCGGGGTCGAGCAAACCAGTCGGGCGTACCAGCTGCTCCACAACGACACCGCTAGAGCGCTCCAGCTCATACTCACCCGGCGTCGCCGAGACGAAGATGAGGCGCTTGGCAATGTCCTCGAACTCCTCGAAATTCAAGGGGCGATTGTCCAGAGCGCTGGGTAGCCGGAAGCCGTAGTCGACCAGGGTTTGCTTTCGCGCACGATCTCCACGATACATGCCCCCAATCTGTGGTACCGTGACGTGGCTCTCATCGATGAACAGCAAGAAGTCGCTGGGAAGGTAGTTCAGCAGGCATGGCGGAGCCTCACCAGGAGACCGACCAGTCAGGTGCCTGGAGTAGTTTTCAATGCCGTTGCAGTAGCCCATGGTGATGAGCATCTCGAGGTCATATTGCGTGCGCTGCTCAAGGCGCTGAGCCTCGATCAGCCGCTCCTCCAAGCGAAATTGCTCGACTCGCTGTGTCAGCTCCGTCTTGATGTTTTCTATCGCAATCTGCTTGCGTTCGGGCGTGACCACATAGTGGCTGGCGGGGAAGATCGCGATCTTGTCGAGCTCATTGAGCACACGACCGCGAAGCGCGTCGATCTCGACAATGCGCTCAATCTCATCGCCAAAAAACTGAATACGTACCGCGCGAGAGTTCTCGTACGCAGGAAAGACCTCGACGCAGTCTCCTCGTACACGAAAGCTACCACGCTCGAAGTCGATTTGCGCCCTGTTATACTGGATTCGAACCAGCTGACGCAAGAACTCGTCGCGCTCGAGCTGTTCGCCTCGCTGGACGAAGGCCATCATTCCAACGTACGCCTCTGCAGTGCCGAGGCCATAGATGCAGGATACGCTCGCGACGATGATCACATCGTTACGGGTAAGCAGGCTGTGAGTGGCAGCATGACGCATCCTGTCGATGGCGTCATTGATGTTTGCGTCTTTCTCAATGTAGGTGTCGCTGCTCGGAACGTAGGCCTCTGGCTGGTAGTAGTCGTAGTAACTGACGAAGAACTCAACAGCGTTCTGAGGGAACAGCTCCTTGTATTCGTTATAGAGCTGAGCAGCCAGTGTCTTGTTTGGCGCGATGATGAGCGTGGGGCGCTGAGTGCGGGCGATGACGTTGGCGATGGTAAAGGTCTTGCCGCTACCCGTGATCCCAAGCAGGGTTTGAGCAGGACGCCCGGCTTCGATGCCTTCGACCAGTTGAGAGATGGCGTTGGGCTGGTCCCCCGTGGGTTCGAACGAGGACACCAGTGAGAAGGGGCGGTGCATCGTGTAGGCTGCGCTCGGGCGTGCTGTCATCGTCGCTCTCCATGAGCTCGGGCGTGCGCACCTGACGCACTGCCGAGCGAGCATAACACGGTACGCCGAGTTCATGCTTGTCTTTCGAAGGTGGGAATACATTTTGTGCGCTTCGTTCCGGTCCCCTGTAGCGCCCTTCCTCATCAGTTGGCTCTGCCTTTGGTTCTGAACCTCCGCTGTCGGAAAGGCTTGAACCAGTGTCAAGAGAGTCCGCTGATGCTTGAGTGTGCCGGGACAAAGCAGCTGAAGTCGTGCTTCTCTGGCGATTGGAGAATACGAATCGGCTGGGCTGTCTCTGCGCGCGAGCGTGGGACTTCTCTGTACCGTGATCAACGCTGTGCTATCGTGCAGCCGAGCGATCCGGGCTTGCCATCCCCGTTGCGATGGGATAGGGATACGATGTCGGGCTAGAAGGGAACGCGCGCATGAGCCTCTTCCTCGAAGGTATTTTGGCTTTTCCTACCGTCATCTTCAGCTTTCTGTTGGTGGTGGTCTTGGTCTATTGGCTCTTCGTCGTGCTTGGCGTTCTGGACATGGACATGTTCAGTGGCGATGGTGCCGCCGAGGGGGTTGCCGAAGGCGTCGCCGAGGGGGTAGCGGAAGGCGTCGCCGAGGGGGTAGCGGAAGGCGTCGCCGAGGGGGTAGCGGAAGGCGTCGCCGAGGGAGTAGCGGAAGGCGCTGCCGAAGGGGTAGCCGAGGGGGTTGCCGAGGGGGTTGCCGAAGGCGCTGCTGAGGGTGCGGCAGAGGGTGCTGCCCATGCTGGTGCTGAGAGCGCGGCTGGAGCAAGTGACGCTGCTGGCGAGGGAGTCTTGGCCTGGCTGATGTCGGCGTTCAGCCTGCGTTCGGCGCCGGTAACCATCGTGGCCAGCTTGATGGTGTTGATCGGCTGGGGCGTGAGCTATTTTGGCAACAAGGTGGTGGGTGCAGAGGCGATGACGTGGTGGAGCAGCGTAGGCGTCTTCCTGCTGTCCCTGCTCTTCGGTCTGATCCTGACCTCGTTGATCATTCGGCCGTTGAAGCCGATCTTTCGGACTCAGCATGCAGAGAGCCGTCGCGACCTGATTGGCCAGGTGTGTACGGTTCGAACGGGTCGGGTTGATGCTCGGTTTGGCCAAGCGGAGGTGAGCACGCCTGGGGGCTCCCATCTAATTGATGTGCGATGTGACGATCCCAATACGCTTGCCCGTGGTGGGACGGCCTTGATCGTCGATTTCGATGACGAGCGAGAGGCTTTTGTAGTGGAGCCCATGGAACCCCTGCTCTCGGCGAGAGCGCAGAGAGAGCAGCAGGCGTCGGCTCAATGGGCTCGGGAAGAGGAGATCGTGGGCAAGCGCTGAATCAGGTAAGGGTTTGGTAGAAGCGAACAAGTGAGCGAAGCGAGGCACGAGTCAGCGTCTGCGCAGCGCTGCGAGGGTCTCGCGAGAGCGAACGAATGCAATCGAAAGTGAGCGAAGGGCACGCATCCTCGCGCCAATCCGAAGGATTTGCAGCTGGCGCGAGGTCGGTGCCCGAGAGCGAACGAATGCAATCGAAAGTGAGCGAAGGGCACGCATCCTCGCGCCAATCCGAAGGATTTGCAGCTGGCGCGAGGTCGGTGCCCGAGAGCGAACGAATGCAAACAGCTGAACGGCAAGCAACGTTGTCCGCAAGCATTGGGTGGTTTCCAGCGCCTGCTTTGCGATTGAAATAGGAGAAGAGACGATGCAGTCCAGTCAACTCGTGCTCGTGGCCGCCAGTCAGGATTCCATCATCGTCGTCGGTGTGATCATTGCCTTCGTGGTCTTGTTGCTGATCGGGTTGGCGGTCATCATTGCCAAGTTCTATCGAAAGGTCGACCAAGGCAAGGCGCTGATCATCAACAAGATGCGTGCGGAGCCCGAGGTCACCTTCACGGGTGGCGTGGTCTACCCCATCATCCACCGCGCGGAGGTCATGGACATCTCGGTGAAGACCATCGAGATCGATCGCCGTGGTCCGGATGGACTGGTGTGCAAGGACAACATTCGCGCCGACATCAAGGTCACCTTCTTCGTGCGGGTGAACAAATCGAAGGAGGACGTGCTCAAGGTGGCGCAGTCCATTGGATGTGCGCGTGCCTCTGACCACGGCACCATGGAGAACCTCTTTGTCGCCAAGTTCTCCGAGGCACTAAAGACCGTCGGAAAGCGCCTCGAATTCGAAGAGCTGTATACTCTGCGCGCCAAATTCCGCGACGATATCATCGAGATCATCGGCCAAGACCTGAACGGCTACAAGCTCGAAGACGCCGCCATCGACTACCTCGAACAGACTCCACTCGAACACCTCGAGAAGGACAACATCCTCGACGCACAGGGCATCCGCAAGATCACCGAGATCACCACCGCCCAGAACGTCATGACCAATGAGCTCAAGCAGAAGGAACGTCGCGAAATCTCAAAGGAAAACGTTGCCGCGGACGAGGCCATCTTCGAGCTCGAGCGCAAGCGTGCCGACGCTGCCGCCAAGCGGGATCGAGAGATCGCATCGGTCAACGCACGTGAGTCGGCGACCACGCGCATCGTTCAAGACGAGGAGCGTGCCAAGGCCGAGTCGGCCCGTATCAAGGCTGAGGAAGAGATCGCCGTCAAGGAAGAGAATCGTATTCGCCAGATCGAGGTCACGCAGAAGAACCGCGAGCGCGTCGTGGGTATCGAGGCGGAGCGGGCACAAAAAGACCGCGAGCTCGAAGCCATCGGCCGTGAGCATGAGGTGCAGCTGCGGACCATCGCCAAGGACAAGGCGGTCGAGCAGGAGAAGAAGGAGATAGCCGACGTGGTTGCGGCGCGCATCTCTGTCGAGAAGAGTGTGGCCGAGCAAGAGGAGGCCATCAAGGATCTGCGTGTGCTGGCTGATGCCAAGCGCGGTCGCGAGGCACGGATCATTACCGCAGAGGGTGACGCCCAAGAGAAGCTCGTTCGCGAAATCAAGGGTGCACAAGCCCGCGAGGAGGTCGCCAAGCACCTCGCGCGTGAGCGTCTCACCATGGCAGAGGCCGATCGTGAGGCCGCGGACAAGACCGCGCTTGCCAAGATCAGGCTCGCCGAGGGTTTGCAGGCCGAGCATGCGGCCGAAGGTCTTGCTGCCGTTCGCGTCCGCGAGGCCCAGGCCCTAGCGGTGGAGAAGAATGGCCAGGCCGAAGCCCGGGTGCAGTTGCTCAAGGCCGAGGCCAATGCAGAGGGCGAGGAGAAGCTTGGTTCTGCCAAGGTGAGGGTCAAGCAGGCCGAGGTCGAGGTCTTCTTCAAGCAGGGGCAGGCCGAGGCCAACATCATTCGTGAGAAGCTGCTCGCCGAGGCCAACGGTGAGGAGCAAAAGGGGCTCGCCA